>JBLMYS010000222.1:0-16884 GCA_050258415.1 Acidobacteriota bacterium | reverse complement strand
GTGCTGGTTGACCTGAATACAATACCCGATAATTCAGTTTCAGTAAATGAGGACGACCTGAAGAAGTTCTATAATGACAACCAGGACCGCTTCAAGGTTGATGCACAGAGGAAACTAAGATACGTAATGTTCTCAAAAGCTGCCTCAAAAGAAGACTCCATAGCAATAAAGAACAACCTTGTTGCTCTTATCAACAAAGCTAAGGGTGATACAGCAGACTTCAAGAGTTATGTTCAGATCTATTCAGAAGCCCCCGCAACAAAGGATACTTTAAGTCCAAACATGCTTCCACCGGAAGCTGTTGAGGCATTTGCAAACGCTGCTCCCGGAAGCATCTTAGGCCCTTATGCCACATATGAAGGCTACGTGGTTTACAAGCTTCTTGGAAAAGCTCCTTCGAGCGAAACATTTGTAAGGGCCTCACACATCCTGATTCCTTTCAAGGGTGATGAAGCCAAGGCTCAGCAGGAAGCAATGGATGTTTACAATCAGCTTCAGTCGGGTGCCGATTTTTCAAAAATGGCAAAAGATAAGTCTGATGACATTGCAAGCGCAAGGAAGGGCGGTGACTTAGGATGGTTCGGAAAAGGACAGATGGTAAAGGAATTTGAAGACGCAAGCTTTAACGGCCCGGTAGGCGTTGTACAGAAGCCTTTCAAGTCCAATTTCGGCTATCACATTGTAAAGGTTACCGGAAAGACTTCAGGCAAGTATATTGTTGAAAGGATAGTCAATAAGATCAAGGCTTCAGCCTCAACTGCAGACAATGCATATCAGGCAGCCAACGATTTTGTATATCTTTCAAAGAAGTCGAGCTTCGATCAGGAAGCAAAGACAATGAACTACAGGATACTGGAAACCCCGTTATTCAACCAGGATGCATCTTACGTCCCCGGTATCGGCGCCAACAAGGCAATGGTCGACTGGGCTTTTGACAGTGACAAGGGTGACTTAAGCGAAGTTTACAAAGCTCAGAACGGATACGTAGTTGCACAGGTTGCTGAGGCAGTTAAGCCGGGTGTAAGGAAATATGAAGAAGTAAAAGCTTCACTTAAGCCGATGGTTATCCGCGAGAAGAAGCTTCAGAAAGCAACTCAGATTGCTGAACAGATCAGAAAGCAGGCTTCAGGTTCTTCACTTCAGCAGGCTGCTCTGAGCTATGGCGGACAGGCCAGGTTTGACACGACAGGCACTTTTTCACCTGCACAGTCAATTCCGGGTATCGGACGTGATTTTGCTTTCATGCAGAAGGCGCTCAATGCAGACGTCAACAAAGTTACAGAGCCTGTAAAGGGTCAGAGAGGTGTTTACCTGATTCAGGTTACAAGCAGAACTCCTTTCCAGCAGTCACAGTATGCAATGCAGAGAAACTCTGTAAGAGACAACCTGCTTCAGCAGAAGAAATCATATTTCTTCAGCCAGTGGATCAATGAGTTAAAGAAGGACGCCAAGATTGTAGATAACAGAAGGCAGTTCTACGCAAAATAATTTAACTTAAATTATTATGAAAAAAGCCGTGGTTGAAAAATCACGGCTTTTTTGTTTTTGTAAGGTGAAGTGATATTCAACCTGTCAAATCTTTTTTCTGGCGATGACGCGGAAGGTTATGTTGATCAGGGTTACAAGAAATATGAGTACCAAAGCCGCGGCCCATGCCTGGCGGTTCCAGTCCTCAAAGGGGGCCTTCGAATAGTCATATATGAATACAGTAAGAGAAGCAATCGGCTCATCAAGCCTTGTTGACCAGAAACGGTTGCCGAGCGCTGTAAAGAGCAGGGGGGCTGTTTCTCCTGCAACCCTTGCGATGGAGAGCAGGATGCCTGTAAAAATTCCCTTAAATGCCGCAGGAAGAACGACAAAAAGAGTTGCCTTCCAGCGCGGGGCGCCTAAGGCAAGGGCGGCCTCGCGGTAAGTCCCGGGTACAAGCCTCAGCATCTCCTCTGTTGTCCTTGTAATAAGAGGAATCATAAGAATACCCAGAGCAAAGCCCCCGGCCAGGGCTGAAAACCTCTTCATTGGCACAACAATTAAAATGTAGGCCACTACACCTATTACAATGGATGGAATTCCGTTTAAGACCTCAGTTAAAAATCTGACACTTTTTGCAAAAAAGGAGGAATTAGCTTCCGAAAGATAAATGCCTGAGAATATGCCGACGGGAATTCCCATCAGGCTTCCCAAGCCGATTAAAATGGCAGTTCCCATAAGTGCATTTGCCATGCCTCCGCCAGCTTCACCAGCAGGCTTAGGCATTTGGGTAAAAAAGGACCAGTTAATTGCACTCAGCCCCTGTTTTAGTGTATAAAAAAGGATTATGAAAAGCGGAACTATAACTGCCACAGCACAAAGTATGCTGATTAGAGTCATAACCCGGCTCTTTATTTTCCTGAACTTTGAATTAGATTTTCGTGTCATATTTACACCTTAGAGTATTTTTTTGTTACGCTCCAGACAACAAACCGTGCAACTGCATTTAAGATAAATGTCATGACAAACAGCAGCAGCGCAATTTCAATAAGCGCGCTTGTATAAAGCTGAGAGGTTGCCTCGCTAAACTCATTTGCCAGCACGCTGGCCATGGTGTAGGCCGGATCGAAAAGAGAAAGGGAAATCTGAGGAGTGTTTCCGATTACCATGGTAACAGCCATGGTCTCACCAATGGCGCGTCCAAGCCCAAGGAGCGCAGCGCCGAGAATGCCCGATTTTGATCCCGATAAGACAATACGCACAACCTCCCATTTTGTTGCCCCCAGCGCATAGGCTGCTTCTCTTTGGGCCATGGGTATTGACTTCATAATGTCTCTCGAAATCGAAGTTATTATCGGCAGAATCATTATTGTCAGAATCACGACCGCAGCCAGCATCCCGAATCCATAAGGGGCCCCGATAAAGAGGGGAAGAAAACCAAAACGCTCACCAAGCCACGGCTCAACCGAATCCCTCAGAAACGGGGCAAGAACAAAAATTCCGAAAAGTCCGTAGACAATGCTTGGAATTGCGGCCAGGAGTTCGACCAGCATGGATGCAATTTTTTCAAGCCACGAAGGGGCAAATTCCGAGAGGAAAACCGCAGTGCCTATACTTAAGACTACAGAAAGAACAAGTGCAAGCAGGGATGAAAAAAGTGTTCCGAATATAAAGGGGAGTGCGCCGAAGTTTTCCTGCACCGGATCCCAGGTTTTTGAAGTAATGAATTTCAATCCGAATTTATTTATTGAAGGCATCGACTGCATGAGCATCTCATAGCCCATTACAATTACGAGCACGAGCAGTAAAAAGGCAAAGAACCTGGTGAGGTTTTCAAATATCAGGTCACCAAAGTTCTTTCTTAAAAAAAGACTGCCCCTGAATCCCGGAAAGGAGATAAGGGCAGTTTTAGCCTGGAAGGGACCGGGCTTTACAGGCGCCAAACCTGCGTTCTCCCGGCCCCTGTTTTTAACATTCATATTTACTTCACCGATATACTTGAAATTTTCTTTTCATCCAGTTTTACAACTTCCTTTGGAAGAGGGGCGTAGTAAAGTCCGGGAGCAAATTTCTGTCCTTCGGTAACAGCCCATCGCAGGAAGTCGGCAATGGCCTTTGCTTTGCCTTTATCTTTCATGTCCTTATAAATTAAGAGCCATGTAAATCCCGATATCGGGTATGAGTTTTTCCCATTTGCATTTGTGATTTCGACTCTCAGGTCAGCGGGCATATTTTTAATGAAACCAGCAGCGGCCTCAGAAACATTTGCAAAAGCAGGCTCAACAAAGTTTCCTGCCTTATTCTTAAGCGAGGCATAAGGAAGCCCGTTCTGCACGGCGTAGGCCAGTTCCACGTAGCCAATTGCGCCCTGTGTCTGCTTTACTAGTCCGGCAACGCCTTCATTGCCTTTGCCGCCCAGGCCCGCGGGCCAGTTTACAGAAGTACCCTGCCCAACCTTGCTTTTCCACTCCGGGCTTACTTTAGAAAGATAGCCAGTAAAAATGTTAGTCGTTCCGCTGCCGTCGGAGCGGTGGGCAACAAAGATTGCCTTATCGGGCAGGTTCATACCCTTGTTGACAGAGGTGATCTTGGAATCGTTCCATTTTTTGACTTTTCCAAGGAAAATATCGGCAATCACTTCAGGCGTGAGTTTAAGTCCTTTCCCAATCTGCGGCAGGTTATAGGTAATGACAACGGCGCCCATCACAGTTGGTATGTGGAGGATTTCGCTGCCCTGCTTTGACTGAACCTCCCTCAACTGTTCGTCTGTCATCGGGGCATCTGAGGCTCCGAAATCAACCGTGCCTTCAATTACCTGCTTAATGCCCCCGCCGCTACCAATAGACTGATAATTGAACTGTACGCCTGTCTTCTGATGGTAGACGTCGAACCATTTTGAATAAATGACGTATGGGAAAGTGGCCCCTGCGCCGTTAAGCTTCATCTGGGCATTCATGACTGATGAGATCATCAGTATGCTGAGAATGATTAAAAATTTTGATTTCATTATTTGCTCCTTTAATGATAAATGATTAGAACTGATAAGAAAATGTTACACGACCGACCAGGTCCCGGGCCTTAAGTCCTGAGTATGAAACAGATTCCATGTTAGGCATTACGCTTACGCTTTTGTCAACCTGGAAATCAACGGCTCCAAGAATAAGGCTTGTCCTGTCGTTTTTATTGAGGTCAGTGTTGGGTGTATATTTATCATATCTTCCGACCAGGCGGACTTTATCCATTATTCTATACCATGCGTAAGCCGAAATCCCATAGCTGTTTTGTGTCTTAAGAGGGGTGATTTTATTGGAAGAAAAGTTGCTCTGCTGAGTTTTATAAAATGTTTCAACGCCTGCCGAGTAGACATCTTTCTGGAAGAAGTTCAGATGGAGGGCTCCAACGAAGGCGTTATTGCCTTTTGCCTGCTTGTCCAGAGGGTCTGTCTTTGGAGCATATGAAGCATAGTCGCCGTAGACTGTGAACTGGAAAAAGTTTAATGGCATAAACTGCAGCATACCGTAGAAGCGTTTGTATTTATTTACTTCAGGTGCATTGCCTGAGTTGTTTCCGATTTTTACCCAATATTTAATGGTGCCAGACTCATCAAATTTTCCCCGTAGGTCGACACCCAGGTCGCGTGAAGAGATGATGCCGTTTAAGTCGGTAATGGTTTTTTCAAGTGACCTGTAGCCCCAGAAAGATTCGGCCGTTTCAATTTCAGGCGTAGGGGATATACCGAAGTAGAAGTCGCTCCCCTGGAAAATATTTTTCCATTTAAGGTATGCGTCTTTAACCATCACGCCAATCTTGCCGCCTGAGGTAAGAGATGAGGCTGACTGGTCGGCCTCCAGGCGGAATCTTGTGTCGAATGATTCCGAGATAGTATAATCTGTAGTTACATATATTCTTCTGAACTGAAAGCCGTTCAGGTTTTTCTTTGAAGAATCCTTCTGATCGATGTTATAAAAATAGTCGCCGAACATAAGTCCGCTTAGTTTAGGAGAGGGTTTCTCCTGTGCCGTTAAGGAACCCGCAAGAACAAGAACGAGTGCCGAAAAGAGAATTATTATTTTCATGGTTTCCCAATATGTTTGTTAAATGGTATTCGATTAATTCGTCAAAAATTATTGACGCTTTTAACATAGGTGAATCCTGAAAAAGATGTGTTAAAGGAGTATTAAGTTAGTGTTAAGAAACTGTTAAATAGGATGTGTATCCATTCCCCCCTTTATTTACAGGGGGATTATGAACTTATACATAATCTATTTAACAATAACTTAACACACGGTAACGTAGAATTATCTTAATTTTATAGGAGTAATAATATTTATGGAAAAGCAGGAACAAAGAAAACTTTATGAAAGAAGAAAAAATACAGGTCCGAACCAGAAACCTTGACCTGTTCTACGGGCAGAAGCAGGCTTTAAGAAATATATCTCTAGATATTTTTGCCAACAATATTACGGCATTCATCGGGCCATCAGGATGCGGGAAGTCAACCTTCTTGAGAACTCTTAACAGGATGAATGACCTGATCGGAGGGGTAAGAATAAAAGGGGAAGTAGTTGTTGACGGCGTAAATATACACGAAGGCAATATAGATATAGTTGAACTAAGGAGAAAAGTAGGTATGGTCTTTCAGAAGTCGAACCTTTTCCCGAAATCTATTTATGACAACCTCGTCTTCGGACCAAAATTAAACGGTATAAGGGATAAGAAGTCATTAAATGAAATTGTTGAAAGAACATTAAGGCAGGCTGCCATCTGGGACGAGGTAAAGGACAGGCTTTATGAAAATGCACTGAGCCTCTCCGGCGGGCAGCAGCAGAGGCTCTGCATTGCAAGGGCTTTGGCTGTAGATCCGGAGATAATTCTTTTAGATGAGCCTGCAAGCGCGCTCGACCCCATATCAACGGCAAAGATTGAAGAGTTGCTTGTAGAACTGAAGCATAAGTACACGATCATTATAGTTACACACAATATGCAGCAGGCTTCAAGAGTAAGTGACTATACCGCATTTTTCTACATGGGTGAACTTATTGAATATGGGCAGACCAGAAAAATGTTTACCAATCCCTCGCAAAAGAAAACAGAGGAGTATATAACAGGAAGGTTCGGCTGAAAGCTGAATAAATGAAAACTTAACACAGAGGTAACAGTAAATTCACAATTACTTAATATTGGATTCTTATCTTGCTTAAAACAAAATACAGGAATACATGAAAATAGCTCATATATCGGATCTTCACATCTGCACCAGGCGGAACTTCAGGAACATAAAAAACGCACGAAGACTCCTGGAGCATATTATAGAAAACAATTATGACCATATAGTAATTACAGGTGATATAACAGAGAACGGTTCGGAAAAGGAATTCAGGCTGATAAGAAACCTTTTAGAAGAGTTCAAACTTCTAAATACAGATAAGCTTTCAGTCGTAATCGGAAATCACGACATATACGGCGGGATACAGTTTGCCGAGGAGATTATCGGGTTCCCGGAAAAGTGCATTAAGACTAATTATAAAATGAAAATCAGGGAGTTTGAAGTTTACTTCCGTGAAGCATTTGAAGGGGTGCAGGCACCGGGACAGGATTTCTTCCCTTATGCAAAGGATCTGGGTGAAGTGGTACTTGTGGGAGTCAACTCGATCAGAGGATACTCAAAACTGAAAAATCTCTTCGCATCAAAAGGAATAATTTCGGAAAGCCAGTATGAGGGACTGGGGGAAATATTCAGTTCGGGGAAATACCCGGGGAAACCGGTAATCCTGCTAATACACCATCATCTCTATAAAATACCTTTCTACTCATACTCCAACGAAAGCAGGATCTGGACACGCATTGAGAATGAGGCGATGAAGCTGAAGGGGAGAAAAAAATTTATAAAATACCTGGAGAGCTGCAATGTAAAGCTTGTCCTTCACGGGCACGTGCATGAATCGGTTGAATACTCAAAGCAGGGGATCAGGTGCCTGAATGCGGGTGAGACTTTCCGCCCCGGGTTTCCAGACAGGATCAGTTACAATTCAATAACGGTAGATGGCGCTTCCATTCTGACAGAAAACATAGTACTGCCGGATAAAAAGCAGATAAAACTTCGGGAGAGCTATACTCAAATGCAGGTGGTTAATTTTTAGATCACACAGGCGAAAGACAGGAAAGTATGCAAAGTAAAATATTGCTCGTTGATGATGAACAGGATATTGTTGAATTCTTAAGGTACAATATTGAAAAGGAAGGGTTTTCTGTAATCAGCGCCCATACCGGCCGTGAGGCACTTGAAAAAATGTCAGAAAAGCCCGACATAATCGTACTGGACGTAATGATGCCCGAAATGGACGGCTATGAGGCCTGCAGAAGAATACGTGAAGATAAACACTCCTGCCATATCCCGCTGATATTTCTTACGGCAAAGTCTGCCGAGGCCGATGAGGTATTGGGTCTTGAAATGGGAGCTGATGATTTTGTGGCCAAACCGATTTCCCCGAAAAAACTCCTGGCCCGCATCCGGGCAAACCTCAGGTGGAAGGACAAGCTTTCCACACATGAAACCGGGAGCAGACCCCTTCTGAGGCTTGGTCCCCTGGAAATTGACAGGGAGAAATTTGAAGTCCGGGTTGAAGGGGCAAATGCCCATTTCCTTAAAAAGGAGTTTGAAATTCTTTCCTGCATTGCACTTAAGCCAGGCATTGTTATGACGCGCGAGACGATCTTAAACGAGATCTGGGGAGAGGAGTCATATATTACGGAAAGAACAATAGACGTACATATCAGGAAAATACGTGAGAAACTTGGCCCTCATGCCGGGATGATAGAGACCATTAAGGGTGTGGGCTATCGCATTAAGGAACATGAAAAGGCCCTCTGAAGCCGGTAAATCAGTAATAAGAAGCATAATAATCCTTCCTAAAAGTCCTAGAATAAACTTTCTGAATGCCTGCTCAACCTCCATGTTTCTCTTCATGACCAATGTTAACAAATTGTTAAGTTTGCCTCAGCCTATACAAAACGAACATCAATTTGTTTAATTTTACTTATGAAATTGTATGAAGCCGATCTGGAAAATAAACAGAGAATAAAAAAGAAATTGAGAGTTAAAGAAAAAATCTATTGAAATTCACATTTTATAAATTTGATTGGAGTATTCAAATGTCAAAAAAAATAATCTTTGCAACTTTTGCAGTCCTTGTATCACTAATGGTCTTTGGATGCGGAAGATCCAAGACTTCCGTAACACTCGCGGGGTCAACAGCCTTCCAGCCCTTTGCCGAGAAACTGGCAGAGCAGTATATGCAGTCGCATAACAACATAAATATAACTGTCCAGGGCGGAGGCTCGGCAGTTGGAATCCAGTCTGCAAACTCCGGTGCCGCACAGATTGGAATGGCTGACATGGTTCAGCTTCCCGATGAGGCTAAAGGGCTCACCTCAGTTGTAGTTGCAAGGGACGGGGTTGCAATTGTAGTAAATCCGAAGAACCCCATTACAAATCTTACCACCGACCAGGTGCGCGACATATTTAACGGCAAGATCACTAACTGGAAGGAAGTTGGCGGCAACGACGCTCCGATTACAGTGGTCTCAAGAGAGGCCGGTTCAGGTACAAGATCATCATTTGAAAAGATCATCGGCAACATTCAGCTTAAAAAAGACGCCCTCATTCAGGACTCAAACGGAACAATTCGCGAGACCGTTTCAAACGACCCGAATGCTGTGAGCTACCTTTCACACGGACTTGTTAACGAGAAGGTAAAGCCTCTTACCTTAGACGGCATTCAGCCCACGGTTGAAAACATTGTAAGCGGAACCTATAAGGTTTCAAGACCGATATTCCTTCTTATTAAAGGAGAACCTAAGGGCGAAGTAAAGAACTTTATTGACTATATACTTTCTCCCGAAGGACAGAAGACAATTAAGGATAACGGGCTTTTGCCCGCAAAATCGTAAGCTAAGTATTGAAATTGTTTAACCGGTTAACTTAGATTCCAGGAATTTTAATGAAACTTGTTGGTGAAAAGGGTGTAAAGCGGATTCTAATGGCTGTAGCTTTCTCGGCTATCTCGGCACTTCTGCTGATAACACTCTTTATAATAAATGAAGGGCTCCCGTTTATTTTTAAGTACGGGGCGGGTAATTTTCTTCTGTCTTCCGAATGGAACCCTTCGGCAGGGAAGTTCGGCATATTTCCAATGATTGCGGCTTCGCTCTGGGTTACATTCGGCGCCATGATCATTGGCGCGCCTCTGGGGGTTGCAGTGGCACTTTTCTTAAGTGAGTACGCTCCCAGGCCTTTGATGAAAGCAGTAAAGCCCACAATTGAGCTTCTGGCCGCAATCCCCTCTGTTGTATACGGTTTTATAGGGGTTGTGGTGCTGGCACCGTTTATCAGGAGCTACTTCGGCGGGCCGGGGCTTTCACTTCTGGCAGGATCGATTATACTTGGCATAATGATACTGCCGACGGTTATCAGCATAAGCATCGATTCAATAATGGCCGTGCCGAGGAGCTACCGTGAGGGCTCGCTTGCGCTTGGGGCCACAACGTGGCAGACGATTAGCATGGTTACGATTAAGGCCTCCAAGTCGGGAATTATAGCAAGTATTATTCTTGGACTTGGGCGTGCTGTAGGGGAGACGATGGCTGTTATTATGGTTGCCGGAAACTCAGTTAATATACCTCATTCTGCAACCGACTCGGTAAGGACGCTTACAGCCAATATCGCTCTTGAGATGAGTTATGCTACAGGGATGCACCGCCAGGCGCTTTTTGCTACTGGTGTGGTTCTCTTTATCGGCATAATCATTCTTAACTCCATTGCCAGTGTTGCACTCAGAAAAAGGACGGCAAAAAGATGAGAATAAATCCGCGACATACACAAAAGGCAGCCGTTGTTATCTTAGGCGGGGCGACAGCGCTTGTGTTACTAATACTTGTGTTTATAATTGTATTCATACTTGAGAAGGGGCTTCCCGTAGTCAACCTGCAGTTCCTTACAACAAATCCGCAGGAAATGGGGCGTTCGGGGGGCATTTTCCCGACTATCATAGGGACAATAGTTCTTACTTTTGTAGCCCTTTTGATTGCAACCCCTCTTGGTGTCTTTACATCGGTATACTTAAGTGAATATACGAAAGATACGCTCCTGACAAAAATCATCAGGTTTGGAACGGACTGCCTGGCCGGAATTCCCTCAATTATATTTGGACTTTTCGGCTACATATTTTTTGTAATAACGCTCGAGATGGGGTGGTCCATCATAGCCGGCAGCCTGACGCTTGCCGTAATGGTGCTCCCGACAATCATACGCACTTCAGAAGAGGCCATACGCGCAGTGCCAAGGGTATACAGGGAGGTCAGTTTCTCGCTCGGTGCCTCGGGCTGGCAGACCGTAAGGAAAGTAATTCTTCCGAACGCACTGCCAGGCATTGTAACAGGCGTTATGCTTTCAATTGGGCGTTCAATTGGTGAGACAGCAGCCGTAATATTTACAGCGGGCTCATCGCTAAGGATTCCGACAACGGCATTTGATTCAACCAGGACTATGGCGGTTCATTTTTATCTTCTGGCGCGTGAAGGCATATCGCAGGAAAATGCCTACGGGACTGCCGCTACGCTGATCATTGCGGTATTAATTGTTAACCTTACTGCATACTGGGTTATGAACCGTTTCATCGCCAAAAGAGGATAATATTGATGGGTACAAAATTTCAGGTAAAAAATTTCAGTTTTTTTTATAACAGTCATCCGGTTCTGAAGAATATAAATATGGATGTTCCCGACCGTGAGATACTGGGCATTATAGGGCCCGCGGGTTCGGGGAAAACCACTTTCCTCCGCTCGTTAAACAGAATGAATGAGCTTGAAACAGGAAATCACACTGAAGGTGAAATTCTCATGGACGGGCAGAACATCTATGGTGCTGAGGTTGACGTGGTTGCCTTAAGGAAGAAGGTGGGGATGGTTTTTGCAATGCCTGTTCCGCTTCCTATGAGCATTTATGAAAATGTTGTCTACGGGCCGAGGCTCTCGGGCATAAATGGTAAAGCACAGCTGGACGAGCTGGTGGAAAAAAGCCTGACAGAGGCGTTCATATGGGATGAGGTCAAAGACCGCCTGAAGCTCTCGGGTCTCAGGCTCTCCGGAGGTCAGCAGCAGAGGCTCTGCCTGGCGCGCGTTCTGGCAATGAAACCAGAGGTTATTCTTCTTGATGAGCCGTGCTCGGGGCTGGATCCCATTTCGACGGCAAAGATTGAAGACGCACTTACAGTGCTTAAAAAAGAGTATACAATTATACTGGTAACAAACAATACAAAGCAGGCTGCGCGCGTGGCCGATAAGACGGCTTATTTCCTGATGGGGGAAATGATTGAAATGGGCCTGACGAGTCAGATATTTACTGCCCCAAAGAAAAAGGAAACTCATGATTACATTACAGGAAGATTCGGCTGATGGAAAACGTTATAACTGACAGAAAAAATAAAATGGAGATTTCAAACCTTGACCTGTTTTACGCCAGGTTCCAGGCCCTGATTTCAGTTTCCATGCCGGTAGAAAAAAACAAAATCACGGCTTTAATAGGACCCTCAGGATGCGGGAAATCCACACTCCTCAGGTGTCTTAACCGGATGAACGACCTCATACCGGGCACAAAGGTAACGGGGAGTATAATTTTAGATGATACGGATATATACGGTCCTGAGATGGAAGTAACCGACTTGAGAAAACGCGTCGGGATGGTTTTCCAGAGGCCGAATCCTTTTCCTCTATCCATTTATGAAAACGTTACATACGGTCTTAAGGTCGCGGGTGTACGGGATAGAAAAACTCTGAATGAAGCTGCCGAAAGGAGCCTTAAAGGCGCATGGATGTGGGATTATGTAAAGGATAAACTGGACCAGCCGGCACTGGAGCTCCCGCTGGACCAGCAGCAGAGGCTTTGCATAGCAAGGCTTCTTGCAGTGGAGCCTGAGGTGATTTTGATGGATGAGCCGTGCTCGGCACTGGATCCGATTGCGACAATGAAAGTTGAAGAATTGATGCTGGATCTCGTGAAGAATTACACGATTGTAATTGTAACGCACAACATGCAGCAGGCATCGCGTGTTTCGGATTACACGGGGTATATGCTCCTGGGGAAAATGATAGAGTTTAACAATACGAGGGCAATATTTACAAAGCCCAAGGACAAGCTGACGGAAGAATATATTTCGGGAAAGTATGGTTGATCACGTCCATCCATAAAAAAAGCAGAGTACGGAAGAAATTCTGTACTCTGCTTTGTCTTAAAATTCTCAATTTTTTTTTTCTTCTTATTCCACCTGTTCGCCGCCTTTATCCAGTTTTTTCTTGTGTGTAATAAACTCTGCATCCACGTAGAATACCAGGTCCTCAGCGATATTTGTAGCATGGTCCGCCAGGCGTTCAATGTGTCTGGATAAAACTATCAGGTGGCTCCCGGGTTCAATAAGTGACGGGTCGGACTGCATTTTTGAGACAAGGAACTTAAAGGACTCTTTATTCAGCTTATCGACAATGTCATCAGAATCGAGCACCTGGCGGGCGCGCTCAGTGCTTCTGTTAATAAATGAGTCGATAGCATCCTGAACCATTTGCCGGGCCTGTGTGCCCATCTCAACAATTTTAGATTCAATTATAAGGTCGTGGAAGCCCTTAGTTTTCTTTATACGCTGGGCAATATTAACTGCAATGTCGCCGCATCGCTCGAGCTGGTTATTGATCATGAGTGCCGAGAGTATAAATCTCAGGTCGCTTGCCACTGGCTGGAAAAGGGCGAGAATGTTTTCGCATTGTGTATTTATGAGGTTGTCGTAGGCATCCACTTCATTATCTTTGGCTTTCATGCCTTTACAGAGTTCGATGTCTCCGGTTTCAAGAGCTTTGGTTGCGCGTCCAACCTGCTCATCAACGAGTGAGGCCATTTTAATGAGGTTTTCCTTTAAGCTCTCTGTTTCTTTTACGAAGTTTTCCTGCATAATATTTCTCTCGAATAATAATTGTAAATAAGCTGCCGGTTCAGCCGGTATGCCTAAGGCCGGTAGTCACTGTGCATACAATGTAAATAAATTTTCAGTATCACAGCAATATCACACCTATAAAATAACAAATCACCGTGACATTAGGTGTTAATTAATTGTTAAGTTTATTGCTTGTGGAATCCCGGGATGAAGCGGAGCCTTTAAGCTCAGCGGCGGAAATCCCCGCCTGAGAAAGCTGGTGCCTTCAGAGGCAGGGGTCAGAAAATTGTATTTTGATGAGCGGTTTATTTTAATGAGGTACAGCAAAAGGCATTTCAACCCCAAGCTGTTTCAAGACTCCCGGCAGTCCGCCGCCTTCAACATGAGTCAGTTTCATTTTTGTTATTTTATTATCTTTAACTGTAAATTCAACGGGTTCCTCAGGCATTTTTATGGTTTTATTTGTAGCCGGAATATCCTTGATGCCCGGGGCGGGGGAGGGGAGTGTGTTTTTGTGTGTACCTGTAATTTGTACTCTGATAAAGACGCGGTCCCCCTTGTCTTCGGTTATCCTGTAATTGAAACGGAAGTCGGGCATCCCTTTATTAAAAGCACGGTGTACGCCGAGGTATTCATAACTGCCGAGCGGATCAGGACCGACACCAACCACCTTAAAATCCTTTGAGAGGAAATTATCTGCCTTTGTAAAGTCATTGTTTTCAATTGCTGTCAAAAATTCCTCTACAACCTTGCCTGCTTTCATATTATCCTCCTAATTTATTAGAATTCTATGAATCTGCAGCAAACCGCATAAAGGCCATGCTGCACAGCCAATTTTTCAAGAAATTGGAAAAAGTGCAAGTGGCAATAAAAATACACTCCTTGATTTTGGCATACTCCGGGGCTTTCCATTTTGAAAATCATTATTTCCATTTTGGAAATCTTTACATAAAGAAAAAGTTGGAAATATGTTTTTTGGGCTGAAAAACAGCTTAAATAGGTGGAATACTCTGGCACTTATTTGGCTTCTTCTTTCCCCTTACACAACTATTTTCCGGATTTACTTAATATGACAACAGTTCTATACATTATTATAAATATTCTTCTTGTTGCCGGATTCGTTAAGCTCATGACGAAAAAGGACTATCTGTCGTACCTGTTTAACGGCAGGTGGTACCTGACGTGGATTGCCGTAGGGATAATCACACTTATGGATGAGCTGACCTCCATTTACTATGCCCCGTTTGAGGCCTACAGGTTCATCGGGCTAAAGGCAATTATCTACATTGCACTTACTTCTGTTCTGATAAGATTTCTTTCTACAAGGATGGTTGAAATTGCGGAGGTACTGGAGGCAAATAATATAAAAGGGGGAGGTGTTTATTCCTTCTCGTACCTCGTCCTTGGGCCAAGTTTCTCATTTATTGCCATCTCATCGATCATTGTGGATTATGTTCTTACGGCAACAATCTCAACCGTCAGTGCCGTAGAAAACGGCACCTCTTTTCTTGCCATGGGGCCCGAGATAAGGTTTGTTCTGAAGTTCGGCGTCATATGGGCCATAACGGGGCTTAATATTGTAGGGCTTAAGGAAAACGCCAAGTTCACTTTTCTGATATTTGTCTTTGCCTCATTCGTGCTGGTAAATCTTATTATCGGCGGGGCGGTTAATATGCATCCGGGTACTATGGGGCAATTAGGGGAAAGTTTCAAGGGATTCTGGGGGGATTTAAGTCACGGGTCCATATTTTCGGGCTACCAGAACGTAATAATTGGTATCGGGAGCTGTATTCTGGCTTATTCAGGAATTGAATCGGTACTTCAGACGGCATCGCTTGTAAAGAGCTGGAAGGAGATCAGGCGCGCCTATCTTTTCTTAGCCGTAACGGTTGGAATCGTAACGCCTTTAATTGCACTTTTTGCACTTTCATCAAACATTGATATAGCAAAACATGAAAGTGACCTCATTCCGGCTTTTGCCAGAAGCGTCAACGGGGAGGCCTTCGGAATCGTTGTGGCGGTACTGGCAAGCATCACGCTTATAATGGCAGTCAACACGGCCATGGTTGCCTCGGCGGAGCTGATTGAAAAAGTTGCCGAGAGATACAATTATCAGTGGCTTATACAGCTGAATAAAAAACAGTCGCTCTACAGGATCCACATTATAAACGGAATATTCTATACCGTAATACTTTTAATCACGAGCGGGAGCCAGGCCATACTGGCCGAGATGTACGCCGTTGGGCTTGTTGCCAGCTTCTGCATCAATACCGGCTCGCTTCTTATCTACAGGTATTCAAAAGGCACGAAGGAGATAACATATCATACTTCAAGGCTTGGAACGCTTCTGCTTTTCATAATATTGCTGAGCACATTTATCTACATTATCATCCACAGGCCTTTCGGCACACTGCTCTGGTTTATAATTACGGTTACATTCCTTATTGCGGGTCTTAAGATAGCAAAGTCCCGCGCGCCTGAGATTCCGGTAAGGAGGGCTACCAGAACGCCAATGGATCTACTCTTTGCAATACTTGAGATTCCCGAGGATGACGTCCACCTTTATTTCAGGCGTCCAACCGAGAGTGAGACTCTTGAAGCCGGCAATTCGCTTTATGTCAGTTTCTATTCGCCCAGGAAAGAGGCTCCTCAAAATTTAGGGCAGAATCATTTCTGGATGTCAATTCAAAGGGGGACAAATCTTTTCGGAATGATCATTGCGCTTTTGAAGACACTGGATTACGAGATGCCTCCTGAAAAGAGGCTGCACATTCATTTCGGATGGCCCCTGTCCTCCTGGCTCGACAGGATGTCTATAGGTGTAATGATTTATAATATAATCAATCTGCCCAGGAAATTCCCGAAGTTCAACTTTGTAATCGAATACTCAGTTAAGGAAAAAATTAAGGCAGCCGTTTAAATAATGAAATAAAATATTACATTACGGTGTAAAACTTAAGGGAATTATGGATAAGGCAAATATACTGATTATTGATGATGAGGAATCTTTACGTGGGCTCATCAGGCAGATGCTTGAGCTGGAAGGCTTCAGGGTTTTCGAAAGCGGTACGGCTGAAGATGGGCTTGCAATACTGTCCAGAGAGGACGTAGATGCCGTGATCAGCGATGTCAGACTGCCGGATGCCAACGGGATAGACCTCATTCCGAAGATTAAGGCCTTAAACAGCCTCTGCGAGATAATTGTAATTACAGCTTATGGAACGATTAAGGACGGGGTAAGGGCAATCCAGTCGGGTGCCTTTGATTATATAACAAAAGGCGATGAGGACAGCAGGATAATTTCACTTGTTGAGAAGGCGGTTGAAAAAGTAAATCTTAAGACAAAAATAACGCAGCTTGAAAAAAGGATCGGCGAGAAATACGGCTTTGAAAATATAATTGAATGTTCAGATGTAATGAAGGATACGGTCTCATTTGC
>JBLMYS010000221.1:0-6055 GCA_050258415.1 Acidobacteriota bacterium | reverse complement strand
TATTAAGCCTGAAGGGCTCTTTGCGATGGCCATATAAGCAATTTGGGCCATAATTTTATATCCCTCTTCAGTCGGATGAACGCCGTCGGAGTAAAGGGAATCAACTACAGGCATATTGTTGTAGTAATCTATGAGGTAAGTGCCGGATGTTTTCCTTACCGAGTCAATTAAGGGGATGATTTCATTATGAATAACTGAGTTTGATATTCCGAAATTATCCTTAACTACAGGAGTAGGGAAACACACAAAAATCTGGGGATTTCTGCCGTCTCTCCTGAACTGCCTTATCATATTCATATAGTCGGAGTAAAAATCATTTTTGTAGATCCAGTTCTGAGGTTTGCTGTCGTTGGTGCCGAGTGAGATGATCAGGATATCGGACTTAAAATCCTGTGCCTCAAGAAATGCAGATTCATTCCAGTACGGGTAATCACCATTCCTTAGGAGTGTTCTTCCGCCTACACCATAGTTTTTTACAAAGTAATGCCCTCCCAGAAGTTGCCCCAGCTGCTGGGGATAGGATCGTATATCGTTTGGCCCAAAACCCTGAGTAATACTGTTGCCAACACAGGCAATGCGGATCTTAGGAGTCTGGGAATATAATGAGCATGAAAGAATAATAAGGAAGCTAAACATCTTTAAGATGCATTTTGATTTCATTTTGTGCACCTACAGCTGGTCACTCTAAGACAAAAAGAACTCCAGACTTCCCCGAATAAAATTTCATTTTCAGAATAGATGCAGAAACTTATTGATAAAGTACTCTTTCCAGAATTCCTATGTTACTTGAAAGTCTAGGACTTTTTTGTACTTAATATAATCAACAGAACTTATTTAATACAGAGCTAAAAGCAGAAAACCAGTTATTGGGTCCCGCATTTTATTCTTCCAGGGTCATTCTCTTTGTGAGGTGAAAAACCGACTTGCCTTCTTCCTTCAGGACGAAGTCATAAAACTCGCACATCATGCAGCTGGGTATTTTCCGTGCAAATGTTCCTTCTATATGGTTCTGGCAAAATGAGCCCGCAACTGCCCAGCAGATTCTGCCCCCGTTTGTGCCTTCATTTATGCCATGGGCGTCCTGGTTTATAACAACAGGACAGAGGCCGAGTTCCGCTACACTATTGCCTCCGGTCTCGCGACCGCATTTCATGAATTCCCAGCAGTTGAGTTTTTTTGCCATAAGATGCCACACAATTTTATGGAATAAAATGCCACTTTTTTAGAACAAGGATGAAAGTGCATAAATATAAAATTATTTGGTCGAATAGACAAGTCTTAATCTGAAGTTAATCCAGGAGAGTGTTACCAGCCTTAAATCTCTTCAAACACCCTTATCAGTTCATCAACCGGCTCAAGGCCGACTGAGATTCTTAGTAACTGGCGATCGATGCCGAGGTTTTTCAGTCTTGCCCTCCCCCGGGGGGTTTTAAGCATATCGTAGTGAGCCATATAAATGTAGGGCATGGCAAGCGTAAACTCTGTTCCGAAGCTGGGACCTTTGGCCAAAGGCATGCGGTCGTAGTAATACTGTAGATCCCTGTCAAAAATTACTGAGATGAGTCCGGGCACGGCAGAGTTTTTCTTCATTATCTTTCTGTAATTGCCTTCCGTAGATTCTTCCAGCGCCCAGTGCACGTGTTTGATTTTGGCAGACGATTTCAGATAGTTTACAAAATTGAGAGTATTTTCTGAAATAGCTTCTACTCTTTTAGAGTAGGATTTAATTTCTTCGGCCAGCCTGCAGATATCTTTAATATAGGGGACTTCATTTATTTCGCATAAGGTTTCTTTAATTGACTGTGCCAGGTGGCTATGCCTGTTCAGCAAAACAGCACCCATCATTACATCGGCATGGCCGCAAGCGTATTTTGTGAGGCTTTCGACAACAACGTCGGCATATTCCATCAGTTCCACATTAAAAGGGGTGGCAATTGTGGAATCAATCATTAAAGGAATATCAAAGCTTCGTGTTAAGGATGACAGACGGGGCAAGTCTGCCGTCTGGATTAAAGGGTTTGTTGGAATTTCCGTAATTACGCAGGCAATTTCAGAGTGATTCTCTTTAATGTATTGTTCAAGGGAATCCAGGTCCGCAATGTTAATACATATAAAGTGCGAACTACTGTATTTGCGGATTATTTCCATAGAGTCGAGATAGAGCCACCCAAGCTGAATAACAATGTTTTTTTTAGCCTCAGCACGGTTAATTCTTAAGGCTTCAAAAGCCGTAAAGAAGGCATTGGTTCCTGAAGTACAGAGAAATACATCCTCCAAAGCCACATTTCCGTAGGCTTCAGAAAGAATTCTTTTAATAATGCCTTCGGCAGAGGATGGATTTTCGCGTTTTTCCAAAAATTCATCCGGTGCGATTTTATTTTTCACCAGGAAGTCTTCGGCTTTCCTTGAAGAGAGAATGAGTCCCGCGTGCTGCTGGAAATGTTTCACATCATCAAGTAAAGGAGAGTCCTTTTGGATTTTAATGAAGTCGATATCCTCAAGCCTCAAGGTCTCCAGACAATGCCCTGTTTGTTTTTCGAATAAAGGTACGCTTTTAGAGGAAGAGACAGGAATAATTTCATCCTCAAGAGTCAGAGAATTATTCATGCGGGCATAATCCCGAACTTTCTGAACCAGGAGGTTCTGCCTGAAGCGAGGGTAGGCAGACTGCATTTTTTCAAGGACCGAGGGATTGCTTTCCTCGTATCCAACCACGTCAGAGATTTTGGGCAGGTTTACCGATACTGCATGGGGATTTTTCACAGGTAATGATTCTCCGCACGGTATATGACAAAAGTACTCCATAAAATATTATCCTCACCTTAGGGCCGATTCAATATCGTCTATCAGGTCATTAACGTTTTCGAGTCCGACTGAAATTCTGAGTGTATTTCCAGTTATGCCGATGGCATTAAGATCCTCTTCAGTAAAGCTGTGGTGACTTATCTTTGAAGGCTGTTCAATTCTGGAATCGACAGTCCCAAAGGAAGCCTTTTCGCCAAAATATTTTGTATTTGTGATAAACTTACCGGCCTGAGTGCTGTTTATCATATCGACTGTAAGGATGCCGGGGCAGATCTTCATCTGTTTTAGTGCCAGTTCATGCTGAGGGTGACATTCCATGCCCGGGAAGCACACCTTAAGTACGTCCTGTCTTTTCGAGAGGTAAGCTGCGAGCTTAAGGGCATTTTCTTCCTGCACTTTTATCCTGTAGGTAAGAGTAGGAAGCCCGAGCGTTACGAGGAAAGATTCAAAAGGGCTCTGTGCGCGCCCTTCGGCATTTGAATAGAATCTCAGCTTTTCGACCCATTTCATCTCTTTTGCAGCAACTGCACCCGAGACTGCGGCTCCATGGCCTGAGACCGATTTGGTAGTTGAAAAGACAGAAAAGTCGGCTCCAAGCTCAAGAGGCTTTTGCGAGGCAAATGTTGCCAGGCTGTTATCAATTGCAAGGAGTGCCTGATACTTTTTACAGATTTCAGAAATAGCCTTAATATCTATTATTTTGAGTCCGGGATTGGTAGGGCTTTCGCAGAAGACGAGCCTGATATTTTTTGTGCGGATATATTCTTCAACTTTCTCATGGTCCAGAAAGTCGCAGCTAAAGACATCAATACCGAACTTTTGAGAAAGAATGTTAAGGAGCCTGTATGTGCCGCCGTAGCGGTCCATTTCAACGAGTACCGAGTCCCCTGCCTGAAGTGTAGTCTCAAAGAGCAGAGCAATGGCTGAAAGGCCCGTATTGATGCAGACGCATCCCATAGCGCCTTCTGCAGCGGCAAAGATATCTTCCAGTGCATTTCTTGTAGGGTTATCAGTCCTGGAGTAATCGTATATCTTTTCACCCGATTGTTTTTTAAGGTCGAATGTAGCGGTCTGATAAATTGGCAGATGAGAGGCACCATAAGGGTCGTTTATACCGCAGTTATCGGTCAGTCTTGCAAGTAATGTTTCCAGCTCCATAACAAAAACCGTTTATATAATAAATGTCCGATTAAGCACTAAAAATTAAGGTGTAAATATAATACAGATTGGTGAAATAACAATGAAGGAATGGATTAATTTGAAGATTAATAAAGAATGAGGAGAGTTAATTAAAGTGCCGCCGCAAAAAGCGGCAGCACATCAAAGGCAAAGGTTAGAACAAGCCCTCAACAGAAAGGTATCTTTCACCTGTATCGTAATTAATGGAAAGTATTCTGCTGTTATCACTAATTTCAGGGATCTTCTTTGCTACTGCTGCAAGTGCGGCACCGGAAGAGATGCCGATAAAGAGGCCTTCTTCCCTGGCTGCGCGTTGTGCGAATTCAAAAGCCTCTTCCTTAGTTACAGTAATTACTCCGTCTAGCAATCCTGTTTTTAATATTGTAGGGACGAATCCGGCTCCCAGCCCCTGAATGGGGTGAGGTCCCGGTTGTCCGCCGCTTAAGACCGGTGAAAGGGCTGGTTCAACGGCGAGGACCTTAAGGCCGGGGAACTTCTCTTTGAGGACCTCTGCCAGGCCTGTGATATGGCCGCCTGTACCGACTCCGGAGATCAGATAGTCCAGTCCATCAGGGAAATCGCTCAAAATTTCCTGTGCTGTAGTCTCGCGGTGAACGCTGGTATTTGCCTCATTATCGAACTGCATAGGCATCCAGGCATTCGGGTTTGAGGCTACAATTTCCCTGGCTCTTTCGATGGCGCCTTTCATCCCCTTTTCTTTTGGTGTCAGTTCCAGGCTAGCTCCATAGGCCGCCATGATTTTTCTTCTTTCAATTGACATAGATTCAGGCATCACGATAGTTATTGGATATTTTTTTACTGAGGCAACCATAGCAAGACCTATTCCGGTATTGCCGGAGGTAGGTTCCACAATAATGCTTTCTTTATTGAGCACTCCATTTTTCTCGGCATCTTCAATCATAGATAGAGCAATGCGGTCCTTAATGCTTCCGCCGGGATTTGTTTTCTCGAGTTTATACCAGACTTCAACTCTTGAGGGAAATAAGTTATTAATTTTTACGTGAGGTGTATTACCTATAGTTTCAAGAATGTTACTGATTTTCATGATTTTTCCTTAATGATAAATAAAAGAACTGATTAAAATATTTAAAAAGAAAAAAGCCCTTCACAATTTCTCATGAAGGGCTTTAAATAGCTGAATATGTATTTATATCCGCAAAATTATATGGAGATTACTCCTTCAAAGAGAAAGCGATTTAAATAATAAATACAGCAACAACACATAGCAGCGCTATAAGTTGTATTACGATTGTCTGTAAGTATTTCGCTTTTCTCTTTCATTCGTATAAAATTTCTTAAAGTTATTGAGGCCTAAAAATACAGCCTGAGATTCAATTAATCAATAATAATTTCAAAATTTTCTTTTATGGCGTTATTTTTTTACTAGTTCCCCTTTTCCGCCGCACAGGAAGAGTGTCTTATTTGCATAGTTTTCGAATTCCCTGTTATTATGGACTGTAATAATGGTTCTGCCTTCTTCATTCAGTTCTTTAAGGAGTTCCATTATACCGACCCCGGTTGCCGAATCGAGAGCAGGATCGGGCTCATCGATCAGGATTGCGCCGGGATTTTTCACCATAGCGCGTGCAATGGCAACCCTCTGCTGCTCACCCTTATTAAGAGAGCCCGGGAGCATGCCGGATTTATAGTAGAGGTAGACTTTTCTTAAAACGGAAAGCGCCATTTCCTTCTGTTCTTCTAATGAATGCTCATTGGAAACAAACGGAAGCATAACGTTTTCAAGCACTGTAAGGAACGGAAGGAGCTGAAAAGACGGGAACATGAAGCCCAGGTTCTTATGCCTGAAGTCTGCCAGAAGTTCAGGAGCTAGACTGTATATATCAGTCCCATCCACAATTACACTTCCGGAAGTTGGGCGGTTTAGACCTCCAAGCATTGTAAGAAGGGTACTCTTACCGGAGGCTTCCTCCCCCATTATCAGGCAGAAGTCCCCTTTTTCCAGGTTAAAAGACACGCCGTCAATAGCTTTAATAAAACCTTCCTGTGTCGGATAATACTTCTGCAAATCCTTTATTTCAATCTGGCTCAT
>JBLMYS010000220.1:0-12376 GCA_050258415.1 Acidobacteriota bacterium | reverse complement strand
GATGGATTGAAGTTAAAGGCTGAAATTTGAATTTGAAGTCGAAAGAGTAAAAAACATCCCGTCCATAATATTTTTTTGTAAATTCTTCAAGCCTGCTGTTAAGGCTATTCAGATCGGTATATCCATCTGTTCTGAAATATGAGTATACATATGTATTCAGCATACTATCAAAAAATGCGGGATCTTTATAGACGGCTTTAGCTGATGATAGCGGGCAGAGAAAATCGAATCTGAGGTGGGAATTTTGAGGTATATCCTTTAGTACGCCGCTTACCTGGAACTGGAGTCTGCCGTCCAACATTAATGTCTTTCCAAGGGGGTTCTCCTGGCCGAAATACTTTTGAGCCATTTGAGGCGTAATAACTATTGAATTAGGATCGTTAAGAGCCGTTTTCTCATTTCCATAAAGAAGCTTATATGAAAATAGTTCAAATATCGAGGGGTCGGCAAGAACAATGCCTTCTTCATAAAAACTCCTGTTGTTGCAGCTGAGAAGTTTCCTTGGAGCTTTATTGATTCTTAAAGTCTGTTTTATGCCCGGGTAAAAATCCTTCAGGGCGCCGCATAAAGGCACCGGGGTGCGTGCATAACCTTCTCCTGTAATCCTGTAGATCCTTTCTGCGTGTTCCGGGAATTTATCGCAGCTAAGCTCATAGGTAACATATTTCATTATAAATATGAGGCACGTAATTCCAATTGTAAGTCCTGCTATATGGATAAAGGAAAACGACTTATTTCTAAGGAGGTTTCTTACAGCAATTACTAAATAGTTCTTAAACATTTTATAAGTTCCCTACTCATATTTTATTGAATTTACGGGGTTCTGCATAGCCGCCCTCAGGACCTGAAATGCCAGTGAAGTGATGGCAACTGCAATTACGACTAATGTAGAGGATATAAAGACCCATGGGCTTTGCGTGATTCTATATGGAAAACCGGAAAGCCATTTATTCATGATAAAGTATGCTATTGGGGCTGATATTAAGGAGGATATCAATATCAGCTTTAATATTTCTTTTATAAAAAGTCCGCTAACCTGAATTACAGATGCCCCCAAGACTTTCCTGATGCCGACTTCCTTGCTTCTTACCTCCGTGGTAAAAGAGACGAGTCCGAAGAGGCCCAGGCATGAGATTAAAAGTGTAAAGACAGAGAAGACGGAGAATAAATAGAGCAGGCGGAGTTCAGTTTTATAATAACTTTCTTTTGACTTATTTAATTCATCTTCCAGGAAGCTATAACCAAAGGCATATGCGGGCTGGAAAGTTTTCATGACAGACTGAATATGACGTAGGGTTTCCGGGGCATTGCTGCCACGGATTTTAATTGAAAGCCGGCTTTTTCTCTCGGTAGAATCGATATTGAAAAACAGCGGTTCAATTCTGTTGCAGGCCTGCTGGAAATGAAAATCTTTTACTACACCCACAACATACTTAGCAGTATTTCCACCTCTTGCCGGAACAAGTATTTTCTTTCCAACGGGGTCTTTCCAGCCGAGAGATCCGGCGGCGGTTTCGTTAACAATGATTCCATCCTTTTCATCAGAAGGTATGAACTTTCGCCCTTTAACAATTTTCATTTCATAGAGGTCAATAAAATCGTTATCAATGGAGCCGTACCATAAAACGTGTTTTATTTCGTCTGGTTCCCCAGGCAAATTTGTTTTCCAGGCAGAATTAACATGATTAGGAAGACAGTTGGCTACAGATGTGCTGAGGACGCCATGGCTCTTTGAAATTTCATTTTTCAGCGCTGCAAGTTTTTGCGGCGTATAGTTTGCTCTAAGCGGCACAAGGACTATATTTTCTTTTCTGTAGCCCGGATCCTTATCGGCCATATAATTTATCTGGTTCTTAACTGATAATGAACAATATATAAGTACTACAGTGAAAACAAATTGCGCAATAATCAGTATGTTTCTGAACCGTGATTTCTTAAGTGAAATGCCTTTTCCCCTGAAATAGGACAGGGGTGAAACTGAGGAAGCCAGGGATGCCGGATAGAGTCCCGCCAGTATGCTTATTACAGTGACAATGCCTAATACTCCCGCAATCATGTTCAGGTTAAGATGGATATCACGGTCGACATAATGATTGAAGTATGGCAATATCAGCATTACCAGAATAGTTGTAATTCCGAGGGAAAGCAAAGAAAGAATTAATGTCTCTGTTAAAAGCTGCCTTAATAGCTGGCTCCTTTCCGCGCCAATAATTTTTCTTACGGTAATCTCCTTAACGCGCTGAGAAAAGCGTGCTGAAGTCAGGTTGACGTAATTAATTGAAGCGATAACAAGGAGGATCATTGCCATTGTCAGATAAAGGTATATCTGGTCAATAGATCTCTTCCCTGTCTTTGAATAAATATCCGATTTAAGGTGAATGTCTCCGAGAGGCTGGGAGAAATATTTAGGGTGATGAAAACTTCCAATTACATGATGTCTTTGTAAGAATGGTTTGTACTTTTTATCGACATCGTCTACACTTGCATTTTCTTTAAGGAGGAAATAGACGTGATACATAGACATTCCCCATGACTGGTTGGGGTTAGTAATACCCGACATGACAGCCATGCCGTAACTTCCGGTATTTTCAGAAATCGGGATAATCATATCGGCAGTAAAGTGGGAGTTTGCAGGCATGTCTTTATAAACGCCTCTAACGGTGAAGTCATACTGATTACTGTACAGCAGTTTCATCCCCATCGGGTTTTCATTACCGAAATATTTTTTTGCAGTGCTTTCTGAAAGGCAGATGGAACTGGGGTCATTAAGTACAGTTTCAGGGTTACCCTGGATAAAATTAAAAGAAAAGATCTTCAGGAAGTCAGGGTCTGCCATAAGTATATTCTCTTCGTCAAAATCCTTTTCATTAATGGTAATCACCCCTCTTTCGACCGACATTCTTGCAGTCATTTCTATTTCTGGAAACTCATCCTTCATAGCCCTGGCCAGTGGGTTTGGCAATACTGGGTCAATAGTTTTCCCTCCGAAAAAGTCCTCCCCGTCGTCAACAACCCTGTAAATTCTATGGAAGTTCTCATTATGCCTGTCGTAGCTGAACTCATAGGCCACATAGAGCAGGGCGAGCACAACAGGAACGAGTGCAATTGAAAAGCCCAAAATATTAATAATAGAATATACCTTGTATCTTCTAAGGTTTCTGAGTGTGATGAGTATGTAATTCCTTAACATGCCATTAAGCCCTGAATTGTGATTGACAGGAATAATTTATTCATATCTGAGATTATCCACGGAATTAGCTGATGCCACCCTGAAGGCAATAATTAAAAGGGTTGATATTACAATTGCTGTTACCAATAGTGCTGCTAAAATGAAGATCCACGCATTCAGTTCTATATGGTATGCAAAGTCTTTAAGCCATTTGTTTGCAAAGTAATAGGTCAAAGAGCATCCAATGAGGATTGCAATTGCAATCAGGATAAGGAATTCATTTACGAGTGACCTTATAATGCTGAGGGTTGAAGCCCCGAGCACTTTTCTGATACCAATTTCCTTGGTTCTTTTTTCCGCCTGATAGAAAACGAGTCCGAAGAGTCCCATACAGGCAAATAATATGGCAACGGCAGATGAATAGGTAATTATATTTTTCCAGCGGTTCTCATTTTTATAGAGGTCCGCTAATTTATTATCCAGGAACACATAATCAAATACCTGCCCGGGGATCAGGTTTTCCCAGGCCTTTTGTAACTGAGCTACCGTTTTCAGTGTATTTCGAGGAGATATTTTTACATATATGCATTCATTCCACGATTTTTTGTTTGCACGGAAGAAGGCTGCTGGAATGACTTTATCCCTTAAAGAACGATAATGGAAGTTCTTTACCACGCCTATGATCTGCACATCCTTTTGCTTTCTACCTCTGAACATAATGGATTTTCCCACCGGATTTTTTATGCCTGCTTCTTTTACAAGCTCTTCATTTACAATTATAGAGTTCAGTGAATCGGATGGATAAGCCGAAGAGAAGTTCCTCCCTTCCAGTAATTTTAGATTCAGAGCCGGAATCATATTCTCATCCATACTCACTTTCACGGCCGGAATCGTTGTATTCCCGTAATCTAAAAACCATCCGGATTGAATGTGGCCGTTTCCTCCTAAAACCATTCCGCTTGATGCGGAACTAATGACTCCTGGAATATTAAGGATCCTCTCCTTGTAAAGCCACAACTGCTCTTCCTTAATTCTACGGCCGAAAAAATCATTTGTCCGGATAAGAACAACATTATCCTTATTATAGCCCAGTTCAGCGGTCATTATGAAATTATACTGACTGTTAATTATCACGGCGCCGCTTATGAGCACTATGGCCAATATGAACTGCGTTGTTACAAAAACTTTGGCAAGTACCCCGGAACCGCTCAGCTTTTGGGTCCCTTTGAATATTTTAACCGGGTTCAGGCCTGAGACCAGAAGAGCCGGATATGCCCCGGCAAGAAGGCTTAGAATTACCGGAAGCATAATAATGCCCGATAAAATGCTCCCCCAGCCGGCGGCAAAAGACAGGTTTTTGCCAATCACCTGGTTAAACCATGGCAGAATAAGAACAGTCAGAACAATTGAGATCAAAAGAGAAATAAGAATGATGAAAAATGATTCAGCAACAAACTGGAAAGCGATTTCATATCTGGCGGCACCTGCAACTTTCCGGATCCCGATTTCCCGGAACCTGTGGCTCGACTGCGCTACTGTAAGGTTTACATAATTTATTGAAACTACAATCAGTATTGCGATACCAAGTATGAAAAGCACCAGTATAGAGACCGGTTCCGCCGTTTCTATTGATGAATACACCCTCACTTCCGGACTTAAATGGACTTTTTCAATCGGGTAGAGGCTAAGCTCAGGACGGTAGAAGGGTTCTTTTTGAACCAGGGGTTTTATCATCCGCTTAAACCCAGCTTCAACGCCGGCTTTATCGCTTTGATTTTTCAGCATGACAAAAAATGAAGGAAGCGATTCATTGGGATGTATATCTTCCTTACTGAACTTGATCGTCCATATCTTCTCTGCGTTAACAAAAGGCACCAGCACACTATATTGAAGGCTTGTATTTGCCGGTGGGTTTTCGACAATACCTTCGACTAAAAAGTCATAGAATTCTATGTCTATTTTAATTGAAACTGTTTTCCCTATAGGATTATTCCGCCCGAAATGCTTTTGAGCAAATTCTTCAGTAATAAATATTGAAAGCGGGTTACTGCCGAATGAGTAAGGGTTTCCTGCTATAGTCTTAAAAGTAAACATCCTGAAGAATCCGGGTTCTGTATATGTCACCATTTCCTTTGAAATGGATCCATTTATTTTGATTTCCGACATATTGTCCAGGCAGTTGACAGCACATTCAATTCCCGGTATAGATTCCCTCATCATCCGGGATAAAGAAAGCGGGAAATTACCGTAGCGTGCATCATGACGGGGAGTAAAAAGGACCGCGCGGAATATTCTATCTTTATTTTTGTGGAATGAATCGTAGTTCATTTCGTTATGAACAAACGTCATGAGCAGAATAAAGACGGTAAGTCCTACGGTAAAGCCCGTGATGCTGATAAAGGAAAAGAGCTTGTTTCTAAGCAGATTACGTGAAGCAACCTTCAGATAGTTGTTCAGTCTGCCGATAAAAAAGTATTTATAAGTCCTTAACATATCTTTATGCCCCGAATTGTTTTGAACGGGAATAATTTATTCATATCTAAGGTTCTCAACGGAATTGGATGATGCCACCCTGAAGGTAATAACTAAAAGGGTTGATATTACAATTATTGTCACCAGTAGTGCGGCAGCAATGAAAATCCAAACATTCAGCTCTATATGGTACGCGAAATTTTCAAGCCATTTATTTGCAAAGTAATAGCTTAGGGAGCAGCCAATTATAATTGCAAAAGAAATAAGGATCAGGAACTCGCCGGATAGAGATCTTACTATGCTTATGGTTGAAGCCCCGAGTACTTTTCTGATACCAATTTCACGGGTTCTTTTTTCCGCCGCAAAGAAAACGAGGCCAAAGAGTCCCATGCAGGCAAAAAATATTGCAACGGCAGATGAGTAGGTAATTATATTTTTCCACCGGTTCTCATTCTTATAGAGGTCAGTCAGCTTATTCTCCAGAAACACGTAATCGAATACCTGATCCGGAATAACTTTTTCCCATGTCTGTTTCAATTGGGCAAGGGTTTTCGGAGCATTTTGATCAGATATGTTCACGTAAATGCATGTATTCCACGTTCTCCTGTCTGACCTGGAAATTGCGACAGGGAGTATTTTTTCCTGCAGGGGCAAATAATTGAAATTCTTCACCACGCCAATAATCTGAAGGTCCTTTATATCCAGGAAAGCAAATGTAAGATGCTGTCCAACGGGATTTTTAATTCCGGCTTCCTTTACAAACTCCTCATTGACAATTACTGCATTCAATGAATCCGAAGGGTAAGCAGGTGAAAAGTTCCTGCCTTCAATGATCTTAAAATCCATGGCCGGGATCATTTCCTCATCAAAATCCATCTCGTGAGCGAAAATATATTTATTTCCGTAATCAAACCTCGACGGGGCCAGAATATCGCCACTTTCTCCAAGTATCCAATTGCTCATCGAAGCGCTTCTCACACCGGGAATATTAAGAGCCTGAGTTCTGAAAGTCCATAAGAGTTTGTCATCCATATTCCTGCCGAGGTATTCATTTGTACGGATGAGGAGAGTATTTTCCTTATTGTAGCCCAAGTCAGCTTTCATTAAAAAATTATACTGGCTGTTTACAATAATTGCACCGCTAATAAGCAATATCGAAAGGATGAACTGAACAGTAAGAAATATTTTGGCGAGCATGCCCGATCCGCTCAGTTTCTGAGTGCCTTTGAGAATCTTAACCGGGTTCAAGCCTGACATCACGACTGCCGGATAAGCACCGGCAAGAAGGCTTAAGGCCGCCGGGATGAGGATTACTGCTGAGGCGATACTTCCCCAGCCAAAATTCAATGTAAGATGCTTTTGAGTTATCCGGTTAAATTCCGGGAGCATAAGAGCCGAAATGAGAAATGAGGTTAGCAGTGAAATAATAATTATAAAAAAGGATTCATAAATAAACTGGCAGATTATCTCTTTTCTGGCAGCCCCCGAAACTTTTCTTATCCCTATCTCCTTAAAGCGGTGGGATGAGCGGGCAATTGTAAGATTGATGTAATTAATAGAAACAATTATCAGTATGGCAATTCCTATTATGCTCAAGACCAGCACTGGTAAAGGGCTGACCGCCTTAATAGCGGAAAAAGGTGCTATTTCGGTACTGAAATGAATTTTTTCAATGGGGTAAAGCCTTAGTTCAAGTTTATATGGTTTATTACGGACAAGGGGTTTTACCATGCTATTAAACTCCTCTTCCACGCGGTTTTTATCAGCTTTATTTCTAAGCAGAACAAAAAGGGTGGGAAGATTTTCGCCGGGAAATATATCTCCCGGAGCCTTAACCAGTCCACTCATTCTTTCGGCATTCATGAAAGGCACAAGCACGTTAAATCTTAAAGCAGTATTTTCGGGCGGGTTTTCCACAATTCCTTCAACGAGAAAATTGCAGGGTTTCTCATTGACCGAATACCTGCGGATCGGATTACCCTGGTAATTTTTCCCGGAGGGGTTAAATATGTGAGTCACCTCAATAATTTTAGTTGAAATTGTTTTACCCAATGGATCCTTACTGCCGAAATACTTTTCAGCAAATGCCCGGGTCACGAATACTGCATTAGGGTTATTGCCAAATTTGTATGGGTTGCCCGCCAGTGTTCTGAATGAAAACACTTTAAAGAAACCCGGGTCTGCAAAGGTTATTTTCTCTTTTATTAACTGTCCGTTTACTTTTATTTCAAGGTTCTTATCGTAGTAGTTTACAGCTTCATCAATCTGCGGTATTGTTTCCTTCATTCTCATGGATAAGGCGGCCGGGAAATTGCCATAGTACTTGTGATCATTAGGTGTATATACAACTGCGCGGAAAATTCTGTCCTTATTTTTGTGAAAGGAATCGTAGCTCATTTCATTCTGGACAAAGGTCATAAGGAGAATAAAAACCGTAAGGCCCACCGTAAAGCCCGCAATGCTGATAATGGAGAATAATTTATTTCTCCACAGGCTGCGGGAAGCTATTTTCCAGAAGGATTTCAAAAACTTTAATTTCATGTTTCCTCTTTTTTCAGACACCTCAATAAGCACTTATTCGTATTTAATTATTTTCACCGGGTTTATCTTGGATGCTTTCCAAACATGATAACATGTTAAGACAAATATCATAACCCAGATGGCGCATACTGCTTCTATAAATGGATAATATCCCATATTGATCCTGTAAATGAAGTTGCTGAGCCATTTGGCAGATAAATAATAAGCTATAGGAATTGCTATCAGTGCGGCAACCAAAGATAAATTATAAAATTCCTTCAATAATAAAATAATCAGGCTAATTCCAGAAGCACCAAGGATTTTTCTAATGCCAATTTCCTTAAGGCTGCTTTTAATTAGAAATGTTAAAAGTCCGAATAATCCAAGTGAAGCCAACACTAAGGAGAATATTGTGATTATTTCGATTACTCTTGATAATTTGACTTCTGATGAATAAAGGTCAGCAAATTTCTCCTTAAAATTGATTTCACAGGTACTGAATGGAAATTCCGGAGCAAACTTATTCCATTCACTCTCTACAATTTTTTTTGCCTGCCTTTCATCCGTATTAAATTTTACAATTATATTCCAGCACTGCCTGATGTTTATAAGAAGAACAACAGGCTCTATTTTTTCATGTAATGTCCAGAAGTGGAAATCTTTTACAACTCCAATGATTGTACCGGTTTTCCCATAAAACTGAACTTTTAAGCCCAATGGATTATCCACTTTCATTGCCTTTACCATTGCTTCATTCACAATAAATGCCTCGTCATTATCCGACGGGTATTCCTTTGAGAAATTTCTTCCTGAAATTATTTTCAACCCATAGGTAGGAATAAAATTATAATCCGCCCCTAATACATGCCCCGTTATATAATCTTTATTACAATTCTCATTAATCGACAGAATCTTCAATCCGCTTGTTATTCCAAGCCGGTGGGGAAATATTACTTCCGAGCCACACACATTCTTAATATCAGGGTGCTTCATCAGATTATTTCTGAGAGATTCGTACCGGGATTGTAATGCCCCATTTGGAATGTCGATAGCAATTATTTTTTGTCTGTCAAAACCTAAATCTTTATTAAGTAAATAATTTGTTTGCTTTCCTACAACACTGAATAATACAATCAATATTATCGTAATGATGAATTGAAAGAGGATTAAGAACTTTCGAAGATATGACTTTCTATAACCCCCTCTGTTTTTCCGGATTATTCCAAGAGGCGTTAATGATGACATATATAAAGCCGGGTAAATTCCGGCAATTAATCCTAAGGCAATAATTGTAAGAATAATGGGGAGTATTAACTCATAAATTGTAAAACTAATATCCTCAAAATAAACCAGGTGATATTTGTTCTGAAATATTTCTATTATAGCTGCAGCAATCATTGTGGAAATAATTGCCTGGAATAATGTTTCAATTTGAATCTGGTAGAATATATCTTTTTGTTTTGCTCCAAATGTCTTTCTGATACTTATTTCAGAACCACGCGTATCAGCAATTCCCGTCGTTATATTAATATAATTTGATATTGCAATAACTAATATGGAAACACATAACAGCATTATTATGGCGATTTGGTTAGTTCTGCTTTTTCTGACCGTATCAAATTTTATATTCTCCGAATGCATCCTTATGTCACTTAACTTCTGAATAATAAAGTTGGTGTATAGTGACTCATTTTCTTTGAAGTTCGTATCTACAAAGTTTTTTAATTTATCATTAAAATTCACTGAGTCAATGCTATGATTGGTCAGAATGTAGGTATAATATCTGCTTGAATACCAGTTATTAAGTTCATCGGTGCGGAATCTCTTTATATGGATATCCATTGGAATTATAATTCTAAAATCCAAATGTGTATTCTTTGGAATCTCTTTAAAGACGCCAGTAATCTTTAAGTCATATTTATTATTAACGTTTAAGATTTTTCCTACAGGATTTTCCTTTCCGAAGTATTTCTCTGCAATTTCCCTTGAAATAATTATGGAATATGGATCTGACATGGCTTCATTTTTATTTCCTGACTGGAGTTCAAAGGAGAAAAAATTAAAAAAGTTCTTATCGGCATATACTACTTTCTCCTCCCTGAATACAATGTCCTTGTTTTTCAATATTGCATCTGTATATGTTAACCTTAACGTACTCTTAATTTCAGGATATGTGTTTTTTAATTCTTCGGCTAATCTATAAGGAGTTGTTCCAAACGTTTCACCATTCTTTACGTCTCTTTTCACAATCCTGTAAATATTCCCGTAATGATTATGAAACTTATCAAAACCCGCTTCATATTCCAGATCCTTCAATAATAATAATAAACTCACACTTCCCACAGATAAGCTTGCAGTACATATAAATAAGTAAAGCTTTTTCTGGAATAATCTTCTAAAAAAATATTTCAGATAGTGTAGCAGCATGTTATTTATAATTTGTCTTATTATTCAGCAAAAGTTAAATATTCCCAAGTCCATTATTTAAAAGAGGAAAATATTATTATACGTGAAATTTCTCTTTATAGTTCTCCGTTACAACGTGACCGTCGAAAAGGTGGATTATCCTTTGTGCATATTCAGAGTCGTGTGGCGAGTGGGTTACCATGGCAATTGTGGTACCTTCTTCGTTAAGCCTGGTTAAAATATTCATTACCTCTTCCCCGTTTGCTGAATCGAGGTTACCAGTAGGTTCATCTGCAAGTATGAGTTTGGGTTTTGCAACAACGGCTCTTGAGACTGCAACCCTCTGCTGCTGGCCTCCGGAGAGCTGCTGCGGGAAATGATCTTTTCTATGCATCATGCTGGTTCTTTCGAGCACTTCATTTACCATCTCTTTTCTGTTTGAAGATGAAATGCCCATATAGAGCAGCGGGAGCTCAACGTTCTCATATACTGTCAGTTCATCAATAAGGTTAAAGCTCTGGAATACGAAGCCGATATTTGATTTTCTGAGGCGTGCCCTCTGGCGCTCGGAATACTTTGAGACTTCCTGCCCCATAAAGTTATAGTGTCCTTCCGTCGGGTTATCCAGAAGTCCCAGTATGTTCAGGAGGGTTGATTTTCCGCAGCCCGAAGGGCCCATAATGGCTACAAATTCCTTTTCCTTAATTTCAATGTTAACGCTGTTTAAGGCAGTAGTTTCCACCTCTTCGGTAGTAAAGATTTTCTTCAGGTTGTTGGTTTTGATCATGGCTGTTACCTTTGATTTAGTTATATGAGCCGGTATTAGTTTTTTATAATAAGTTTTTCCACGTCGCCGAAATTTTCATAAGATGAAGTTATTACCCTTTCGCCTGCTTTAAGGCCGCTTATAATTTCATAATATTCAGGGTTCTGTCTTCCAAGACTTACATTTCTTTTGATGGCAGATTGGCCACTGGTATTGAGAACATAGACCCACTGGCCTCCTGTTTTCTGGTAGAATCCCCCGCGCGGCAGAAGGAGTGCCCTGGTTCTTTCACTCAGCTTAAGTTTTATCTGAAGCGTCTGACCGCGTCTTAACCCATGGGGAACACTATCTGCAAAGTCGAGATACACCTGGAATTTCCCGTCTTTTACTCCGGGGAATACTTTAATTACGGTAAGCCTGTAGCTCTTCCCGTCAATTTCGGTGGAAGCCTCAAGTCCCGTATTCACTCTTGCGATATAATATTCATCAATATCAGCCGACACCTTAAAGCCGTCCTGGGCATCTATCTGTCCTAACTGGTTGCCGGGGGATTTCGACTGGCCTATTTCGGCATCCAGGAAAGTAAGCTGTCCTCCAATTGGGGCGCGAAGTGTGAGCTTATCAATATTTTCTCTTATCAGTTCCAGGTTCATCTGAAGGCGGCGGATAGATTCATCTATCTGAGAGAGCTGAGTGCGCCTTAAGACTGAATCCTGCTGAAAGTTCTGGTAGGCAAGTTTCTGTTCGGCAAGATCGCGAAAATAGCTTTCCCTTACTTGTTCAAACTCCTGTTCCGAGGTAAGCTTTTTCTCCCACATTATTTTTTCACGTTTATACTTCTGGCGTGAGATATTAAGATTATAGTTTGCCGCAACGAGAGAAGCCTGAAGCTGTGTACTGTTCTGCTCAATTCTTAGGCGTGTATTGCGGGCCTCATTTATCTGCTGGAAAGTGCCGGTCTCCTGTTGAAGAGTGCTGAGCTGGAGGTTTGTATTTGAAAGCTTAAGGATTTTGTCGCCTGGGCGGAGGTATGCTCCCTCTTC
>JBLMYS010000219.1:0-3256 GCA_050258415.1 Acidobacteriota bacterium | reverse complement strand
TTGACACTGTGTGGATTAACTATCTGGATTACGGAGGGCTGCCGATATACGCTGCTGAGTTTGACCGCAAGGGGAAACTCTGGGTTGGGGGCCGCGGATTCGGGCTTACAGTCTTTGACGGAAAGGAATGGACAGACTACTACAGGAAAAATTCAGGCCTGCACTGCGATACGGTTACTGCCATTGCGGCAGATTCAAACGGCTTCATGTGGATCGGCACAATGCAGGGGCTTGCGGCAACAAACGGAACGGAGTGGAGGGTATACAATACTTCTAATTCAGGACTAAAGTCAAATGAAATTAACGCGTTGGCAGTAGATGACTCAAACAATTTATGGATTGCAGCAAAGAATAATTTTGTATCGTCTCTTAAACTGGACAAAGATATTTTTACGGAATCCCTTTCAGCGCAGGCCACAGCTATAAAAGATTTCATGCTTTCGCAGAATTATCCAAACCCCTTTAATCCTTCAACCACAATCAGTTATTACCTGCCTCATGCCTCTCTGATTTCACTTAAGTTATACGACATACTTGGCCGTGAGGCAAAAACAATTGAAGAAGGCCTGAAGTCCGCAGGCCATCACAAAATTATATTTAATGCATCCAGTCTCCCAAGCGGCGTATACATCTACAGGCTCAAGGCAGGAGATTTTATTGCCAGCAGGAAACTACTTCTAATAAAATAATAGCCGCATTCAGTGGTGTCAGGAAATGGTTCCTGACACCACTCGTTTGACACCACTCGTTTGACACCACTTGTTTGACACCACTCGCTCGCTCGTCCGCCGGCGTTTATATCTATCTTCTGAACTGGTATTCCTTGCCTGCCCTCGTTTTATCCTGGAGCAATGCGGGATCGCCTTCACACCTGAGAGCAATGAAACTTGTCTTAACCTTTTCCATAATATCCTTAAGCTTCGAAGCTTCCTTCAGCTGCTCGGCCTGAGATGTCCTCGTCAGCTCTGCTAAATATTCTTCAAGCAGCCTTGTTATCACCTGCTGATCAGATGCATCGGGCTTCATGAATTTCATCTTTGCTCCTCTTGCAAGCCTTCTTTTCAGAGCTTCAATGCTAAGACCTTTTGCCTCATCAATGTAGCAGTAGATTGCTCCGCCTGTCATTCCGGCACAGATCCAGGGACCCGGATCCCCAAGCACCACCACGCGGCCTCCGGTCATGTACTCAAACGCAAATCCTTTCAGGTTTGCCCTTGAGGCAATATTCGGAAGCCTGTCGTTAACCGGTTCGGTCAGCATTGCACCAAACACCACCTGAGCCCCGGAAAGCCTTATGCATGCGCGGGAGTCGGCGTTGCCCTGTACAAAGAACTTCCCGTTCTGAGCCCCGTATGCAAAACACTTGCCTACGGACCCGTCCACAAGCAGTCCGTCGTGATTATATCCTTTAAGAATTACAACCTTGCCGCCGCCTGCGGATTTTGCAACGCCATCCTGCCCGCCGCCCTGGACCCTTATTGTCATACCCTCTGTAATAAAGGCTCCGAGGCCGTTGCCGGGAACTGTGGTGCCGTCAAATTCAAAATCGATATTCCCTTCAAACTTATAGCCCGATAATTCCATCTTTGCCAACTCGCCCGCGCTTGAAGTTCCAAGCGCGCGGTCTATATTGCCAACAAGGTCATCCTGGTATTTTATCATTTTGGCGCCCATGGAAACCTTCTCTTTTATCTTCTGCCCTATGATCCTGGAAAGAGAGGTGCGGGGACGGCTTATAACAACTGTCGTGCTGTTTATGTTATCCTGCCTGTAAGTGTAAAGAGAAGGAATAAAAAGCCTGCTTAAGTCAACCTTATCCAGGTAAGCCGACTGGCAGAGTAACTGCCTTTTGCCGACAATTTCACTTAAGTGATTTAAGCCCAGATTCTTTCCTTTTTCCTTAAGGCTTAGCTTCATTTCATCAAAAAGTCTTGTCAGCCTTTCAACGGATTCTTCCGGCACTCTGGGTTCATATTTTTCTATGCCCGAGGCCAGTGCGTCTTCTTTTGTTTTGAAGTGTGCCGTAATACCCGTGTGGCAGGTGCCTGTATTGCAGTCGCGGCAGATGGTGCATCCAATTGCAATCATAGCAAGCGTTGCAACACCCACTCGGTTTGCGCCCAGAGCCATAAGTTTCAGTATGTCGTCAGTCGACTTAACGCCGCCATCGGCCCATATTTCAACGTGGTCCCTTAAGCCCGAAGAAAGCAAAGCCTCGTGCGCCTCATAAACTGAAAGCTCAGCAGGAAATCCCACGTACTTCAGTGAATGCACGCGTGCGGCACCAGTTCCGCCGTCGTAGCCCGAAATGGTAATGATGTCCGCGTTTGCCTTTGCAACACCGCATGCAATGGGACCTATGTTCGGTATGGCGGGAATCTTTACGCTAACCCTGCAGTCGGGGTTTACTGTTTTTAATTCCTCTATCAGCTGCGCTAAATCCTCAATTGAATATATGTCGTGATTGTTTGATGGAGAAATGAGGTCTATACCTTTATTCGTATGTCTCGTCTCTGCAATTTTAGCCGTAACCTTAAAGCCCGGCAGGTGGCCTCCTTCACCGGGCTTTGCGCCCTGCCCTACTTTAATTTCCAGGAATTTTGAGGAGTTGAGCATCATGGCATTTACGCCGAATCGTGCCGAAGCGATCTGCTGACCGCGGTGGTGATAGTACTTACCCATCATGTCGCTTATTTCCCCGCCTTCACCGTTCATGCAGATTATGTTCGAACGGTAAGCAGCCTCGGCATACGACCTGAAAGAGGTCTCACCCTGCGAGCCGAATGACATGGCTGAAATATAGAAAGGAGCGTCGTAATTTCCAGTACTGATATCGCAGTCCGGGGCAGCCTCAGCCGCGTTCTTAATTCCGATTATGTGGCGGAATGTCACGGGCTGTTTTTCAATAAGTTTATTATATCTCTCCTCAAAGGAACTGTATTCAAGGCGCCCAATAGCAGAATCACCAATAGCCTTCCACAGCTTTATATAAAGCCTGTTTTCAACCGGAAGGCGCGATTCTTTAGAAGCCAGTATGTCCCTTCTCATTTTATACTGTCTTTCAAGATCCTCAAAGCGGAAAGCCGATCCTTCATCAAGCGCTGAAGTTATGCCAAGCTCCTTTATAATTTCATTTGAAAGACCAATTGACGCGAACATTGGGCCGTAGCCGCTAAGATCGTGAATGCCCATTGTGGAAATCACTTTTTCAATTCCTGAGGTCAGAACGTCAATTGCATTTTTCAGATTCTGCTTC
>JBLMYS010000218.1:0-2628 GCA_050258415.1 Acidobacteriota bacterium | reverse complement strand
TCCATCTATTGTGTTTATATTTGCAACAAGCAATAAAATGGTATTTGTACCTATATCAATAGAAGCAATATTCATATATTTTTCATATTTTTGCAAAAAGGATATTCAATTTATGCAAAACCTAAACAAAATTTCTAAAATATTTTTATATCTTTGTACATTAAGCGGCGTTTTATGGTTCGGTGGTTACCTGTCCAGAATTCTTCTCACCTACCAGCTTTTTGAGCCCAGGGATTTCGTATTAAAGAGTTATGTGACTGACCAGAACTTAGGGGGAATTTTTTATACATTAAACAGTTCAGTAACATTTACGCTTATTCTTTACCTGGTATTTTTATTATCATTCATTTTATTTATTTCAACCTCAGGAATCAAGCTCAAAGAGGAAGGATGGCTTTTTGTAATTCTACTGATTGTAGTAATTACGGCTCCTTTTGAACTTTATTTAATGACATTTGATTATCAGATAGCAACGAAGGTATTCTACTCGGCTTTTGTGCCAAGAGACATACTGGCAATTTACATAAAAAGGATGAAGCTCTTAAGCAGTTTCCCTCTTATCGAAATTTTTTCCTATTGCGCGATTTTATTTTTAATAATATTTAAACCGCTCAGAATGAAAAAGATTCAATGAATATAAAAGAAAAAGAATTTGAAGAGATATTAAAAGACTTAAAGGCGCTGGCAGCTGAGCTTGGCGCCACGGTCCGTTTTGAAAAAGGGGATTTCAAGGGAGGCTACTGCCTCTTAAAGGAATCCAAGGTTATAGTGATAAACAGGATGGCGAACCAGCAGCGCAAGGCGATGATACTTTCGGCGGCGCTGAAGGAGCTGGGGATCGATCAGATCTATCTGTCGCCAAAGCTGCGTGAGATTATAGACGAAATGAACGAGGAAAAATGAAAATTCTTGTGCTCAACGGGCCGAATCTGAACCTCCTTGGAATGAGGGATAAGGATCACTATGGCACTCTGACCCTGGAGGATATTGAGAAAGTTGTAAAGGAAAAATATCCAACGGACAGTTTTGAGTTTTTCCAGTCCAACCACGAAGGTGGTCTGATTGACAGGATACAGCAGTCCGGCAGTTATTTTGACGCTCTCATAATCAACCCCGGGGGCTACGCGCACACTTCAGTTGCGATAAAGGACGCCCTCACGGAATGCAAAATACCCAAAATTGAAGTTCATCTTTCAAACCTTTCGGGCAGGGATGATTTCCGCCAGGTGCTGATTACGGCAACCTCGTGCAACGGGTACATTTCCGGATTTAAGGAAAAGGGGTATCTGGCCGCGGTATACCTCATTAAAGAAATTTTAAGCAATAAGTAAAACAGGATAAGACAAAATGATTAAGGCAGTAATTTTTGATCTGGATAATACACTTGTAGACTTCATGAAGATGAAAAGAAGGTCAATTGAGGCGGCTATTCCCGCGATGATAGATGCTGGCCTGGATATGACAATTGAAGAGGCAAATAAGAAGATAAATGAGATTTATCTTGAGCAGGGAATTGAGTACCAGCATGTTTTTGACCTTTTCTTACAGAAGGCGATTAACAGAGTAGACAACAAGATACTGGCCTCAGGCATTGTGGCCTACAGGCGCGCCAGGGAAGCCGAACTGACGCCTTATCCTCATGTTTATTCCACCTTAATCCAGCTCTCGAAGATGGGCTTAAAGCTCGGGATAGTCTCAGACGCCCCGGTAAAAGAGGCCTGGCTGAGGCTGGCATCCTTAAATTTCCACAATTTCTTTGATGCCGTTGTGACTTTTGACGAGACTGGTGAAAGAAAACCGAGTCCCGTGCCTTTCAGGGCTGTACTCTTCAAGCTGGACACAAATCCTGAAGAGGCTATTATGGTAGGCGACTGGGTAGAGCGTGACATTGTAGGTGCATCGCAGCTCGGGATGAAGACGGCATTTGCAAAGTACGGCGATACATTTAACAATCAGGCCAACATTGCGGACTTTGAGTTAAAGGATATAAGTGATCTTATTCCAATTATCAGGGAGTTAAACAGCGTTCAGGTTTGAAAAACTTGCGTAAGACTTCATAAATAAGTTTATTGCAAGCCGTTTATCTTGATACTTTATAATGAATTAGTTATTTTGGAACTTGTTTTTTACAGGGTCTAAATTGAAAGAACTCGGAATAAAGAAGTTATACTATTCAATAAGTGAAGTAAGTAAAATTACAGGCTTGGAGCAGTACGTCTTAAGGTATTGGGAGAATGAATTTGAGGACTTAAAACCCTCGAAGAACAGGGCTGGCAACAGGATTTACACGAATAAGGATATTCAGGTAATCTTAAGGATAAAGAAGCTCTTAAAGGAAGAGAAGTACACCATTGAGGGAGCCAAGAAAAACCTTAAGGAAGTTGAGCCTGAAGTGCCTCAGATGGAGCCCGCGCCGGAAGTAAAGCCTCAGGAAGTCATTCAGGCAGAAGAAAAAGTAAAAAAAGTTGAAGAAGATATGCCTGCAATAAAAAGAGACCTTGAACATATACGGAATTTTTTGATATATTTACAGAGTAAGTTATAATTATTAAAAATTAAAATAATTATAAAAATCGGAACGTGGCGCAGCCCGGTAGCGTACTTGAATGGGGTTCAAGGGGTCGCGGG
>JBLMYS010000217.1:0-10841 GCA_050258415.1 Acidobacteriota bacterium | reverse complement strand
CCCGGTTTCTCGCTACGTGGCTTTAGAGTTTTACCACGATTGGGACTTGGCAGAGATTTCGCAACTTTCTCTCCGCCTCACTCAACTAGATTCGCCCAAGCTTCGCTTGGCGCTCACTTTATAAAAATCATTTTCTTTGTTTCCGTATAGTCTCCGGCTTTAAGCTGGTAGTAAAATGTGCCTGAAGTAAGGTTATATTTTGCAGGCTGGAACAACACTTCATAATCGCCGGGGGCAATCTGCTTTTCATTAAAAATTTCCGCCACTTTCCTTCCAAGAAGGTCAAAAACTGTAAGACTTACATCCTGCAAAGCACCATCTCTTTTTGCGGGTCCGACATGAAATTTGACTGTTGTGCCAGGGTTAAAAGGATTTGGATAGTTCTGGTCAAGCGCATAGGTATATACCTGAGTGACACCCCCGGAAGTGCTTCCTATATCTTTTAATATCCAGCCATAGGGATCGAAAGTGAGGCTCTGAGGCCGCCCTTTTACTGTAAGGATAAAATTCTGATCGTTCTGGTTATTATATACTGTAAGCAAAGTATCACCGGATGCGGTAGTAAATTTAAGCTGCAAAGGCATAGTAAAGGTAGGGCCACCTTTACTTTGATCCTGTTTTATGTTCAGCTGAATCTGATACTGGTTAGCTCCGAGGAGACTGCTAGTCCAATTGTAGCTATAGACCGGGTATCCTGAGCCAAAGATCCATTCCTTAAAGAAGTAGTCGAGGCTCTGGCCGTATACTTTTTCAGCCACAGCCTGGAAGTCAGCCGTAACAGCATTTCCATAAGCAAGGTTAGGTGTATCCAGATAGGTTCTTAATATATGGAAGAAAGTACTGTCTCCGACAATGCCTCTTAACATATGGAGCACGATGCCGGCTTTGGCATACGACCTGCTATAATCGAAAATATTGTTTACAGTGCTGATATTCGTTATATAGATAGATCCCTGCGCGTTTTTGGCCCTTTGCATGATGCTTTGGATGAAGGAGTCATAGGCTGCTTTCCCCTGTGAGTTTTCAAAATAGACTCCTTCGGAGAAAGTTGCAAAGCCCTCATTAAGCCATATATCGTTCCAGTCTCTGCAGGTCACCTTGTCGCCGAACCACTGGTGGCTAAGCTCATGTGAGACCAGATCCTCCCCGAAGCTGACGAGTGAAGTTATTGTCTGGTGTTCCATGCCCCCACCCCAGCCGAACTGTGCGTGGCCGTACTTTTCCTTAATAAAAGGATAAAGCTCGTACTTATTGGAAAATATTCTCAGCATATCGACCGTCTTATTGAGCAGTGCTATATTATCAGGCGTATTCTGTTCGGGAAAAATATAATGAGTCACTATCATAGAATCTGCAGGCGAATACTTAAAATAGTTCGTATAGAGATAATAGTTTGTCATGGCGATTGAAATGAGGTACTGGGCAATGGGATAATGGTTTTTCCAGTGAGTTGTTCTAGTGCCGTCCTGGTTATTTACCTCACTTACAAGCGATCCGTTTGAAGCCACGGTAAAGAACTGCGGTGCTGTTACCACAACGTCGGAAGAATCGGCCTTGTCGCCGGGAGTATCCTTGCATGGCCACCAGTCGCTTGCCCCATAGGGTTCCGAAAGGCTCCAAATAATAGGATAGGAATTATTCTGGTCGTGCGTACTGAAAATAAAGCTTCCGAACCCGCTAGAGCCAGGCAATCCCTGGTAGTAAACAATTACGCTTGCATTCTCGCCCTGGTTAAATGCTCTGGGAAGCGTTATCTGAAGTTTGCTGCCTGAATGTGTAAAGGTGAGTTTTGCCCCGTTCATTGTGACAGAGTCCACATTCAATTCCTGCTGCAGGTCCAGAAAAAAGGTGCTTAAAGAGGCAGCAGCACTTTTAAAGCCTACGGTTACGGCGCCTTTTAAGTATTTTGGAGTATAGGTTAAATTCAGGTTCAGGCCGTAGTATGTAACGTCTATTGTAGAGTCACCGGGATAAGCCAGGGCCTGTTTTTCAAGAGCACCTTTAGCCATCAGCTTTTCAAAGGTGGCCATGTCAGTCCAGCTATTCTGAGAATAGGTGAGTCCTGATAAAAGAGTAAAGAAGGTAATAAACTTAAATAGCTTCATATGTCTTTCTCATAATTTCCAAATTTTCTGAATATGAGTAATTTAATCTATTCCATTCAGAACAGCAGGGGAATAATAAGTAATCCACTATTTCAGAAAGAGGACATTTTCATTGAATGGGCAAGATCTTTTATTGACTCTTCAATTACAGAGGGGATCTTGTCCAATGCAGCAACAACTCCAGCAATCCTCAGGTCTATTACGCTTTGCGGCATTGAAGGTGCTATGGCGCCCGAGGGGTCCTGTGCTATTACGATACCACCGGCAGCCGCGACGTATCCGGCGCCGATACTGCCGTCGTGCCCCATGCCGGTTAAAATTACGGCGACGGAATTTTTCCCGAAAGTGGTGGCGATTGTCCTGAGCATCGGGTCTGCCGAGGGGCGGACATAGTTTTCCGGGGGCCCGTCCCAGAGCTTTATTTCCAGGCGCATGGGATCAATCATCATATGTATGTCGCCCGGGGCTATATAGACTCTCCCCTTCTCAACGGGCATCCCGTCTTCTGCCAGAAGGACCTCCATTTCGGTGTGGCTCTGGAGTCTTTCGGAAAATGATCTAAGCATCCATGCCGGGCCGTGCAGCACAAGAAAAACCGCTGCTTCACTTAAGGGTTTAAGCGCAACAAAAAGCTCAGTTAATGTAGAAGGCCCTCCCGTGCTGGCGGCGATACCGAGAGCCGGGAAATCAGGTTTCTTTAAGTTGATCTCTTTAACTGAGGGAGAAGCCTCAAGCGCGGACTTTTGCCTCATTATGCAGTTTTCAAGGCGCTCTTTTATTTCATGGATATGGTAGGGTTTTGCGATGTAGTCATCTGCTCCAGCGTCCAGGGCTTTATCTTTAGCCTGTTTAGAGTCCAGAGCGGTAATCATCATTACAACCGGAACGGGGCGTATATTTTTACGTATATATTGAATGAGTTCAATGCCGTCGAGCTTCGGCATCATCCAGTCGGTTAAGACCGCGTCGAAGGATTCTTTTTTCAGAAGCTCTACAGCCTCCTCACCGTTATTTGAATAAAGAACCTGGTAGCCTTCTTTCTTCAGGATTTTATATAAAAGCAGTCTGCCAGATACGTTATCCTCTACCACAAGAACCTTCATTATGCGCATCCCCTCAGGAATTGATATTTATAGTTAAATATTAAAATAGAAGTAATCCTTAAAAAAGAAAATAAAAAATATCATAAAAAAGGCCCTACAGATACAAATTCCCCCTGCATTCAAACAATATTTCACAATACTTGATGTCCGAATATCCGATTTTGTTATATATTTTCACAATAAGCACATAATATTCTAAAATTTGAGAATGATGTCTTTTTTTCTTTTATTTTGGGTTCGGAATGTCGTTAAATTAGACTTTAATCGGCATTTGGAAGAAATAATTAAAATTAAAAATTAAGGCACGCAAGTTGCTTTTATATTATAGCTACTAATTTTGGAGAGGAAAAGAACATGACAAACAACGAAGACCTGAGGGCAAAAGTACAGACCGCCTACAAGGAATGGGAAGAAAAAGTTTACAAGAAGACCACAGATAAATTTCCTGAAAGACTAAAGAATTTCACTACGGCTTCATTTAACTCCGTAAAACCTTTATATACTCCCCTGGACAGTGAAAGCGACGGCTATGCCGAAAAGATCGGTTTCCCGGGGCAGTATCCTTTTACGCGCGGCGTACAGCCAACGATGTACAGGGGGCGGTTCTGGACAATGAGGCAGTACGCAGGCTTCGGTACCGCCAAGGAATCAAACGAGCGCTACCGTTATCTCTTGCAGCAGGGTCAGTCGGGCTTGTCGGTGGCTTTTGACCTGCCGACACAGATCGGTTACGACAGTGACGATCCGATGGCTTACGGTGAAGTTGGTAAAGTCGGCGTTGCAATTGACACGCTTGCCGATATGGAAATTCTTTTTAACCAGATTCCGCTCGACAAGGTATCTACCTCAATGACAATTAACGCTCCGGCCTCGGTGCTTCTGGCAATGTATATTGCTGTAGCAGAAAAGCAGGGCGTAAGCCGCGACAAGATATCCGGCACAATTCAGAACGATATATTAAAAGAATATATAGCAAGAGGCACCTACATTTTTCCGCCAAAGCCCTCTATGCGCCTCATAACAAACATTTTTGAGTTCTGCTCAAAGGAAGTTCCTAAATGGAACACCATCTCGATCTCAGGCTACCACATAAGGGAGGCAGGTTCAACCGCAGCTCAGGAAGTGGGCTTTACGCTGGCCGACGGTATTGCATATGTTGAGGCCGCAATTAAGGCTGGGCTTGACGTTGATGACTTCGCAGGACAGTTATCGTTTTTCTTTAACGCTCATAACGATCTTTTAGAAGAAGTTGCAAAGTACCGTGCCGCAAGAAGGCTCTGGGCCAAGATTATGAAAGAAAGGTTCGGGGCAAAGAAAGCTAAATCGATGATGCTCCGCTTCCACACTCAGACCGCGGGATCAACTCTGACAGCGCAGCAGGTTAACAACAATATTGTAAGAGTTACAATCCAGACTCTGGCCGCGGTCCTTGGCGGGACACAGAGCCTGCACACAAACTCGCGTGACGAGGCACTGGCACTTCCGACACAGGAATCCGTTATGATCGCCCTTCGCACTCAGCAGATTGTGGCAAATGAAAGCGGCGTTGCAAATACAATAGATCCTCTGGCCGGAAGCTACTACGTTGAGGCTCTTACAGACCAGATTGAGAAAGAAGCCGAAGAATACATAAATAAGATAGACTCTTTAGGCGGCGTGGTTGAGGCAATTGAAACAGGCTACGTACAGAGCGAAATACAGAGGGCTTCATACCAGTTCACAAAAGAAATGGAATCGGGCGAAAGAGTAGTCGTCGGCGTAAATAAATTCCAGATTAAGGAAGGAGAGCCGACAGGACTTCTTAAAATAGACATGAGGGCGCAGGAAGAGCAGGTTAAGTTCTTAAGCAAAGTGCGCGCTGAAAGAAACAACGACCTCGTAGAGGAAAAGCTGAAGGCTCTGAAGAAAGCCTCAGAGGGTGAAGAAAACCTGATGCCTTACATACTTGATGCCGTAAAGGCATACGCAGGCATTGGTGAAATCTGCAACACAATGCGTGCAGTTTTCGGTGAATATAAAGAAAACGTTGTAGTATAAGGAGTAAATAAATGAATCCAACACATATTGAACACATAGGCATTGCAGTTAAGGATCTTGAAAGTGCCATAAAATATTATGAAGGTGTACTGGGACTTAAGTGCTACGCGATTGAAGAAGTTACAGACCAGAAAGTAAAGACTGCATTTTTTCAGGTCGGGCAGACAAAGCTGGAACTTCTTGAGGCAACAAGCCCCGAGAGTCCGATAGCAAAGTTTATTGAGAAAAAAGGCGAAGGCATCCATCACCTGGCTTTTGCCGTTGAGGGTCTTCAGGATGTACTTGGTGAAGTGGAACAAAAAGGTGTTCAGTTAATCGATAAGTCGCCGCGCAAAGGCGCTGAAGGCCTTGATATCGCTTTTCTGCATCCAAAGTCCACATTAGGCGTTCTTACAGAATTGTGTGAGCATAAGGATTAAAGTATAAAATTTAACTGCTTTAGGGAGATAAAATGGCAATTGAGGAAAAACTCCAGGAATTAACTGAGATGCGCGACAAAGCCCGTTTAGGCGGCGGTGAAAAGCGCATCGAATCACAGCACCGAAAGGGCAAGTTCACGGCACGCGAAAGAATTGATATGCTTCTGGACGAAGGCAGTTTCGAAGAGTTTGACATGTTCGTCTCTCACAGATGCATAGACTTCGGACTGGAAGGACAGGATTATCTTTCAGACGGTGTTGTAACAGGCTACGGTACAATTGACGGGCGTCTTGTCTATGTATTCTCGCAGGACTTTACGGTTTTCGGCGGAAGCCTGTCGGAAATGTACGCCATGAAGATCTGCAAGGTAATGGACAAGGCAATGAAGGTAGGAGCCCCTGTAATCGGCATCAACGATTCAGGCGGAGCCAGAATTCAGGAAGGCGTTAAGAGTCTTGGAGGCTATGCCGACATATTCGAGCGCAACATACTGGCCTCAGGAGTTGTTCCTCAAATCTCTGCCATTTTTGGCCCCTGTGCAGGAGGCGCTGTTTACTCCCCTGCTCTTACGGATTTCACCATAATGACCCAAAATACGAGCTATATGTTTGTAACAGGTCCAAAGGTAGTTAAAACCGTTACAGGCGAGACTGTTACTGAAGAGGAGTTAGGAGGCGCTGCGGTACACGGAAGCAAGTCGGGTGTTACACACTTTGTTGCAGACGACGAGCAGGAAGGGATTCTTCTTATCAGGAAACTCTTAAGCTATATGCCTCAGAATAATCTTGAGGATCCTCCACTTAGTCCGTGCGACGATCCGATAGACAGGATTGAGGATCAGCTTAATGAAATTGTGCCGGATAACGCAAATAAGCCATACGATATAAAAGACGTAATACATCTGATTGTAGATTACAATGAATTTGTTGAAGTCCAGCGTCATTTTGCTCCAAACATCATAATAGGCTTTGCGCGCTTTAACGGCATGCCGGTTGGCATAGTTGCAAACCAGCCTAACTATCTGGCAGGGGTGCTTGATATAAATGCTTCAAGGAAAGCTGCGCGCTTTGTACGCTTCTGCGACGCATTTAATATTCCGATTGTAACGCTTGTTGACGTACCGGGCTTCCTTCCCGGAACGGCGCAGGAGTACGGCGGCATTATCATTCACGGTGCAAAGCTTCTTTATGCATACGGTGAGGCTACGGTGCCCAAGGTTACGGTAATACTAAGAAAAGCTTACGGCGGAGCTTACGACGTAATGAGTTCAAAACATTTAAGAGGCGACATCAATTACGCATGGCCAACGGCAGAGATTGCAGTCATGGGTCCCAAAGGCGCAATTGAAATCCTCCATAACAAGGAACTCCAGGAGATTACCGACGAGCAGAAGCGCGTTGAGTTCCTTAAGCAAAAGGAAGAGGAATACAGGAATAAATTTGCATCCCCCTACGTTGCGGCAAAATACGGCTATATAGACGACGTAATTGAACCTCGCAACACGCGTTTCCGCATCATCAGGGCATTGCAGTCGCTTGCTACAAAGAAGGATGTCAATCCTCCAAAGAAACATTCAAACTTACCATTGTAGAGGGTGTATGTTAAGCATATTTAAGAAAATATTCTCGGGCAATGGATCTTCCACTCTGAAGCAGCACGACGGAATGGAAGAGATGCAGGTTCTACAGAAGGAAGCCAACAGTCTTGGAGTGGAAGGCGAAATCTATGCAGCCATAGGGCTGGCACTGCACAAGTATTTACAGGACATTCACGATTATGAAAAGATGGTACTTACAATGCAGAGGGTTATGAGGCCTTATTCCCCATGGAGCTCAAAGATTTACGGGCTGCGCCAGTGGCCCAGATAATAAACTGAAATCTGACAATTACTCAAAAACGCACAAAAACACGGCATAATAAAATGAAAAAGTTCAGATTTAAAATTAACGCACATCAGTATGACGTCGATATTGTAAATGTCGAGGATAACGTTGCTGAAGTTGTCGTCAACGGCACCACGTACCACGTGGAAGTCGAACAGAAGATCCAGACTACAAAGACTCCAACGCTCGTGCGCTCAAAGGCCGAGCCTTCGACGGACGCGCATAAGTCTGTAGCCCGCACAAGCAATCCTTCCACACCCAAAGGCACCGGAACAATCAAGAGTCCCCTGCCCGGAACGGTTCTGAAAATACACGTAAAGGAAGGTGATTTTGTTAAGATTGGCGACAGGCTTTTGACGCTTGAGGCGATGAAGATGGAAAACAACATTAATTCCGATAAGGAAGGCCTTATAAAGTCAATTAAGGTTAGCGAAAGAGATTCGGTTCTTGAAGGCGACGTTTTAATGGAAATAGGAAACTGACAGCGATGAATGCAGTAATAATGCAGACCTTATACATGTACGGCATAGCAGCGGTAATATCGTTTTTTGTCGCATTTATTATCAAAATGATATTCGTGTCGATAAGGGTCTTTAAGAAAAATTAGCGTAAACATAACAGGCCGTCTAAAAAGGCGGCCTCTACTTAATCAATGTGACAAAAAGATGGGAATTCAGAATATATTAAATCTCTTTCAGGGAGTTGCCACATTGGCAGCTTCAGACCCGAAGATAATGATTGCGAGAATAAGCCTTATCTTCCTGGGTATGCTCCTTGTTTATCTTGGTAAAAAAGAAGTTCTTGAGCCTTTGCTCATGATACCTATGGGTCTTGGCATGTCGGCAATTAACGCCGGGGTTCTTTTCTTCAGCAACGGGCAGCAGGGGAACCTTTTTGTCGATCCCCTTATAACAGATCCGAAAGCCCTGCTTGACATTCTGCAGATAGATTTTCTTCAGCCTATTTATACTCTCACCTTCAGCAACGGGCTTATAGCATGTTTTGTTTTTATGGGTATAGGAGTTCTTCTGGACGTAGGGTTTTTACTTGCGCGTCCTTTTTTAAGCATGTTTCTTGCATTGTGCGCAGAGCTGGGCACATTTGCAACAATTCCAATCGCTAAAGCACTGGGCCTAAGTCTGAATGACGCCGCCTCTATTGCCATGGTAGGAGGTGCAGATGGGCCCATGGTGCTTTTTACTTCTTTAAGTCTTTCAAAAGAGCTTTTTGTACCGATTACTGTTGTAGCTTATCTTTATCTGGGTCTTACATACGGGGGGTATCCGTATTTAATTAAGCTGATGGTTCCCAAGAAGCTGAGAGGTATAAAGATGCCCCCGAAGAAAGCCTCGCGTGCTGTCTCATCGGGTGAAAAGATGGCCTTTGCAGCGGTTGTAAACACGGTTTTATGCCTATTGTTTCCTGTTGCCGCCCCATTATTCGTTTCCCTTTTCCTGGGCGTTGCAATAAGGGAGTCGGGCCTGAAGCATTTCATTGATTTTATCGGAGGGCCGCTTCTCTACGGGTCGACATTTTTCCTGGGGTTCTTGCTCGGGGTTCTTTGTGAGGCTCACCTGATACTTAATCCGAAGGTTTTAATTTTACTTGTTCTTGGCATAATAGCTCTTTTGCTCTCCGGCATTGGAGGCATCATAGGGGGTTATATAATGTACTTTATTACAAGGGGCAAGTTTAATCCTGTAATTGGCATTGCAGGCGTAAGCTGCGTGCCGACAACGGCCAAGGTGGCTCAGAAATCCGTAAATGAAGTTAATCCCGAGGCTTTAATACTTCCTGAGGCAATTGGCGCAAACATTTGCGGTGTTATAACTACGGCAATTATAGCAGGTATATACATAACATTAATTCCTGCGTTCCTGAAATAAGTTGTATATTTGAACCCGGCATTCTTTGAATGCCGGGTTCAGCATATAAGCATTAGAGCATTTTGAAATAAACGTTCCTCTCCTGGCAATGAGGTGTAATAATGCTGTCTTACTTGATAAATATTTCCATTCCGGACCGGTTCCTTTCAGCTTTCAATAAAAGCCGGGAAACCTTTGGAATGATTTTCTCCCTGAAAGGTGTTCTTTTCTCATCTTTCTGCCTGCATATGCTTATCCTGAATGCTGCCCGGCTGCTTAACAGGGTTCCCTGAAGATAAAATGACAAAAAGCTGAACTATTTTCATGAAAATTCGATTTTGTAACTAATGGAGAATTATAATGACAACTGAAATGATATTCTGGGCGGCGTTTGTACTCGTCTTTATTATAGTCTTTACGGTGGATATGTTTGTCACCGACCACAGGAATGGCGCCATCGGCATAAAGCAGGCTCTCAGCTGGACAGCCGTATGGATCTCGGTTGCACTATTATATGGAGCTGCCATCTATTTCTTTTATCCCGGGGGAAATGAAAAAGCGACGGCATTTGTAGCCGGATATCTTACCGAGTACTCGCTTTCTGTAGACAACCTTTTTGTTTTCATCATGATCTTCTCTGCCATGGCGATCAGCCAGAAGAACCAGCCCAGAATGCTTAAGATAGGCATTCTGCTTTCAATTATACTCAGGATACTCTTTATTTTATTTGGAGTAGGGCTTCTGCACACATTCCACTGGCTAATATATGTATTCGGCATTGTGCTCCTTTTTACGGCCTATAAAATGGCCTTTGCGGGCGACGAAGAGATAGATCCCAGCAATAATTTCTTTTATAAAAAAGTTTCAAAATATCTTCCAATTGAAAACAACCCCGAGTCGCACCATTTCTTTATAAGAAAGAAGGGGGTAATTCATGCAACCCCGCTTTTTCTGATTTTTATTCTTATCGGTACAACAGACATAGTTTTTGCAGTGGATTCCATTCCGGCTATTCTGGGCATTACGACAGATTCATTTCTTGTAATCACCTCTAATGTTTTTGCCGTACTGGGTCTCATATCACTCTTCTTTGCCCTTGAAGGGATAATGCACATATTCAGATACTTAAAGCAGGGTGTTGCAGTTATACTCTTATTCGTTGGCATTAAAATGATCATTTCGGGATGGTACCAGATACCGATTAGTTTCTCACTTCTTTTTATCGTCTTAGCGCTGAGCGCCTCAATACTTATGTCGGTAATTATAAAACCCAAGGAAGCAAAAGCTACTGAATAAGCTCAGCAGAGTGAAATTTTAATTTTGATCTAATTCTTTTTTCAGTATTTAGGAGATCTTTATTATGAGTTCTTTATTTGTCGGGCTCTTGTCCATTACATGGCAGCAGATTGTCATGATCGGAGTAGGCGG
>JBLMYS010000216.1:0-3217 GCA_050258415.1 Acidobacteriota bacterium | reverse complement strand
AAAAGCTTTTAGGTCTCATGGTTCAGAAATTTCCGGCATGGGAAACTGACCCCATTCTGTTAATGCTGAAATACAGGCTGGCAAAAACAAAAGGGATAATTCCTGATATTGCAGGCCTCTTAAAGCACGATTTCTGGAGGGGCAAGACGGTAATATTCAGCTTTCAGAGAAAAGACAGGAATTATGAAGGAATTACGGTAGTACGCCGCGCGGACGGGAAATTTCAGAAAGACAGCGCCGGGAATATTTTCCATATTAATCATCTTGCCCGTTCCATATCAAATCTCCCGGGTTATCTTACAAACGGCAACGCCCCGGAAGGAATTTATTCTGTACAGAAGATTGATACTTCAGACAACATATTCATAGGAAAGACTCCGCTTATTGCAACCGCACTTCCGTTTGAGATTTCACCCGATCTGTTCTTTAAGGACAGTAAATTGAAAGGAGTTTCATGGAGCATTGATTTATACAGAAAGATGCTACCCTCATCATGGGTGGATTACTTCCCTATTTATGAAGCATTTTATGCAGGAATGGCGGGAAGGAGTGAGATAGTAATGCACGGGACTACAATCGATCCGGAGTTTTATAAGAATGATCCATATTACCCGAACACCCCTTCAATGGGGTGCATGACAGCCAAAGAGATTTACTCGCCTGAAGACGGAAGAATAATTTCAAGTGACCAAGAGAAACTAATTAATGCATTTTCAGGATTTAATGGAAAAGAAGCATACCTTGTTGTCATTAATATTGACGAAAAAAAAGAGAAGCTTAACTTCAGCGAAATACGGAAGTTTTTTATAGAAACTGAATAACAGGGGGCCGGCCTTTAGAAGTAAAAAGCCTGAAGTCTTTTGGGGGATTTCAGGCTTTCTGTTTTAGTTAAATTTTATAAGAGATCCACAAATTCAAAGCTCAGGGAATAAATGGTTTCTTGTGTGCTGAAGGAAACTGAGGGTTTAAGAATTATTTTTGAGGTCTCCCCTTTTTTTGTAATCAATGCCAAAGCCGCATCAAAAACGGGAATCATGGAGGGAGCTTCATACCCAGGAAATCTTTCAGGCCTGAAATAGCTTAAGGCGGCAAAGGGCTGAATCTGAAAAGTTTGTGAAACCTCAAACCTGTGAAATACGGTAGCTCCGATAGACCAGGACCCCACACTCAGCTGTCCAGTTTCATCTTTTGTGGTAAACCTGTGTATATTGAACAGAATTCGGGCTGATAATGAAACCGGGTTTGTATCTGACTGTTTCATTATGTGCACACCTGCAAAGGGCGTAATGATAGTGGAGGTGGATTTGAATTCTGATGTATCCTTCTCCCCGAAGAGGTAGCTGTAGCCGACGCCAAAATCAACTATGCCCGAGTTTGATACGGCGGCAGTTCCGCCTATGGAAAGAATCTTTGGCTGATACCCTCCCCCGAGAGTAATTCCGTAGCCATTCTGCCCTTTTTCTATATATTCCCCCTGAGCATAAAGGGTTCCAAGTGACAAAAATATTAATAAAGCTGTTAAAAATTTCATAATGTGCTTCAATATGTTATTAGGTTTGAGTAAACATAAGGAATATTATATTTATTGTCATGGGAAATCTCAGTATGTCAGACTTACAATTTACACAGGCGGGCTTAGTTATCACTGTTTCCCCTGAAATTGGGGCTAAAACTTATTTATAATCATCAAGTATTCCTGAGCTTACATAAACTTCCTGGTGAGGTAGACCATATGAAGTGTATGCCGAAGCGTCTATAATAATTTCGTCTCCGGGTAAAAGAGTAAGGCTTAGTCTTCCGTCAAACCAGAAGTACCCCTCGATACAAGAAGGATTTTTAAAGTCCGGCAGTATAACCTGCTCGGGGTTTCCGTAAATCTCTGTGAGTCTTTCAAGGAAATAATCCAGATCGGAATAAGTATACTGAGGATTGGGCAGGAAAATAAGTTTTGCCTCTGAAAATCCTACACTGAAAATAAATTTGCACTGGTATGCTTTTTTATCCAGGAAGTAAAAGTTCTCGTATGCGAGGCTGTAGAAGTCGTAGTAGTGTTCACAGGGAATAACGTCCATGGTCTGCATGAGGTGGTCGTCAAGTATGCTCATCGGGGTATCCCACCTGAAGCCGAGGAATCCCTCCAGGTTAGGCGGGGTATCGGTCCGCTGAATGTATGCAGGTTCTATGCAACCTGACAGTGAAAAAAGAAGCACAAATATTACGGCTGGAGCTGTAAGTTTTCTTTGCATCAAAAACCCCGGGAATATTTGGAATAATGAGTCTGTAATGATCATAAAGCATAATTTGTACCATGGGGAAAAAAGTAAAATTTTGAGGATATTTGGCTGTTTGTGGACAGTTTTGGATACAGGGGATGAACAGGATAAAATACAATGTTCGAGGTTTGGACAAGGGGCGCGCGCGCAGGACTTATGAGAATACGCGCGCCCAAGATGGAATAGTTATTTTAACCTCATCCAGGCCTTGCGGAGGCTAAGCTCATCAGGGGTGGCCTCAGGATTTTCCCTGAAGACAAAACTGCGCTTTACGGGGAGCATTTTTAATGTCACCTCATGAGGTATTTTATTTCTTAATAGTGTCAGCTGAAGCTCCTGGCCCGCTTTAAGTTTTCTTAACTGGGCAGTCTTCTGCATGGCGTTCTGAAGTGTCAGTGTGTCGCCCATAACCTTAAAAACTATGTCTCCCCTCTTAATATCGAGAGCGGATTGTTCGGGCTCAATACTATTAATTACAATCATGTTGTCGGCAACTGTCATTGAAAGTCCCGAATGTGCTCTTGAAGTGTCATAACCGGCAAAGTCGGCATAATCAATCCCCACCTTACTGAAATATTCCTTAATTGGAAGCGGCTCATTGCCGATTATATAACGCTTAAAAAAGTCGCCAATTTCGGGATATGTCATTCGCGTAAAATCGTCGAAGAATGTTGCCTCGCTGAAGGACTTATTAATGCCATATTCCTGTGAGAGCTCATGCAGCACTTCTCTTAATCCCCTTTTTCCTTTGGAAAGCTCCAGGAGCCTGAGATCCAGAAGTCCAGCAACTATTGCCCCGCGGGCATAGATATCGGGGTATTCCCTCTGCATCCTGACAGTATTAACACCCAGGTCCCTCAGGCTTACATTAGCTTCATAGCTTTTGCTCTGGGAAAGCTTTTCCGACATTCTTTTAAGGTAATCGTCCAGTGTGATCAGGTTAG
>JBLMYS010000215.1:0-5135 GCA_050258415.1 Acidobacteriota bacterium | reverse complement strand
GCACATGAAATGATTGACGAAAAGGAGATTTTAATAAGGAATGGTTTCGATGACTTCGTATCCAAACCCGTTAATTCCGGATCCCTGTCATTCAAAATTGAAAAAGTGTTAAATAATATAGCTGAGTGTTAAATGAAAAAGATACTTGTAATTGACGACCATCCCGATAGCGTGTTCCTCCTGCAGGACCGTCTGCAGCGCGAGGGCTTTGAAGTAATAACCGCTTACGACGGGCAGAGCGGACTTGAAAAAGCAATTAACGAACAGCCCGACCTTGTACTGCTGGACGTCATGATGCCCGGCCTAAACGGACTTGAAGTCTGCCGCACGCTTGTAAATACTCCCGTAACAAAGGATATTCCCGTAATATTAGTTACCGCAAAGACCGAAGCCGAAGGCACCAAAGAAGGCCTTCAGGCGGGGGCGTTCGATTACATAAGAAAGCCTGTTAACAAAGTTGAGTTACTGGCAAGAATTCATTCGGCATTAAAGCTGAGGGAGACGCAGAAATTATTGCTGGAATTAGAGAAGATAAATACATTTACGGCAACCGTAGTAACAGCCAATCACGAAATAAAGCAGCCATTGACGTTAATAAATCTCTCGGCGGCAGCAATCAAAAGGGAAGTAAGCAAGCCGGAAATATCGGCCGAAGCGATCATAAAAAAAGTGGAATATATAGAAGGTGCAATAAGAGAGATTAATAATGTACTGGAGAAGTTCAAGCAGATAAAAAGCCCCAACTTCTCCCCCTACGTCAACAACATAAAAATGGTCGACCTAGACGGAAAATAAAAAATTACTATTGAGCCCTCCTCGGAGGGCTTTCTCAGCCTGACTAGCCACGAGCTTTAGCTCGGGGAACCGGATATCCCCTCTCCCCGTTTGGGCTTTAGCCCCCGATCCTCCGTGATAAATCTGGTGCTAAATCTCCCGATTATTCAAATCAATTTTTAATTGTTTTCTTGACTTCCGCCAGCATCCTGTCAAACTCGTACGGCTTGGCCAGAACGGAACTGATCTTCAGCTTCTCAAAATCCTTGTCGGCCTTTGACGATGTGGATCCCGTGGAAAGAATTATAGGAACTTCAATCCCCAGCTCCTGAATTTTCTTAATGCATGTAAGCCCGTCCATCTCGGGCATCTTGTAGTCTATTATAAGAAGGTCAACCTTAATCTCTTCCGTTAAGACCTTCAGCACTTCTTTCCCGTTATGTACGCCGATAACCTGGTATCCGTAGGATTCCAGCAGTTCGGCCAGAATATCCCGCAGCATAATCTCGTCATCTGCAAGGAGTATAATCTTCTCTGTCTGTGCAGGTGAGTCCGCGTCAGGGTCAAATGCCGGAATATAGACGTTAAACTCCGTTCCCTTGCCCGGCTTACTCTTAACGTCAATGTAGCCGTTATGGGCCTTAACTATTCCGTAGGTAACATAAAGCCCTAGTCCCGATCCCGTTTCCTTCTGCTTGGTTGAGAAGTAAGGATCAAAAATCTTGTTCAGGTTTTCTTCGCTTATCCCTTCGCCGGTATCGCGCACGGAAAAGCATACATAGTCATCTTCCTTCAGAAGGGGGTAGTCGGATGAATTTTTCTCAAGGATTTTAATGTTCCTTGCTTCAATTGTGACCTTGCCCTTGCCGTGAATTGCCTCTTTGGCGTTTACGCAGAGGTTTAATAGAACCTGGTATATCTCGGTTGCGTTACCCAGGAAATCGTGCAGCCCCTGTTCTGTATTCTCCTCAATTTCAATTGATTCGGGGAAAGTTTGTCCCACAACCAGCATCAGTTCCTTCATGAGGTGCGAAGGTTTAATGAGAGTTTTCCTTTTAGCCGTTGGCTTGCCGTAGGAAAGAAGTCCCTTTGTAAGGTCGGCCGCGCGGGCGGAGCAGTTCTCAATATTCTCAAGAAGATAAAAAACATCATCCCTGTCCGATAGTCTTCTTTTAAGCAGGTTAATGCTGCCGAAGATGCTGGAAAGGAGGTTGTTGAAATCGTGCGCCATTCCGCTTGCAAGCTTGCCTATAGTTTCTAGCTTCTGGCTCTGCAGTAGTTTGCTTTCAAGCGTTGCGTTAAGCTTTCTTGTAAGAAGGCTGTTTACAGAAAAAGCCAGAATTGAGGCAAACTGTTCCAGGTTATGTGTCTCGGCTTTGCTGTAGGGAGCCTCATTGCGGCCCAGAATGAATAAAGAAAGAATTGTTTCGTTAAGAAACGACGGGATTATAACAATATTGTTTACCTGAAAGAGTGTCAGGAGCGGATAGGCAATACTGTTCTCATCGCTGGCATTTACGCAAAGAGGTTTTCTGTTAACCTTAAACCACTCAAGCAGAAAAGGCAGGTTCGTTTTTATTTCACTAAAAAGCGAAGACTTTTCAGGAAGAATATTATTCTTATCAGAAACTTTGGACTCCGCCTGCTGGCTTACTTCCTCATCGGCAAAAACGAGGACTCCCAGGCAGCTGCGGGTAAGGTTTACGCTTCTGTCAAGTATCTCTTCAGAAAGCACGTCCAGCGAATTTTCTTTCACCAGAAGAGTCAGGATTTCTTCCCACTCTTTTCTGAACTTAATATCGTCTTTTGTTTCCGGACTCATATTTATATTTTGAAGAACCTCTTAATTCTGCCGGAGCTGATACTTTAATATTTTAGAATACAGTGTCTTCTGGCTAATGCCGAGCATTTTAGCCGTATTCTCGCGGTTCCATTCGTAGTGTTCCAGAGCGCGTTTAATATGAATCTTTTCAAGGTCGTCGAGCGGAATTATTGAATCGCCCATATCGTTATAAAATTCCTCTTCCACATTCATCTGATAGCCTGAAGGGAGATTCAGGTCCTCGGGACGTATAACATTTCCCTCGGCAAAAATAATAGCGCGTTCAATTGTATGCTGAAGTTCCCTCACATTGCCGGGGAAAGAATAATTTGTAAGCGCTTTTTTAGCCTCGGGGGAAAGAGTTTTTGGGTCCCTTACGGGGCTTTTGAGCTGAAGGAAAAAGTCTGCAAGCAAGAGCGTATCCTCCTCGCGTTCGCGCAGTGGGGGAATAGTAAGCGTAATAACATTAAGTCTGAAAAGCAGGTCGCGTCTGAAGACTTTCTTTTCCGACTCCTCGATGAGGTTTTTGTTAGTTGCGCCAATTACCCTTACGTTCGACTTTAGATTTGCAACGCCGCCAACCCTTCTATATTCGCCGTTTTCAAGGAATCTGAGAAGTTTAGGCTGAATAGCCAGGCTCATTTCGCCAATTTCATCCAGGAATAGTGTGCCGCCGTCGGCAATTTCTACTAGCCCCGGTTTAGGTGCCTTAGCATCAGTAAAAGCGCCTTTTTCGTGTCCGAAGAGCTCACTTTCAATCAGCTGGTCGGGCAGCGAAGCGCAGTTAACTATAACAAAAGGTTTATCCTGGCGTTCGGAGTTCTGGTGAATAAATTCAGCCATAAGTTCCTTGCCCGTACCGGTTTCGCCCTCAATGAGGACGTTGGAGTCGGATCTTGCGGCTCTCAGTGCAAGATTTATAGTATGCTGAATCTGTTTACTTTCGCCCACAATTTTATTTGGTGTCTTCTGGCTTACCTTGGAGGTGAGGATAGTATTTTTAACCACGAGGTCCTTATGTTCCAGTGCGCGGTCTATAGTCAAAAGAAGGTGGTCGAAGTCGTAGGGTTTTGAAATATAGTCATAAGCGCCCTTTTTAATGCAGTCTATAGCCGTACGCAGTTCAGTTTCGGCAGTAAGCATAATAACCTGGAGGTTAGGGGCGTGGCTTTGGACAAAATCGAGCACCTCATTGCCATGGACTTCCTGCATCTGGAGGTCGAGTAAGAGGAGGTCGTAGTTTTTATTTTTAATTCTGTCTATGGCGTACTTGCCGTCGAAGACTACCTCGGCGGAGTATCCCTCATTAAGCAATTCCTCCTTGAGCAGATAGCACAAAGTCTCGTCATCGTCAGAAATCAGTATTTTCGCGTTCCTTTTCATAAATTGAAGTCACCGGATTTTGGGCAAATATACAAAAAAAATAGAATTAATAGATATATTATAGTCGAACAATAGGTGCGGTTAATTTAGGCAAAAAGGAAGGTATGTAAGATTTTTTTTGAATGAGACTTGGCAAATACTTAAATTAATAGTATATTTGTTATCTCAATTGGGTAGCGGCAGCTATCCTAAGGGGGCGCGTAGCTCAGGGGTAGAGCATCTGCCTTTTAAGCAGAGGGTCGGTGGTTCGAAACCACCCGCGCTCACAAAAAAAGCCTTGGATTAACCATCCAGGGTTTTTTTCATTTTAAACCGCTGACTAGCCACTGAATAGCCACGACCTGAATAGCCACTGACTAGCCACGAGCTTTAGCTCGTGGATCCCAGATTCCTCTCTCTAATTTGGGCTTTAGCCCCCGACCCTCCGGGGAAAATTGCCTTCTCCCAAAAAATAACTTTTTCTAATAATTTTTCCGAAAACGCCCTTTGTCACCATATTATATATGTAAGAAGTTCTTTATTAAACCCAATAATGATAAAAAATACTGGTATCCTAAAGAAAAATAGAATAGCTTATAAATCCGTTTCCCGTACCATATGAAAATTTAGTTATGGTTCAATTTAAAAAAGTTAAGGACAAGGCAAATGAAACTCACCAAAATACTTTCTGCTGTTCTTCTTCTCTCATCTTTATGCTATGGAGGGCAGTGGATTAACTTCTTTGCTAATGCGAAAGTTACATGCCAGGCTGTTGAAGGACAATATCTCTGGATAGGAACTGAAAAATATTTATCAAAATTAAATACACTGACCGGAGAAGTAACCGAAGTTTATAGCTTAAATTATTGCAGTTCAATTGCTGTTGACCAGCAGGGAAATAAATGGATTGGTACAAATGCAGGATTATTCAAATTTGACGGACAGGGCATGACAAAATACAATACTGGTAATTCCGGATTACCGGGTTCTTATGTCCGCTCTGTTGCTGTTGACCCGCAAGGGAATAAATGGATTGGGGTTGATGAGGGTAAGCTGGTAAAATATGAGGGACAGAACTGGACTGAGTACCCAAATGCAGTGGGCGTATGAGAAGTCAGCGATAGCAGCTTCTCCAGCACATAACTTATAGGCAGTAATGAAACTCATCCCTATTTGC
>JBLMYS010000214.1:0-7651 GCA_050258415.1 Acidobacteriota bacterium | reverse complement strand
CACCTTTTATTATAGATAAAAAATTCCTAAGTTTGCAGAAGCAAAATCTAACAACAATCTAACACCACATGTTTAAAGCACTATTACCCAAAGAAGAAAAGTATTTTGAAGATTTCAGCGCTATGATCATCGCAATCAGCGAAATGGCTACTCTTGCCAAGAATTTCTTCGGAAACGCAAATTACGACGAAGAAACTTCCATGAAACTCAAAGCCCTTGAAAAAAGATGCGATGAAATATCCCATAAGGTATTTGGCAAGCTCGACAAGAGTTTCCTGACCCCTTTTGACCGCGAGGACATATACGCACTCGTAAAAACACTCGAAAAGGTATCAGACGCCATTAATGCCGCCGTTACACGCGCAAAAGTCTATAACCTCACAGAGCCTTTGAAAGTAGCCGAAAAGCTCCTTCAGATCGCCTCAATGCAGATTAAGGAACTTTATACCTCAATTGTGGACAGGAAGGTTAAATCCAACGAGAACCTGAAGATCGTAAAGGACCTGGAACAGGAAGCCGATCTGATCTACAGGGAAGCCATCACAAAACTCTTCAGGGAAGAGACAAACGCAATTGAACTCATAAAAAGGAAAGAGGTCCTGGACGTACTTGAAGACATCACAGACAAGTGCCAGGCGGTAGCTTCTGTAATTTTTACAATTTCACTTAAAAACGGCTGATTAACACAAAAAACCATATATGAATTTATCTTTAACACTTCCCTTTATAGGGATTACGCTCCCCGTTATTGCAGTTTTAATTATTACGCTTGCCTTTCTTTTTGATTTCTATAACGGTATGCACGACGCCGCAAACTCCATTGCAACTGTTGTAGCCACAAAGGTTCTTACGCCTTTTCAGGCCGTAGCCTGGGCAGCTTTCTTTAACTTTGCCGCTATTTTTGTCTTCGGCCTTGGCGTGGCAGCTACAATAGGCAAAGGCCTGGTCGTAGTCTCTGTTCTGGATAACACCGTCATACTCTCGGCGCTCGTAGGCGCAATTATTATGGCCGCAGCTGCAACGCACTTAGGCATACCTTTAAGCATATCGCACTGCTTAATCGGCGGCTTGGGAGGTGTAGCGGTATTAAAAGCCGGCTTCGGAGCGCTTATTGCAAGCGGATTTTTGAAAATCATAGCTTTTATTTTCATCTCTCCCGTCCTGGGATACCTTATTGCCGGGCTGGTTTCAGTCATAACAATCTGGATCGTAAAGGATTCGTCGCCGAGAAAAGTGGACAAGCATTTCAGGAAACTTCAGATAGCCTCGGCCGCCGCCTACAGCTTAAGCCACGGTGGTAACGACGCTCAGAAGACGATGGGACTTATTACAATGGTTCTAATTGCAAACAAGGCCTTAAGCCCCGCGGCACACACGCCTTACTGGGTTGTTTTCTCCTGTAACGCGGTTATTGCCTTTGGAACACTCTTTGGAGGCTGGAAGGTAATTAAGACGCTCGGAATGAAGATGACAAAGCTGACCCCCTTCGGCGGCTTCAGCGCCGAGAGCTCGGCCAGCATTACAATTTTTATCGCCTCTGCCTTTGGTGTGCCTGTCAGCACCACACACACAATTTCAGGTGCAATTGCGGGCGTGGGAGCGGCCAAGAGCACAAAGGCCGTACGCTGGAAAGTAGCACGCAACATTATCTGGGCATGGATCCTTACTATCCCTCTTTCGGCAGCTTTCGGCATGGCGGCTTATAAGATCCTCCTTTTCCTTCATCTCTGAGCATTTTAAGTGTATTGATTCCCCGGGTAATTCCGGGGATATTTTTTATAGCAGGAAAAGTTTTAAGTACAGAATAAAATATGGCCATAAAAAGATTACCCCGTCAGGTTATTATACTCAGCATGGTAAGCCTCTTTACAGACATTGCCAGTGAGATGCTCTATCCCGTAACCCCAATTTTTCTTACTTCGCTCGGTGCCACTATGGCCGCAATAGGCCTTATTGAAGGCATTGCCGAGGTTACGGCAGGGCTTCTTAAGGGTTATTTCGGTGTCTTATCAGATAAGCTTGGCAAGCGATCGGTTTTTGTTGTAACAGGCTACGGGCTTTCTGCCCTGGTTAAGCCTCTTCCGGGCATTTTCCAGAACTTCGGGATGGTCTTGTTCTCAAGAGTTACAGACAGGGTAGGCAAGGGTGTGCGCACAGCCCCCAGGGACGCGCTTCTTGCAGGGTATTCCAACGGCAACACCGGTGCCGTCTTTGGTTTTCACCGCGCCATGGACACTCTGGGTGCCGCAATTGGACCTTTGGGAGCGCTTTTGTTACTGGCACTTTACCCCGGGAATTACTCCATTATATTCCTTATAGCCTTTATCCCGTCTTTAATTGCCGTTGCCTTTACGCTTACGGTTAAGGATAAGCCCGTTGAAGCCATAATTAAAAGAAAAGGGCACTACCTTGAATTCTGGCGCCATGCCCCGGGGGAATATAAGACACTTATTGTTCTTTTTACGCTGTTTTCACTCGTCAACAGCAGCGACGTGTTTTTAATCCTTAAATCGCGCTCAATTGCAAAGTCGGATTCACTTGCAATTTTCGGCTATGTGTTTTATAACCTTGTATATGCTTCTTTTTCCTACCCTGCAGGCCTCCTGTCGGATAAGATAGGAAAGAAGAATGTGCTTACGGCAGGGCTTGTTGTCTTTGCAATTGTTTATTTCGGTTTTGCCGTTTCGGGGAGTTTTATTCTGATGTGGGCTCTTTTTGCACTTTACGGCATTTATGCCGCCTCTACAGAAGGAATAACCAAGGCCTGGATATCGGATTTGATCAGGGATGAAAACAGGGGATCGGCAATAGGGCTTTTTACAATGCTTTCCAGTTTTGCCGTTATGGCGGGCTCCTTAATAACGGGAATTCTATGGGACCGTTTCGGCTCTTCGGTTCCTTTTATTATTTCTTCAGTTGTAAGCCTTCTGATTGCATTTGTACTGTTTTTCTTCAAAAGTTCAGCTAAAAATATCAAATCCTGAACCCCGCATCTTAAAGAAGACTTTTGCGGAATTCAGGATTTTATATACTTATATCCTGTTTCGACCTGATTTAACCGTACCTGTTAATTATACTGTGCCCTTAAATTATAGAGCTTTTCAAGAGCATCATCCGAAAGTACGTGCGTCATTTTTCCAAAACTGTCTACTACGCTTACTATTCCCTTACCGATTTCAAATCTGCATATCATGAACTCATAAACGGTCAACTCTACATCACTGACCCGGAAATTGCCGTTTTCCTCGTCAAAACTGTAGCCTTCCAGATTAAAGACCATATCTGACCTCCTTTCATGATTTAATGTGTGAAATCTGTGTAGATGCCTCCTTATTTTATATTACTGCCTTAAATTTAAGGTAGCCATATTATTTTTTTCAGTCTACCCCACAATTTATGACCGTAAAGCTGGTCCTTTTAAGTTTAACACCCCGGGCGGGAGTACTGTTCCCGCCAATTGGGTAAATATTTAAATTTTAATTAAAAATTCAAGAAAATCAAAAATTCAGGTTCGGGTGCTTCAGCTGGAAGCCTGTTTTATCCTGGTAGGCTTTTGCAACTGCCACTATTTTACCCTCGTCAAAAAGCTTTCCAACGAATGTAATGCTGGTCGGATGCCCGTCTTTTGTAAAACCGTTCGGTACAACTACCAGTGGATGCCCCGTAAGGTTGGTTACAAGTGAGTTATCCCCCTCATCCGAAGGAGCCATGTATAGATCGATATCCTTGACCATTTTATCCATCTGCTGAATGAGTTCAAAGCGGATGCGGTTGGCATTAATGTATTCGACTGCGGGGATGAACCTGGACTGGCGGAAAACGTTCGGCCAGGCGTTCTTAATCTGGCGCACCATAAGGTCGTCGCGGTTACTTCTTGTAAGGTCGTCAAAAGCCGCCGCGGCCTCGGCGTCCAGAATGAAGGAAATTGCGTTAACCGGAAGGTCAGGAAGTTCTATCGGAACGAGTGTAGCCCCCATTTTCCTTAAGGTTTCAAGTGTAAGTGAGTCATTTTCCTTGAATGCATAGTTATGCGAAAAGTCCTTTTTAAGGTAGCCGATCTTGAGGCCTTTAAGGCTCACGTTAGGGTTATAATTAAAAGGAACGTTATAGAGTGTCTGGTCCAGTCCGTCGGGACCGTAAATATAATTAAGGACAATTGCGCAGTCCTCAGCGTTGCGGCATATTGGTCCTATCTTATCCATTGACCAGCTGAGTGCCATAGCGCCGGTGCGGCTAACGCGTCCGTATGTGGGTCTGAGTCCGGAAACCCCGCAGATAGTGGAAGGGGAGACAATTGAGCCCCAGGTTTCAGTACCGATAGCAAAAGGAAGAAGTCCTGCCGAGACAGATGAAGCCGAGCCTGCGGAGGATCCACTGGAGCCCTGCTTAATGTCCCACGGGTTGCGCGTGGTGCCGCCAAACCAAACGTCACCCCATGCAAGTGCGCCCATTGAAAGCTTGGCCACCAGAACGGCGCCTGCGTCTTCAAGCTTCTTAATTACAGTTGCATCCATGTCTATAACCTGGTCCTTGTATGGCGCGGCTCCCCAGGTGGTCTTATAGCCTTTTTTAGCCAGAAGGTCCTTTGCGCCGTAAGGAATTCCATGCAGGAGTCCGCGGTATTTGCCCTGAGCGATCTCTTTGTCGGCCCGTCTTGCCTGCTCCATTGCCAGATCCTCAGTCAGTGTAATTACGCACTGAAGTTTAGGGCTGTACTTTTTCAGGCGGTCGATATACATCTTTGTTAAGGCCTCGGAGGTAACTTTTCTCGTTTTTATAAGCTGAGCCAGTTCACCGATTGAGTAATATGCCAGATCCTCAATATTCTTCGGCATTGTGGCATTGGTGTAGTTACTGGTCTTAAACGGGAGCTGTTTTGTTTCGAACTTCATGCCCACCGGAATGGGGTTAAACAATATGGCAGGGGGAACGCTGTTATTAAGTTCCACCTTTCTCATTTCCTCATAATTTTTAAGCTGGCTGTTGAGGCCCGTAAGCATTGAATCCTGCTCTGCGTCCGTAAAATTCAGGCCTATCAGCTTCTCAGCGCTTTCAACCATAGGCTTGGTTATGACGCCTTCAAACTTCACGGCTGCGACACCAAGCAAAAATGAAAATATAGAAACAGAAAGAATATATAAGTACTTTTTGTGGGCTGGCTTCACGCGAATCCTCCTCTTGTAATTAAGTTTCTTGTTGGAAAAATTATCAGACTATCGAAAAATCTTACTTTAATTTTATTTATACAAGTTCTGTTTTATTCTGAGGGCGAATAATTGTATGGTAGGACAGAGGCCATTCTCTGTCCGGCCCAGTCGCCGGCTACTTCGAGGTTATTTGCATCCACCCTGTTTCCTGTGTTGTCGAGAAGGATAAAATAGGGGGCACCAGGCATAATATATGTAACGGCCGAGTTTCTGCCTGAATACTCCACCTTGATGGGTGAATCCAGATTCAGTCTTAAATAATCCCCGCCAAACTCCTCCATCTTAAAGTCTTCTTCAGAAACAACGTTCCCGCCTCCACTGGTAAGCATAAGCATAGATCCCGTTCTGACGCTAAAGCCCTCATTATAAAGCCTTCTCTTTAAGAGAGAACAAAAAAAGTGCTTCGGGGAGCCCAGGTAGCAGTAGCGCCTGTTATCATTCCACTCAGATTTTTCGTCATTATCCTGAGGCTTAAGCTCCTGGAACCTGACGCGGGCATGATAATCCACGTCACCTCTTAACTGGTAGGAAAATGCTTCCAGTATTATGAAAAGTTTATATCCCAGGGCTTTGTTTTCCAGAATAATTATGCTGTCTGAAAAGGCTTTTAATTCCTTTGTGTCCTCATCTTTTTTGAAATTTATCACCTCGGGGTTAAGCAGTTTTACGTCGTGCGAGAATTTTCCTTGTCCAATGAACTCCCTTTCAAAAATCTCAATATAATCATTCCACTCATCGGAGACTTTTCCGGTAACATTAATCTGTCCTAAGAGGACCGGTTTTTGTTTTAACTGTGCGTCCAGAGTAAGCCTGCCCCCTTTAGGGACTCTTATTGGGATTCTTTTTATCTCATAGCCCACCATGCTGACAATCAGGTGGTAAAAGCCCGGGTCAACCTTCACAATTTCATAACTGCCTTTAATCTCCGAAGCCGTTCCAAATGTTGTATTCTCCAAGAATACAGTGGCATTTATTAAAGGCTCTTTTGTTTCCAGGTCAGTTACTTTTCCTTTTATTGTGCCATGTGCCGTATCCTGAGAAAGAAGGGACGCCGGCAAAATAAAAATAAGGCATAAAGCAAAGAGCATCTTTTTCATAAAATAATCCGGCAGAATTTTTAGCCTGCTACTTTTTGACTACATGGTCCACAAACCCCCTCAAGGCGTCCCCCAGTTCAGCGGGGAAGAGTATAACGGTATTTGATGGTGTGGGTCCAAGGCCGTCAACGGTTTGCAGGGTTCTCAGCTGAATTGCACCGGGGCTTTCGAGCATAATGCGGGCTGCTTCGGCCAGGTTGGCCGCTGCCAGCTTGTCGCCTTCGGCTTTTGTGATGTTTGCTCTTTTTTCCCTTTCGGCCGAAGCCTGGCGCGACATCATGCGTTTTAAGTCCTCCGGCATCTCAACGTCCAGAAGCCTTACTGAATCGAGGTGGATGCCCCATTCCTTAATTCTTTCTTCCACTACTTTACCTATCTGCTCCTGAATCTGCTCTCTTTCTGGTAGGAGCTCATCTAAGGTAAGCCCGCCAACAACGTCGCGGAGGGAGGCCTGTGCAAACTGGGAGATGGCAAACTGGAAGTCCTGTATTCTGATAACGGCTTTCTCCGCATCCTCCACACGGAAGAAGAGTGCGCCGTCGATCTGTGCCGGAACGTTGTCGCGCGTAATAACCTTCTGGCTTGGAATATTTATGGCAAGCACGCGTACGTCAATAAACCTCACGTATTCAAGAAAGGGAAGAATATACATCATGCCGGGGCCTTTTAAGCCCTGGAACTTACCCAGCCTGAGGACCACGCCGCGCTCCCATTCGGCGGCAACCCTGACGCCCGAGACAACTATTATTATTAGTATTACGCCCAAAATCATTACAGGGACTGATATTTCGGGAGGCAGTCTGAGAATAAGAAATAATATTATGGCCAGAATTACAGATGGAATTAAAAACAGTATAAACCTGAGAGATGAGCCCAAAGAGACGTGGCCCGTTACAGGTTCGGCGTACTTTTTCGTCTGGCGTGATGAAGCCATGTTGAGAATATCGGTTGTATCCATTTTGTGTGACCCCTCTTTATAATTTGAATATATTTTACCAGAAAAATTAAATGAGGAACTGCAAAAGAAAAACCTGTTTGCGTACCTGATCAGGTAATTCTCTTACTTAGCAACTTATAGCTTTTTAATATAAGTGTAAAGAGGTATTTAAAGTCAGATGAATGTGTAACTTCAGGCCAGGCTGCCTGAAGCTCTTGAAGGTTGAGCCCGGCGCCTGGTCACTAAAGTTTTTCAGAGGGTTTCAAAATCTTTCAGCCTAGAAGTCCACGGGCAGAGCTTCCAGCTCGCGTGCCGTAAAGACGGGACCGTCTATGCAGACGTAAGTTTTCCCGACGTTGCAGCGCCCGCATTTTCCAAGGCCGCACTTCATGCGGTTTTCGAGCGTGGTT
>JBLMYS010000213.1:0-6019 GCA_050258415.1 Acidobacteriota bacterium | reverse complement strand
AGTCAGGGACAATAAGAGCGCTTAGAAACATTCTTCTGTCGCCGATTAGGACGAACTGGTCTATGTACTTGCTTCCCAGGAACAGGTTTTCTATTGGTGTAGGGGCAATGTACTTTCCGGCAGAGGTTTTGAACAGGTGTTTTTTCCTGTCAGTTATAACCAGGAATCCTTCTGCATCAAAGACACCAATGTCACCCGTATGCAGCCATCCGTCCTTAAGGACGGCTTCAGTTTCCTTTTTGTTTTTGTAATAGCCCTGCATAATATTCGGCCCGCGGGCAAGTATCTCGCCGTCGGAGGCAATTTTAACCTCAACGCCGGGGAAAGGTTTTCCGACTGAGCCGAACTTGTAGTCGTCCACGCGGTTAACCGCAATTACAGGGGATGACTCGGTTAGTCCGTAGCCTTCTAGTATCGTAATTCCAACAGCCTCAAAGAACTCGCCCAGTTCACGCGGAAGCGCGGCCCCGCCGGAGACAAAGAACCTTAGGCGCCCTCCGGTTTTTTCCCTTATTGTGTTAAGTACGAGCTTTTCGGCCGCCTTATATTTAAGAAGAAGGCTGATGGTTACGCTGTCGGCTTTTTTAGCCAAAGCGTACTGCCTCCCCATTTCAATAGCCCAGTTGAAGATCTTCTGTTTCTTTTCGGACTGGCTTTCCACGTTCTTTTTAATTTTGCTGTAAATTCTTTCAAAAAGCCTGGGAACCGTTGTAAGTATGGTAGGCTTTACTTCAATCATATTGTTTGCAACGGCTTCAATGCCCTCGGCATAGCAAACCTGTCCACCCGCAGAAAAGGCAGTATAGTATCCCGCCATTCTTTCAAAGATATGACATAAGGGAAGGAATGATAAAAATATGTCATCCTTTGTAAAAGGTATGGCTTCAGAGGCTGCAAGGACATTTGAAACGATATTCCAGTGCGTAAGCATTACCCCTTTTGGGACGCCTGTAGTGCCTGAAGTATAGATTATTGTGCACATGTCATCCGGCTTGCAGACTTTTATGCTCTCCTTAAAAAAGAAGGGGTTCTGCTGCCTGTAGATCACTCCCCTGTCCTGAATTTCGCGGAATGAAAAAATATCGGCCACTCCCGAGGGAACATCCTTTTCATGCAGTACAATAATAAATTTCAGCATCTTGCAGTTGGCCCTGATCTTAAGGACCTTATTGAGCTGGAATTTATTTGAAACTATTATCCCGACAGCTTCAGAATTATTAAGAATAAATTCCACCGAATCAGCTGTAAGTGAAGGATATAAAGGTACGTCCACCGCGCCAAGTGCAAGAATAGCCATATCTGAATAGACCCATTCAGGGCGGTTTTCAGATATAATGGCAATTTTATCCTCACGCTTTAGGCCAAGTGTAGCAAGGCCGTTGGCAAATTGTTCGGTTTCTTCCTTAAATTCCCCGTAGCTGATCCCTTTATACTGACCGGCTACTTTATGTTTCATTAAAGGCTTATCCGCAGTCTTTGCATACTCTTCTGTCAGCATTACAAAGAGTTCGGGAATCGTCTTAAATTTTCTTATTACAGGCATTACGTCTCCAATAACACTTTTTCATTAACACTAAAATTAAACTTTTATAAAGATCTTTTTTGTGTAGAAGATCCACATTACCCCCAGCCAGAACAGCACATACATTATCGCCCAGGCAAGTGAGGCGTTAAGGCCCGGGAGCCAGCTCGCAAAAAGCACGTTATAAATATAAACCCTCAGATCAATTAAATTTCCCGCGGCGTCTGTAACCTTAGGCATATAGAGTGCGCGTGCGACTATTCCGGAGAGGAAATATACCGCAATGGCATTCATTCCGTAGACAACAAATGGCTTTGTCCACTTAGTGTATCCCTTAACGTCAATAAGCCAGTAGCACATTGCCAGGAACTGAAGTGCCATGCCGGCCGTAAAGACCACATATGAGCTGGTCCAGAGGTTCTTATTTATCGGGAACCACATATCCCATATAGTTCCAAGCAAGAGCCCCACGTTCCCCCAGAAGAACATCCAAACGGTCCTGGTGGAATTTTCAATATCGCTTCTTCTTAACCACTCCCCTGTCAGTATGCCGAATATGGCGGTTGAAATCGCGGGCAGTGTGCTTAAGAGCCCTTCAGGGTCCCATGTTTTAGAATAATACCATATATGGCGCCCAAAGATCATACGATCTAACCATGCGCCAAGGTTTGTTGAGGGCTCCAGGTTCGCATAACCCACTCCTGGCACGGGAATAAGCGTCATTATAGCCCAGTAAAGAAGGAGGATTACGGCTGATAAAATGGTAAGAGTCCTGGTATTGGCCTTAAGGTAGATCAGACTTGTAATAAGGTAAACAACTGCAATTCTCGCCAGTACCCCGGGTATTCTGACCGTGGCAAAATTAAAATTAGGGAAGGCAGCCATTAAAAGGCCGAGTAAAAATATTATAACGGCGCGCCTTAGAATCTGCAGGGCCAGCTTTTTCTGGTCGTCACCTCTTTGTTTTCTTTTAGAAAGTGAAAGAGTTGTGGCAACGCCCACGATAAAAAGGAAGAAAGGGAATATCAGGTCTGTAGGCGTAATTCCGTTCCATTTGGCGTGTTCAAGCGCAGGATATACATAATCCCACGAGCCAGGATTATTGACAAGTATCATACCTGCAATAGTAATTCCCCTGAAAACATCCAGGGATAGCAGGCGTTCCGATTTAGCGTTACCCATGTGTGTGTCCCCTTAAAATTAAAAAGGATTAAGTTAATCCCGCATAAGACAGGCAGATATAAACACATAAAAAAGATAAAAGATAGCGGAACTGAGCTTTTCGGGTCTTAAGCCTTTTTCATCCTTTTCTGCCTGAAATATTCTATGAAGCCCGGCAAAACAGAAATTAAAATGATTGCTAAAATAACAAAAGAAAAATTATTTTTCACAAACGGCAGATTACCAAAAAAGAAGCCTGCAAATACAAACAGAACAACCCACAGAAGTCCACCTAAAACGTTATAGCTTATGAACTTGCCGTAGGACATGCTGCCAATGCCAGCAACAAAGGGTGCAAATGTACGGATTATAGGGATAAAGCGTGCTATAATGATAGTTTTTCCGCCGTACTTTTCATAGAACTGGTGCGTCCTTTCAAGGTGTTCCTTCTTCAGAAACCGCACCTTCTCCTGTGAGAATATTTTAGGACCTATATAGCTTCCGATCCAGTAGTTAACAGTATCGCCTAAGATGGCGGCAACGGCGAGAATAAAGAAAAGAACGGCTACGTTAAAAGAGCCCAGTGCCGCAAAGGCTCCTGCAGCAAAAAGGAGTGAATCCCCGGGCAGAAATGGTGTAATTACAAAACCTGTTTCAGCAAATATTACGAGGAATAAGAGAAGATAAGTCCAGATGCCGTATTCAAGAATAATTCCGTTCAGGTGTTTATCGAGATGAATGAACAGATCAATAAAATATCTTATATGCTCCAAAAACAACTCCTGTAAAGCAGGGGGCATACCTGTGGAAGGATGCCCCTTCAGATCAAATTATTATTTATTATTTTTTATTTTATTTAATAACTCTTTTGCCCTCTTAACCACATTGGCCGAGGTAAAGCCGAATTTTTCCATTACAACTTCACCGGGGGCCGACATGCCGAACCTGTCCAGGCTCACAGATTCGCCCGACTGTCCGACATATTTTTCCCATCCCATTTTAACAGCGGCTTCAACCGAGAGGCGCGCTTTTACTTCGGGATTAAGGACTGAATTTTTGTATTCTTCCGTCTGGGCCTCAAAGAGCTCCCATGAGGGGAAGCTTACGCATTTTGCTTTAATGTCCTGTGCTTCAAGTTCTTCGGCCGCAGAGAGTATGTGCTGGACCTCGCTTCCGGAAGCCATTAGTATAATGTCCGGGGTGCCATTAGTATCTTTCAGCACATAGGCGCCCTTTAAGAGGCCTTCGGCACTCGGGTACTTGTCCTGATCAATTATCGGAAGGTTCTGCCGTGTTAAAGCAAGTGCCACTGGGCTGCCATTATGTTCAATTGCAGCGCGCCATGCCTGACTCGTTTCATTGGCGTCAGCAGGGCGGATTACTACAACCTCAGGAATCGCCCTCAGGGCTGCCAGGTGTTCAACGGCCTGGTGCGTGGGACCGTCTTCTCCCAGGCCTATGCTGTCGTGAGTAAAAACGTATATAGGTCTTAAGCCTGAGAGTGCGCCCAGGCGGATTGCGGGCCTCAGGTAATCTGAAAATATAAGGAATGTACCTCCATAAGGAATCACCCCGCCGTAGATTGCCATGCCGTTAAGCATTCCGGCCATACCGTGTTCACGCACACCGAAGTGGAAATTACGCCCTTCGCGGTGTTCGGGAGAAAATGCGGGATAGCCTTTTAATTCCGTATTGTTTGAAGGTGCCAGGTCTGCCGAGCCGCCAATTAAAGTCGGGATTGATGAAGCAATGGCGTTAAGAGTCTTGCCTGAGGCAGAGCGTGTTGCCATGCCTTTGGGTTCAACCGCAAATTTAGGAAGCTTCGACTGCCATTTGTCACCGAAATTGCCCGTCATTATGTCATTAAAGAGCTTCCCTTCTTCGGGGTATTTATCGCAGTACTGTTCAAACTGTTTTTTCCATTCCTCTTCGAGCCTATGGCCTCTGTCCTTAAACTGTGAAAAGAATTTAGATACCTCTTCAGGCACATAAAAAGTTTTATCTTCCGGCCATCCGAGATTTTTCTTTGTAAGCTTTACTTCATCGGCTCCTAAAGGTGAGCCGTGGGCCGAGGAGGTGTCCTGCTTATTCGGGCTTCCAAAGCCTATATGGGTTTTGGTAACAATAAAAGAAGGCCTGTTTTTTTCTTTCTGAGCGTTCTCAATAGCTTTATCCATCGCCTCGAGGTCATTTACGTTATCCAGATGCTGAACGTGCCAGCCGTAGGCTTCATAGCGCTTTCCGACGTCCTCGGTAAAAGCGAGGTTTGTGCTGCCATCGATGCTGATATTGTTGTCGTCATAGAAAACTATAAGTTTTCCAAGCTTCTGGTGTCCTGCAAATGAGGATGCCTCATGAGAAATTCCTTCCATCATATCGCCGTCGCTTGCGATGACATAGATGTAGTGGTCGAGCACGGGAGGAAGATCTTTTTTATTAAATGTAGCTGAAAGAAATGCCTCAGCTACAGCCATGCCTACGGCATTTGTAATCCCCTGACCAAGTGGTCCTGTTGTAGTCTCAACGCCCGGGGTCAGGATCGCCTCGGGGTGGCCTGGTGTTCTGCTGTCCCACTGCCTGAAATTTTTCAGGTCTTCCATTGAAAGATCATAGCCAGTCAGGTATAGCATGCTGTAAAGGAGCATACTGCCGTGTCCTGCTGAAAGGACAAATTTATCCCTGTTAAACCACTTCGGGTTATCGGGGTTATAGCGCATATATTTTGTATATAATCTGTAAGCGATAGGAGCACAGGCCATAGGCATACCGGGGTGGCCCGAATTTGCTTTCTGTACAGCATCTACTGCAAGAAATCTTATGGTATTTATGCAAAGCTCATCGAGCTCATGTGCCTTATCTGACATAAAATCCTCTCAAATTCTTTAAAATTGGTTATAAATATAAGAATATTTCTTCAATATTCTTTCAAATATGAAACTATCATTCTTTTAATGTATAAAAATTATCTGTAAAAAGGAGGTCAGAGCCTGCGGGACGCGTCTTACATCTGAGATCCGACGGTATAGGAAAGAATCTGTGTGGGTTAAAACCCGGGCTATTAATATTCGCTGATAATTTTGCCGTTTACAACCGGGGTGACACAGATAAGGGGCTGCTCCGGGAGCTTGAAGCTTTGGAATATCTCCTCAAAGAGTTCGTACTGCATTCCCTGCTGTTCCAGTCGGGCAAACTTGTTGTATTTCATGAATCCCCCCTTTCTATTCTGCGGGGCATCAAAATGATAGGCGTGTTCAAAATCCTCCCTTGCCTTCCTTTTCAGAAATTCAATTTTATTATTGTCGCCGCCTTCCATTTCATAACCCTTGGCCCTGAAGG
>JBLMYS010000212.1:0-17129 GCA_050258415.1 Acidobacteriota bacterium | reverse complement strand
GGCTCTTTTATAGAGGAAATTATTTCCTGCAGAGGATATTTCCAAACACCATTGCCTGTAGTGGCGGCATAAAAATTCCCATTGTGGATAAAGAGCTTCTTTATGGGAGCCGGCATGCCTGAAGCTACCTTAAGCCAAGAAGTTCCATTGTTTGCCGAGAGATAAATTTCCCCCTCATCAGTCCCGGCATAAATGTAATTCTGGTAGACGGCAAAGGAATATTGCCATCTTTTGCCAGGAACTACAATTACATCACTCCATGTGGATCCGGAATCCGTGGTCCGGATTGTCTTATAGTCACTTGCAACGAAGAGAGTCGAGTCTAAAATTGCCATATCATTTATATATGCATCGGGTATGACAGAATTTAACTTTTTCCAGCTTAATCCATTGTCGTTTGAAATATGAATTTCCCCATGCTGATTGGCAGTAAACACGGTGTTGCCCATTACAGCAAGAATGCGCGGATTGGGTTCAAACATAGAATCTGTTTTTGCGTAGAACCAGTTTTCGCCACGATCGGTCGATACATAAATTCCCATACCCCCGGTTGCGCAGGCAACCAGATTTGATCCGCTGGCAGCTAACGCGGTAATGGACCAATAACTGTCATGGTTAAAATATTTAGGAGATCCATAATTAATTTCTCTCCAGTTTAAGCCATGATCTGTTGACTTAAAGAATCCGCTTGTGTCGCTTCCGGCAAAGAGTTCATCTCCCATTGCGGCAAGAGCATTGATGCATTTATCCTTAAGGCCTTTATTCACAGCCTTCCAGCTTTCTCCCTTGTCTGAAGAAAGGAAAACCCCTCCGGTTTCCGTTGCGGCAAATAAATCATTTCCGATGGATGCCATAGATAAAATGGAATGGGCATGCAGCCCCCCATTAGCAGGCTGCCAGAGAGTTCCATTGTCTGATGACACAAATATTCCGTCCTCCGTTGCGGCAAAGATGCTGTCTCCTTTGATAGATATATCCCGGACAGTCAGACTTGACAATCCATTGCTGTGGTTTATCCAGTTTGCCCCGTTATCTGTTGAAATATAGATTCCTTTTCTATAAGATCCGGCATAAAGGGTTTTTCCATGCGCAGCAATAGATAAGGTTATAATATTTTCCATTCCATGATTAATAGTACTCCAGGTTTCGCCATTATTGGTTGAAGCAAAAATTCCATTATAGGTCCCCACAAAAAGTGTTTTCCCACCGGATGTATTTGGAGCGGCTATAAGTGTAAGCACCCTCAGGTCCGATAGTCCTGTATCTGCTATTGACCAGGTATTTCCTTTATCGGTGGAACGGAAGACGCCATCGCGGAAAGATGCCATAAAGAAAACTGTATCGATCTGTGCTAAAGCCCGGACGTCATACTTCCATTTATAATCATGATTGATGTACTTCCAGGTTGCCCCGCTATTGGTTGAGAGTCTTAATTCATAGAAGCCTTGTCCAACTAATACATTTGTGCCGCTAACAAGAATGGAAGTCACATCCAAAAATATGTTTTCACCATTAATCGGTTTCCAGGTTTCGCAATTGTCTTCAGAGGTAAATATGCCCGAGTTAGTGCCGGCAAATATTTTATTGCCGTTTACGGTAATACATCTGACGGAGTGGCCTGGCATTCCGGTAGTTTTGCTTTTCCAGCTTAAGCCGTTATCAGTAGAAGTGAATAGTCCGCCGTCAGTTCCGGCAAGAATGCTGGTTTGGCCGGAATCGTTAGAAAAGGAATTGAGGCAGCGTATACGTCCGCCGAATGGGCCATTAGCCTGTGTCCATTGTGCAGTTACGCTTGTAGAAAGAAAGAATATGGAAATCAGAAACATTATGGGCAGCCGCATAAAACATTACCTCCATAAATGAATAATTCCACAAATAATATAGTGAAAATAATTTAATCGGGGGATGTTATAATAAATTCTGATGAAATATTTGAACACTTTTCTGTAGATTTAGGGATATAAAATTTTTATTAAAAGGTTCATATGAATTGGGAACGTTTACTTTCTAACAGACGGCTTGGTGATATCGGTAAGAACAGCTTTGTGCCTTCAAATGACGGCAGAAGTGAATTCCAGAGAGACTTTGACAGGATTGTGTTTTCTTCCGCCTTCAGGCGCCTGCAGGATAAGACACAGGTATTTCCTTTGCCTGAAAGTGACTTTGTGCATAACCGCCTTACGCATTCTCTTGAAGTCTCATGCATCGGCCGCTCACTGGGAAACCTTGTAGGTGAAAGAATCCTTGAAAGGCACAAAGACCTTCAGGATAATTTTACTAAATTCCACTTCGGCGAAATTGTAGCCGCGGCGTGCCTGGCGCACGACATCGGCAACCCACCCTTCGGGCATTCGGGCGAAGACGCAATTTCCGAATACTTCAAGCACGGTAACGGAAGACAGTTTGAAGCAAGGCTTAATGATGTAAAGAAGTGGCACGACTTTATAAAGTTTGAAGGTAACGCACAGGGCTTCAGAATTATAACAAAGCTTCAGAACCCAACCATATTCGGAGGCCTCTGCCTAACGGCGGCAACTCTGGCTTCTTTAACAAAATACCCCAAGGAGTCTTTCATTCCCCATGAGGCGTCTGAACTTTTAAGGGGACAGATCTATAAAAAGCACGGCTTCTTCCAGTCGGAAAAAGAGCTTTTCCAGGAAGTGGCCGATGAAGTGGGACTCCTGAAAAATTGCGAGGATGACTGTTTCTTCTGGAGCCGCCACCCGTTGTCTTTCCTTGTTGAGGCTGCTGACGACATAACATACAGGATCATGGATTTAGAAGACGGCTTCCACCTGGGGCTTGAATCTTTCAGCAGGACTGAAGAAATGTTAAGGGCGCTTATTGATGAAAGTACATTAAAGTCCTATGACGGGCGGGATAATAACGACAAGATAGGTTACCTTAGAGCCAAGGCTATGAGTTCTCTGGTAAACCAGCTATCAGAGGTTTTTTCGGACGAGGAGGAAACGATACTCCAGGGCAGGCTGACTGACGACCTGATAGATATAATCCCCTCGGCAAAGGTGTTAAAGAGAATAAAAGACGTTTCTAAGGAAGAGATTTATTCCTATAAAAGCGTAATTGAAAGGGAGACCGCGGGCTACGAGGTTTTGGGAGGCTTGCTGGATATATTCATAACGGCAGTAAATGCCGCCAGTGAAGGAAATGCAAGTCATAAGAATACAAAGGTGCTTCAGCTGTTGCCGAAGCAGTTTTTGAATCCGGGAGGGATTCCGGAGGAAGATCTTTATCTCAGGCTTCTGAGGATTACGGATTACGTTTCAGGGATGACGGATACTTATGCAATTTCCCTATTCAGGAGGGTAAAAGGGATTTCACTGGCGAGCATTTGAAATTTGAGTATCACTGTATAAAACAGTCAGGGTATAAAACAGTCAGGGTATAAAACAGTCAGGGCGAGCCCTGCCTGCCGGCGGGCACGGCGCCGCTCGCCCCACAGTGATTAACAAATGTTATTCTTCGAGGGTGGAGATGTTGCCGGGGTCCTGACCAAGGGCCTGGGCCTTAAGAACCCTGCGCATTATTTTGCCGCTTCTTGTTTTGGGAAGCGTATCCACAAATTCCACCTTTTCTGGTTTTGCAATGGGGCCCATTTCATGCCCCACGTGCTGGCGGAGTTCTTCGGCCAGCTGGTCGCTTTTTTCAAAGCCAGCCTTCAGCATCACGTAAGAATATATTGCATTTCCTTTTACATCGTGCGGAAGTCCTATTGCCGCGGCCTCGGCCACTGCCGGGTGGCTGACGAGTGCGCTTTCAATTTCAGCCGTTCCAAGGCGGTAGCCCGAGACTTTAATTACGTCGTCAACTCTTCCAATTACCCAGAAGTATCCATCCTCGTCTTTTCTAGCCGAGTCGCCCGTCATATACATTCCGGGGAAGCGGCTCCAGTACTGGTTAACGTACCTGTCGGGGTCTTTATAGATTGTCCTAATCATAGCAGGCCACGGGGTTTTAACTACAAGGTAGCCTTCTTCATTAGGAGCTGCCGGCTGTCCGTCCTCGTTTACCACATCCATCTTAAGTCCTGCAAAAGGTTTTGTTCCTGAACCCGGTTTGAGGGGCATTGTGGGAACGGGGGTGATCATGAACATTCCTGTTTCTGTCTGCCACCACGTATCCATTATTGGGCAGCGTTCTTTTCCAATAACCCTGTAGTACCACTTCCAGGCCTCGGGGTTAATCGGTTCACCGACTGAGCCGAGTATTCGGAGCGAGGAGAGGTCGTATCTGTTAGGCCATGCCTCGCCGTAGCGCATGAGTCCTCTTATTGCAGTAGGCGCGGTGTAGAGAAGGTTAATGCCGTACTTTTCAATCATCTGCCACCAGCGGTTTGGAAACGGGTGCGTCGGGGCGCCTTCGTACATAAAACTGGTGGTGCCGTTTAAGAGAGGTCCGTAGACGATATAGCTATGTCCGGTGATCCAGCCCGGGTCGGCGCTGCACCAGTATCGGTCCTCCTCGTGAATATCAAAGACATATTTAAGCGTAGAATAAACCCCTACCATATAGCCGCCGTGAGTGTGCACAATAGCCTTGGGCTTGCCTGTTGTTCCTGAAGTATAGAGTATAAACAATGGGTCCTCGGCATCCATAACTTCGATGTGGCATGCGGTGCCTGCAATAGGCAGGTTCATCAGTTCATGGTACCACATGTCGCGTCCGGCTTCCATATTGACGTCTTCGCCCGTACGTTTTACGACGAGCACGCTTTCGACTGTTGCGGCCCTTTGGAGGGCTTCGTCTGCAATCTGTTTTAAGTGCACGATCTTTCCTCTCTGGTAGCTGCCGTCGGCGACAATGAGGACCTTGGACTGGCTGTCTTCGAGTCTTTCATGGAGGGCCTCGACTGAGAAGCCGCCATATACTACAGAATGTATGGCGCCGATTCTGGCGCAGGCGAGCATTGCAATTACGAGTTCAGGAATTCTTCCCATATAGATAGTAACCCTGTCGCCTTTCTGGACGCCGAGGCTTTTGAGGATGCTGGCAAAGCGGCATGTATCGCGCCTGAGAGCAAAGTAAGAGAAGCTTCTGAATTCCCCGTTCTCCCCTTCCCAGATGAGGGCAAGTTTGTTCCGGCGGAAGGTTTGTGTATGGCGGTCGAGGCAGTTATAGACAATATTTGTTTTAGCCCCGGTAAACCATTTATAAAAAGGTTTTTGGCTGTCGTCCAAAACCTTATCCCATTTCTTATACCAGTAAAGTTCATTTGCCTCTTTAGCCCAGAAGCCTTCGAGGTCCTCATCGGCCTCGCGGCAGATTTTATCCCAGTCCCTGGCGTGTGCCTTGTTAATTACATGTTCGGAAGGATAGAAGACCTCACCATGGAGTTTGTTTTCTTCTGACATTATGCCCTCTCCTTTAATGACTTTTTATTGTTGTCCTTTTCTTTTTTCGGTTCTGAAAAATGAAAGATCATCATTATAATATTGTGAAGAATAAACGGGTTAAAAACAAGTTAGCTTTTGCTACTCTGAAAAGCAATAGGTGAGAATGCCTGGATTGTCCCAAAATCTACAGAGCTGAGAAAGGATCAAAATGCCGCGGCAGCGGCATTTTGAATATTTTATGATAGAAGACTGCCTGATCACCTTAGTTCTTTTTTCAGGTACTCTCCGGTAAGGCTTTTGGGGTTATTGGCAACCTCTTCGGGAGTGCCCTGGGCTACAATCCGGCCTCCGTATTCGCCGCCGCCGGGACCGAGATCTACTACATGATCGGCTACCTTAATGACGTCCAGGTTGTGTTCAACTACTATTACCGTGTTCCCTTTTTCAACGAGCTTGTTTAAGACTCCAAGGAGAATCCGAACGTCTTCAAAGTGGAGGCCTGTTGTGGGTTCATCAAGCACGTAAATTGTTTTTCCGGTTCCCACCTTGCTGAGCTCAGTTGCAAGCTTCACCCTCTGGGCTTCGCCGCCGGACAAAGTAGTTGCCTGCTGCCCTAAGGTTATATAACCCAGACCAACGTCATAGATAGACTGGATTTTTCTTTTTATTCTCGGGAGGTCCTCAAAGAATGTTAAAGCCTCTTCAACAGTCATTTCAAGCACGTCCGCAATCGACTTGGTTTTGTAGAGCACTTCAAGGGTTTCCCTGTTGTAACGCTTGCCGTGGCAGACGTCGCATTCGACGTAAACGTCGGGAAGGAAATTCATCTCAATTTTCTTCAGGCCGTCACCCTGGCACTCTTCGCATCTTCCGCCTGAGACGTTAAAGCTGAAGCGCCCCTGGGCATAGCCTCTCATCTTCGATTCAGGAAGCTGAGCAAAAAGGTCCCTTATATGCGTAAATACACCTGTATAGGTTGCAGGGTTTGACCTTGGGGTCCTGCCGATTGGCGACTGGTCTATTTCAATTACCTTGTCTATGTTCTCAAGGCCCAGAACGTCTTCAAAAGGAAGCGGGATGATCTTCGATTTATAGATCTTTTTCATCAGTATGCGGACTAGAGTCTCATTTATAAGTGAGGACTTGCCGGAGCCGCTGACGCCGGAGATAGCAGTAAATGTACCTAAGGGAATTTTAAGATCTACATTCTTAAGGTTATTGCCCGAGGCTTTCTTTATCTCAAGATAGTGTCCGTTACCTTTTCTTCTTTCCGCGGGCACCTCAATTTTTATCTCATCTTTCAGGTATTTTAAGGTAAGGGATTCAAAACCGTTCTTTGAATTTACGATTTTTTTAGTCTCTCCTGAGAGACAGACCTCGCCACCATGGACACCGGCTCTGGGGCCAAGATCAACAATGTAATCGGAGCTTTCCATGGTTTCCCTGTCGTGTTCAACCACAACAACCGTGTTGCCCAGGTTTCTCAGGTTTTTCAGTGAATCGATGAGCTTAATATTGTCGCTCTGGTGGAGTCCTATTGAAGGTTCATCCAGGACGTAGAGGACGCCTGCAAGCTGGCTTCCGATCTGGGTAGCCAGTCTAATTCTCTGGGTTTCGCCGCCTGAGAGCGTGCGGGCCGAGCGGTCGAGCGTGAGGTAATCGAGTCCCACGTTCAAAAGGAATTGCAGGCGCGATGTAATTTCCTTTAAGATCTGGTGAGCAATGATCCCTTCGCGTCCTTTAAGGTCAACGTTTTGAAAGAAATCCAGGGCTTTGCGGATTGAAAGCGAGGTAACCTGGCTTATATTCAGGTCCTTAAAAGTAACAGAAAGAGATTCTTTTTTAAGTCTTCCGCCGTTACATGTGCGGCAGGGCAGAGTATTCATGAATGATTCGGCCCATTCCCTGATTTTAGGGGATGTTGTCGTATCGAAATAATGTTTAACGTAATTTAGCACGCCCGAGTACTTATGGACGTAAGTAACGGTTCTTCCGCCGCCGAAGGTATAATTAAAAGGAATCTTGTCCTTTGTTCCGTATAGGAGAACATCCTTTTGCTGCTGAGTAAGGTCCTTAAGTTTTGTATCGTAATCGAAGCCGTAGAGGTCGGCTACAGCCTTAACCTGGTTATAGAACCAGATCTGGCGCGGTTTTCCCAAAGGGGCAAGGCCCTCCTCGTTAATTGACTTATCCCAGTCAGGGATAATAAGGTCGATATCGAGCTCTTTTTTCTCTCCCAGGCCGTCGCAGTCGGGGCAGTAGCCGTAGGGTGAGTTAAAAGAAAACGAGTTTGGGGCGAGTTCCTGGAAGCTTATGCCGCAGTGCAGGCAGGCAAGATTCCGGCTGAAGATAAAATCTTCCTCGCCGTCATTTACAATAACGCTTCCCTGTCCGTAGTTAAGTGCAACTTCCACCGATTCAGCCACTCTGGATCTGGATTTTGAGTCAACCTTCAGGCGGTCGATTAAAACTTCAATATCGTGGACTTTATAGCGGTCGGTCTGGAAGCCCTTGGTAATTTCGAAGAGTTCGCCGTCAACCCTGACTTTTAAGAATCCGTCGGCAGCAATTTCTTCAAAAAGTTCGCGGTAGTGGCCTTTTCTTCCTCTTACGACGGGGGCAAGGACCTGTATTTTCTTCCCCTCCTGAGCCTCCATGATCGAGTCGACCATCTGTTCGGCAGATTGTTTAGTAACCGGGCGTCCGCAGTTATAGCAGTGCGGTACTCCGAGTCTTGCAAAAAGAAGTCTTAAGTAGTCATAAATTTCCGTTACTGTACCTACAGTACTTCTGGGGCTTCCGGAGGTTGACTTTTGTTCTATAGAAATTGCGGGGCTTAAGCCTTCAATCAAGTCAACGTCCGGTTTTTCCAGCTGGTCCAGGAACTGTCTGGCGTAAGAAGAAAGAGACTCTATATATCTTCTCTGACCTTCGGCATAAATTGTGTCGAAAGCGAGGCTTGACTTTCCGGAGCCTGAGAGTCCGGTAATAACGACGAAGGAATCGCGAGGGAATTCTAAATCTATATTTTTTAAGTTATGTTCTCTGGCACCCTTTATTATAATCTTATCCTGAAAATCCATTTTCCCGTCTTTGGTTCAAAATTTTTTAATTTAAAATGTTATATTAAGTATCGCTTTATTGAAAATCAAATTTATTTAGTGCATAAATCAGGTACATAGAATGCAGATTCCCGAAGAATTCTTAACTATAAAAGAGTTTTCCGAGTCAAAATTCAAGGAGAAAGGCTCCCTTTTCATCGGGCAGTCGTATCCTGTTACAAGTGAGGGTGAGGCCCAGGAGATACTGGAGCGTACGAAGAAGAAATACTACGATGCCACCCATCACTGTTATGCATACAGGCTCGCACAGGGAGAAACCAAGTATTCCGATGCCGGGGAGCCCACGGGCACTGCCGGAATAAGGATTCTGAATGCAATTGAGCACTTTTCTCTTAGCAACATTATTGTTATAAGCATCAGGTATTTTGGAGGCACAAAGCTTGGCGTCGGTCCTTTGGGCAAAGCCTATTACAATTCGGCTTTTACTTCCCTTGAAGCGGCCGAAAAGGTAAGGAAAACGTGCTATAAAAAGATACTCATTACTTCCGGCTTCGATTTCATCAGTCATGTTCACCACGCACTTTCGAAAGCCTCCTCAAAAATTCTCAATACTTACTATGAAGAAAAAGTAAGCCTGGAATGCCTTGTAGTTCCCAAAGACTTACCCCTTTTATACAACTTCTTCAACGAAACACTCTCAGGAAAAGTTCAAATAGAAGATAAAAACGAATACATTTATATCTAATATATGTTGAAATAATATGCATTTGAGAAAATACCCTTATCATATTTGGGAATATTTCTCCTTAAAAGTAAATATTTTCAACATTTCTTAAAACAAGGCACATGGTATAATTATTGCAGTAATGGGATAGTTCCTCCAATTCTTTGAAATGTTGATGTGGAAAGTTGACAAAATGTATTTTTATATCTAATTTGATACCGGACATTGAGATCTATTTTACCACTCATTAAAAACATCAAAAAATTTGGGGAAACGCTATGATTTACACAAAAACGGGTGAGTATGCTATCCGTGCCATTCTTTTTCTGGCCAGGCAGCCGAAAGAAAATCTGATTATGTCTTCAGAGATCGCCAAGAGCGAGGACATTCCGGCGCATTATCTGGCAAAAATTTTACAGAGAATGGCAAAATACGGTTACGTCGATTCTTTCAAGGGAAGAGGCGGCGGATTCCAGATTACCGATTTAGCAATGAAAAGTTCCATTCTTGAGATCGTCGAGAGAGTTGAAGGACCTGTAATTAATTTAAAATGTGTTACAGGCCTCAAAGAGTGCTCCGAAGAGAACCCCTGTCCCCTTCACGAGGAGTGGGCTCAGGTAAGAGAAAGGATTTATCATTTAGTTTCAAGCAAATCGGTACAGGAGGTAGCAGAAAAATATGCCGAAACACTGAACAAAAACAAATAATCCTATTTTCAGGAGTGGTTACTTATGAGGCTATTTCTAGCACTGTTCCTTGCCATATCAAGTTCCTTAGCCGTGGCGCAGACAAAAACTCCATGCATTGAATGCCATAGCGATAAAGATTTAGCGACAGAGAGAAACGGGAAACAGGTTTCTCTTTATGTTGATGCCGATGGTTTTAAGAAATCCGTTCACGCTGATATTGAATGTACCGACTGTCACGCCGGCTTTGATGCTGATAATATTCCACATAAAGAAGGTAAGGACATTGCCAGAGTTGATTGTGCACAATGCCACGATACTCAGGTTTTTTCAAAAAGCATTCATGCCCAGAACAAGGTTGAGTGCTTTAGCTGCCACACAAAACACACGATAGCGAGCGCTTCAAGTGTAAAAAAATCAGAAGCAGATCTGTGCATTAAATGCCATAAATCTGCTTCTGTTGCCTCTTACAAGAAAAGCGTTCATTATCAGAAATTTTTAGCCAAAACAAAAGCCCCTATCTGCACCGACTGTCATAATAAGTCGGCACACCAGATTCAGGCGGCAAAATTCGACAAAAACAGTGAAGAAAAGCTTTGTGCAACCTGCCATCAGCAGACGCAGGGAGAATTTGCGCAGAGTGTTCACAAGCTGGCAAAAGACTCGAACACTCCGGGCTGCGTAAGCTGCCACGGTGCACACGAAGTTTATAACAGCAAATATTCCATTTCATCGCAGGCATGCCTTAAGTGCCATTTGAATCCTTCAAAATTTGCCTCCAACGGCAAATCGCAGTTAGTTGGTTTTGTTAAGAACTACGTAACCAGCATTCACTCAAAGGGTCCAAAGGGCAAGGAAGCCGCCACATGCATCGACTGCCACGGCGATCATATGATCATGGGCACAAATGCTTCAAAAGCACTTACCTCGCGCGAAAACATCGCCAACACATGCGGAAAGTGCCATGCCGATGTTCTTAAAGATTACAAAAAGTCAGCTCACGGAATGGCTTTTGCCAAGGGTCTTGCGGTTGCACCGAGCTGTGTTGACTGTCATGGTGAACACACTATACATTCAATTCAGGATAAGGACAACAAGCTTGGCAAGATTGCCGAAAAAGACGTTTGTTATAACTGTCACGTAAAGAATCCTGAAGTTGTAAAACTGACAGGACGTCCTTCAACCGACGTTATGGCTTACGAAAAGTCTGTCCACTACACGGCACTCAAGAACGGCAACGACAAGGCGCCAACCTGTTCTAACTGCCACGGCGGCCACCTGATGCAGAATTCATCCTTTGCAAGTTCAAAGACAAACAAGATGAACATTGCAAAGAACTGCGGAAGCAGTCCTGAATGCCACGCTTCAATTGCAGGCGAGTATAACCAGAGTGTTCACGGTGTTGCAGTAGGCAAGGGCGTCAAGGAAGCTCCCACATGCATCGACTGCCACGGTAACCACCAGATATTCGACAAGGACAATCCTTTAAGCAAGGTTAATCACGGCAAGCAGGTTGTAATGCTCTGCTCGAGCTGCCATGCAGATGTTAAGTTAAACAAGAAGTTCGGTATTCCTGCCTCACAGGCCTCCAGCTACATGGAAAGCTATCATGGACTGGCTGTCAGGGGCGGATCGAAGTATGCCGCAGATTGTGCAAGCTGCCACAGTTCACACAACATTAAGCCGAGCAGCGATCCAACTTCAAACATTAATGAGAAGAATCTTTCAGAGACGTGCGGCAAGTGCCATCCCGGCGCAAACCTTACGGCCGAATTCAAGCAGGTTCACCTGAAAGGTACAGAAACCGAATCGCCTATTCTCTTCTGGGCCTCAAAGGGCTACATGGTGATGATCATAGTGATCATCGGCGGAATGCTTGTTCACAATATTCTGGATCTTATCAGGAAACGTCAGGAAAAGAAGCATCACAAAAAAGAAATTGAACAGTTGAAGAAGGAAGGAAAGGTTTATTTAAGGATGAGTCTTAACGAGCGCATTCAGCACTTCATCATGCTAACAAGCTTTATCACGCTTGTATTCTCAGGCTTTGCGCTTAAGTATCCTGAAAGCTGGTGGGCAACTGTCGTAAGGACGGTCCTGGGTGAAAACGCATTTGAGATCAGGAGCCTTACGCACCGTTTCTTCGGTATTGCGATGGTAAGCGTGTCGTTATATCACACATATTACCTGGCATTCACAAAAAGAGGCAGACGCATGTTTATGGACATGCTGCCAAATCTCCAGGATGCAAAGGATGTACTTATCAACGTCAAGTTCTTACTTGGAATAAGCAAAGAGAAACCTTTCTTCGGACGTTTCTCATACATGGAGAAAGCTGAATACTGGGCTTTAGTATGGGGTGTAATTGTCATGAGCGCCACAGGAGCAATACTCATGTTCAACACATACTTCCTTGCAATTGCGCCGAAGTTATTGCTTGACATTGCAACGCTTGTTCACCTTTACGAAGCATGGCTTGCCACGCTAGCCATTGTCGTATGGCACTTCTATTACATTATCTTCAACCCTGAGGTCTACCCACTTAACAAGGCCTTCATAAAGGGTACGCTTACAGAAGAAGAAATGGAAAGTGAACATCCGCGCGAGCTCGAAAGGATCAGGAATGAAGAGCTCGAAGGCGTTCAGGAAAGTGAGCCGGAGAGTGTAAAATAAGTAAAAGTTTCCGGCAGCCCTCCCCCGGCTGCCGGAGCTCTTTACCCATCTGTTCTTTACAAACTGATACAGGCGATTTTACATCGCCTGTATTGCTTTTACCCATAGAAATTCCACTATATTTTGTTCCGAAAATTGATAATAATATTTATGGATTCCATTATCATTTTATTGCTTCTTTAGCCGTTATTTGAATATATTGTATCTTATTTTTTTTGATAATATTGACTCATCTGTAGCAAAATTGGGGAACACTAAATAAATAAAAATGCTCATCATTTAATTAATTGGAGGTTATAATGTTACACAGACTACTAGCTGGTACCATCCTCGCGGGATCTATAGGCTTGTTTGCAGTATCTGCAAACGCGCAGGATAAGGATACCAGTACACAGAAGTTCGGATACGTTGGTGTAGAAAAGTGCGGTATGTGTCATAAGACAGAAAAGCAGGGCAAGCAACTCTCGATCTGGCAGAACTCGAAGCATGCTCAGGCATACAAGACGCTTCAGACTGAAAAAGCAGACAAGATAGCACAAGAAAAAGGTTTTAAGACAAAAGCAGCTGAGACGAAAGAATGCCTCGGGTGCCATGCCAGTGGATATGATGTAGACGCATCTCTGAAGGGTGCGAAGTTTAAGGTTGAAGACGGCGTTCAGTGCGAAACCTGTCATGGTGCCGGTTCAGAATATCAGAAGGTTATGAAGAACCGTGAAGAAGCTATGAAAAAAGGTCTCGTTGTACATACAGAGAAGGAAAAGTTCTGCACAGGCTGCCACAATTCAAAGAGCCCGACATTTACAGGCTTTGAATATGACAAATACTGGGCAAAAATAAGCCACATGGTACCAAAAGAAACAAAATAAATAAAATGGGAAGGCAATGAGTAAATTTATATCATTCTGTATATTGCTTCTCGGTTTGCCTGTTTTGATTTCCGCACAAAATATAAATGGAAGACTATCGTCTTCCATTTATACGTTTGAGCGGTTCGACACAACCGATGTATCTAACAAGTATGTTCGTGCGTATGAGATGCTCAATTTGAACATCAACAAAGGACAATTTTCCTTACGCTCTTATTTAAATTTTGAATCCGATCTGTCACAGAAACAGGATTATGACCCAAGGTTTAGAGTATATAATTTGTATTTGGAAGGGAGAAACTTATTTGACATTGCTACTATAAAGATCGGTCGTCAGCCAATTTTCAACTCAATTGCAGGCGGCGGCGTTTTTGACGGTGTGGACCTGGATTTAAGGTACAGTGCTTTCAAGCTTTCGGGTTATTACGGTGGGAATACTCCTGCGTACCAGAAGTTTGAAACCACAAAGAACTGGAACGACAATTACATTTTAGGCGGTAAATTCACCACCACTTTAATCAAGAATACTCAGATAGGTTTAAGTTATATAAATAAGAACTTCAGACCGCTGGATTATTATGCGACACGTTTCGACGCAAACCTGAACCCTATGCAGGTTTTAATCGAAGGTAATTCAAATCAGTTCAAATTCGCTTCGGCTGACGTCTCCTATCGTCAGGAAAACATGTTCAGCCTGGATACCAGATATGATTACGACCTGAACTTTAAGACTACTTCGAAGTTTGAAGTATCAGGAAGGTATGAGCAGATTGAAAACCTTGGAGTTGATTTATACTACAACTACAGGGAACCAAGAATCAGGTACAACTCAATATTCTCAGTCTTTGATTTCGGCAACACGCAGGAAATTGAAGGTGGGCTTGATTACAGATTCTTCAATCAGTATACCGTATTCGGAAAGTTTGCTAACGTTACTTATAAGGACGACAACTCGCAGAGAATTACAGTCGGCGTAAACACAAATTACGCAAGCCTCAGCTACCGCAAGAACCTGGGCTACGCCGGTGAAATGGATGCAGTTTCCTTATACGGAGCCTACTCAATGATGGAGGGATTCTTCACCCCGTCTTTGGGACTGGCATACACGTCATATAAACTTTCCAAAGAAGACGCAAAGAACAACCTGACATCGGTTCTGGCAGGATTTAACCTGCGCCCGTGGAAAGCGCTTTCATTCGATCTGCAGGGGCAGTACCTGAACAACAGGATTTACAAAGACGACCTCAGGCTTTTCTTCAAAATTAACTATTGGTTTAACACTAACTTAAAGCTGATTTGATATGAAACCAAAATACATTTATTTATTACTGACATTAGCCGTTACCGGATTCCTGGCATTTAACGCCTTTACATCCGCGCAGGAAAATGGTACGAAAGGAACCGGCAACGAGAAGCTCATAAAGTTTTCTCACAAACTTCATGCTGAAGTCACTGACTGCCAGGGGTGCCATTCCAAGGCGGCCGAAAGCACAGAGATCGGGAAGGATTTATATCCGAATCACGAGAACTGCGGAAGCTGCCATGATGTTGAGGATACGAACAACTGCCAGATGTGCCACTTCGACGAGAACTATGAGGCACTGCGCTACAGGGACTCAGGCCTCAATTTCAACCACAAGTTCCACATTGCAGATCAGAAGCTCGAATGTCTGGGATGCCACAAAGGCATAAATGAGGTGGAATACGGATATCAGGCAAATCCCCTGCCCTATCCCCCGATGAGCCTTTGCAACACGTGCCACAACAACTATAAGGATGTAGCTTCTAATGAATGCAGCCTCTGCCACAAGTCGACTTTTGACTTGAAGCCTGTGAGCCATCAGAAAGGCGATTTCAGAAAGACTCACAAGTTTGACGCACTTCAGGCAGATGCAAACTGCAACATGTGTCACGACAACTCTTCATGTGAGGACTGCCACATTGGAAACAACATACTGACAGAGAACAACACAAAGAACAATTTCCATGCTCCTTACACTCCGGCAAACTCTTTTGATCAGAAGCCGCAGAAGCAGCAGATCACGCGTGTTCACGACCTGAATTACGCTTACAATCACGGCATTGACCTCAAGAGCGGAACAATGGAATGCCAGACATGCCATCAGGTAGAGACCTTCTGTGCCGAATGTCATCAGAATGCAGCACAGCATGATTTTGCAATTCAGGGTGTAATGCCGGCTACGCACAGGCAGCCAAACTTTGTGACTGCTGCAGTGGGTTCAGGCGGCGGAGTGCATGGCGTTGACGCAAAGCGCGACATTGAAAGCTGCGCTTCATGCCATGACGTACAGGGCGGAGATCCCGTCTGCATAAGATGCCATATGGATCCGGATGGAATTAAGGGCGACAACCCGAAGACCCACCCGTCAAACTATATGCATGACACACACGGCGACTGGCACGACAGCCAGGGATCGCTTTGCTTTAATTGCCATACAAATGCCACACCCAACACTCCAAAGGGAGTTGGTTTCTGTGGTTACTGTCACAAATAAAATTGAAGAGTAAAAAATGAAATACATAATCACATATCTTTCATTCATCTTATTAGCCGGGCTATTTGCAGCCGGCTGCAGCGACATTAAGAAAGATCTTCCGGTTCAGGCCACATCGAGCTCAGTTGTCCACGGAGAAGGCTTCGCACAGTTTGGCAATCCAAACTTCCACGGAAACCACCTCAAGAAAAGCAACTGGGACATCAGGCCGTGCCAGGGCTGCCATACGGGCTACAACGCAGGCGGAACAGGCGTAAGCTGTAAAAGCTGCCACACGCAGCCAAATGGGCCTGAGGCATGCAATACATGCCACGGCGATTTCACAAATCCCAACTTTATTGCTCCGCCGGAAGATACAAACGACAGTTCAAAGACAACAATGCGCGGCGTTGGGGCTCACTGGAGCCACCTGTATACAACTCAGCTCAGCAAGCCTGTTTCGTGCAATGAATGCCACGTGGTCCCGACTTCAGTCTGGCAGCAGGGTCATATAGACAGCAAGCCGGCAGAGGTAAGGTTCGGCACATTCACTACAAGCAAGTCGCCAAATGCAACATACAGTCCGTCTGATAATCCGACCTGCGCGAATACATACTGCCACGGCAACTTCGCCTTCTCGGCAGATTCAGCAGCGGCACAGGACAAGTACATTTTCGTGACCGATCCTAAAACAGGAAAGCCGATGCAGATAACGGGCAACAACTTTACTGCTACCTGGACCGACCTTATAATTTCAAAGGCTACAAATCAGGCTCAGAAGTGCGGATCGTGCCACGACCTGCCTCCAAAGGGACACCTTGGACACGGAAGCTTTGGAATTGAAAGCTGTGTCGGATGCCACGCCGGAGTTGTTGACGAACAGGGGAACATAATTGACAAGAACAAACATATCAATGGTGCTGTAAACGTCAGAGGACAATAAAATTCCCTATGCTTAAAAAAGGCTGCCACTTTGGCAGCCTTTTTTATTTTTAAAGGCACGGAAAAGTTTTTTGAAATATTTCAGGATATCAGTAACTTTCAGGCTCTGTTCTTTAATTGAATTTACTTAAACTCACTCTGGACAAAAATGAAAACTTTACTCAGACTACTCCCCTTTTTTTTACTGGGCATTGTGTTAACCGCGCGTTCAATTCCAGCTCAGGCAGACAGTTACAAGGTCCTTTATTCCGACCCTGAAATGGTAATTAAGGAAATTGACGCTGAGACTTTTCTCGTTACACATACTTTCCCCTGGCCTGCAAATTC
>JBLMYS010000211.1:0-8229 GCA_050258415.1 Acidobacteriota bacterium | reverse complement strand
CATCACCCCGGGCTATAGACAAAGCGCCCCTCTTCGGGGCTTGCTGTTTGCGTCATTCTAAATGCTCTTCTTTTACCTGGGGATAACTTCATGCCCTGAAATGTGTATACACCGTAGACCTAAAAGCTCGGGGCTAGTCATAGAGGCAAAATCGTGTTTAATTCGCCGGGAAGACAGGGTCCCGGATGGACAGTCGGGGGCTGAAGCCCCAGTGGGGTGGTGTACGCATTGGCCCCGGGGACCCTGACCTAAAGGTCGGGGCTAGTCAGTCGGGGGCTAGGCATCTGTTGTATTTAAAACAGAGATGCCCGCTTAGGCGGGCATCTCTGGATCTATATTAAAGGTAATGTTTAATTACCTGCTAATGTTTTCTTCCATAGATCTATCTGCTCTTTAACCATCACGGGATTGGGTGAGCCGTAGGTTTTCTTCCTCTCGAGCGCCGAGGAAATGTTCAGGCATTCCAGGGCCGAGGAGTCGAAAACAGGATTTATCTCTTTCATCTCTTCAAGGGTTAAATTGCTGAAGTTGCCCCCCTTTGCTTCCGCATAGGCAACAAGGCGCCCTACAATCTTGTGAGCCTCACGGAAGGGCACTCCTTTTAATACAAGCCAGTCCGCAAGGTCGGTTGCAAGTGAAAAGTCGCCTTTTAATTCCTCAGTAAACCTTTCAGAATTTACTTCCATCGTCTCCACCATCATTCTTGCCAGAAGAAGGCTGTTCAGATAGTTTTCAAAGGAATCGAAGACAGGCTCCTTGTCCTCCTGCATGTCGCGGTTATAGCTTAAAGGGAGTCCTTTTAAGGTAGTAAGAAGCGAGGTCTGGTTTCCATAGATCCTCCCTGTCTTGCCACGGGTGAGTTCAGCCATATCGGGGTTTTTCTTCTGCGGCATCAAAGATGAGCCGGTTGAATATTTATCCGAAAGCCTGATGAACTTAAATTCCGCAGTTGACCAGAGGACGATCTCCTCTGAAAGGCGGCTTAAGTGCATCATTCCGGTTGAGCAGGCATTAAGAAAGTCCAGAAGGAAATCCCTGTCGGAGACCGCATCGAGAGCGTTTCTGCAGGGCTCCTCAAACTCAAGGAGCCTTGCTGTAAGATTTCTGTCCAAAGGAAGTGTCGATCCGGCCAGTGCGCCGGAACCAAGAGGGAGCTTGTTTGCTTCTTCAAAAGCAAATTCAAAGCGGTCTATATCCCTTTGCAGCATTTCCACATACGCAAGCAGGTGGAATGCAAAAGAAATAGGCTGAGCCCTCTGGAGGTGCGTATAGCCCGGAATTACGGTTTCTGTGTGGGCGGAAGCAAGTTCCAGCAGTGAAGACTGGAAGAGCCTTAAATTCTTCAGAACCTCGCTGCAAGCTTTCTTGACCCATAGCCTCATTGCCGTTGCAATCTGGTCGTTCCTGCTGCGTCCGGTGTGGAGTTTACCGGCAGGAGTACCGATTATTTCTCCAAGCCTGGCTTCAATTGCCGAATGGATGTCTTCGAAGACATTTTCGTCGGGCTTCCAGGAGCCTGCAATCCATTCAGCTTCAATGAGTCCGAGCCCGTTTGTTATCTGAGTATACTCAGCTTCAGTAAGTATACCAATTGTGCAAAGCATTTCAGCGTGGGCTTTGCTTCCCTGAATGTCCTCCAGTGCGAGCGTCTTATCGAAGCTTAGGGAACTGGAGAACTTCATTGCCGCCTGATCCAGCTTGTCTTTAAATCTTCCGCCCCAGAGCATCAGGCAACTTCCTTCTTTTCAGCTGCCTGTTTGACCTGTGTAATGGTTTTATACGGAAGTCCATAGATCTTCATGAAGCCTGTGCTTGCCTTGTGGTCGAACTGGTCTTCGTCGGTATATGTAGCCAGTTCAACGCTGTAGAGGCTGTATTTTGAGCTTCTTGAGAGGACCTTTGTGCCGCCCTTATAAAGTTCAACCGTCACGTCGCCTGAGAGGTTTTCCTGTGTTGAATCAACAAATGCCATGAGGGCGTCAAAAAGCGGGCTAAACCAGAGGCCGTCGTAGATCAGGTTAGCGACCTTGTTTGAAACGTCCTGCTTGTATCTGAATGTTTCCTTGTCAAGTATAAGTTTTTCAAGTTCAGCGTGAGCCTTATGAAGTATTACAGCTGCAGGGGCTTCATAGATTTCGCGCGACTTGATACCGACGACACGGTTTTCAATCTGGTCCATTCTGCCAACGCCGTGCTTTCCGCCTAAGACGTTAAGCTTTTCTACGAGTTCAATTGCGCCAAGATTTTGGCCGTTTAATGCCACAGGGACGCCTTTTTCGAAAGTAATTGTTACAGCCTCAGCCTCCGCAGGAGCGTTCTTCGGGCTTGTTGTCAGCTGATAGGCATCTTCAGGCGGAGCCACTGTCGGGTCTTCAAGAACGCCGCATTCAATTGCAATACCAAAGAGGTTTTCATCAATTGAGTAAGGTGATGATTTAGTAACCTTAACCGGTATATTATGCTTTATGGCGTAGTCAATTTCCTCTTCGCGGCTTTTGAATTCCCAGTCGCGCAACGGGGCAATAATTTCGATTCCCGGCAGGAGAGTCTGAACGCCGACTTCCATTCTAACCTGGTCGTTACCTTTTCCAGTGCAGCCGTGGGAGACAGCATCGGCGCCTTCCTGCTGTGCAATTTCAACGAGCATTTTTGCCAGTAAGGGGCGTCCAATGGCGCATGCCATAGGGTAAACGCCTTCATAAAGAGCGCCTGCCTTGAGGGCCTTCCATACATACTGGGTAAGAAATTCTTCCCTTAAATCTTTTATAACAGCCTTAACGGCGCCGGTTTTCAGAGCTTTTTCCTCCAGGCCTTCGAGTTCCGAACGCTGGCCCAGGTTTCCTGTTGCAGTAATTATCTCGGCATCATATTTATCATTCAGCCATTTAACCATTACGGAAGTATCTAATCCTCCTGAATACGCAACTACAATTTTCTTCTTAGCCAATTGATCTATTCTCCCTATTTAAGTTTAAAGTCCGGTTGCTGCATCATCATATTCTTTATCAGCGCAACAACTTTATCTACATTTTTGTGTGAATTTGGAATTACAATTACCGTATCGTCGCCACCAACGGTGCCAAGTATTTCAACACGGTTCAGGCGGTCTATATAATGAGCCACGCCCTGTGCCCTTCCGGCAAGCGTTCGGATTACGATCATCGATTCGTTGTTCTCAACGTTCAGGATTTCAAATCCTATAAGACGTGCAATCTGCTTGCCCGATTCATAAAGATTAAGGGTGTAACGTGTACCTGTATCTGTAAAGGTACGGATTACCCCAAGCTCCGCGAAGTCGCGGCTTAAGGTAGCCTGTGTAATATGTATCTCTTCTTTCTCGAGGATTTTGAGCATATCCTCGTGATTGGAGATGGATTTGTTGTTTAGTATTTCTTTAATTCTGTTCTGTCTTTTAAGTTTTGCAGACATATATTTTACCAGTTAAGATAATTAGATTTAGTTTTCGTTGAGCACTTCATTAAGAGTTTGTGTAAATGCCACAATCTCTTCCATAGAAATAACAAAAGGCGGAAGCACTCTTATTACGGTATCGCCCGATGTGCCGACTATGACTCCCTTTTCAAGGAGTTTCTTTGCGGCATTTTTTGCCGAGAAGCCTTCAGTGAGTTCAAGGCCGATTAAAAGGCCTTTGCCGCGTATGGCTTTTATCGATTCCAAATGCAGTGATTCAATTGCATTCATGAGCATATTTCCGAGGCGTTCGATCTTTAAGAGGGTTTCACCATCCAGGAGGTCGACAACTTCATTAGCTGCTGCAACTGCCAGGGGGTTGCCACCGAATGTTGAGCCGTGGCATCCGGGAGTAATTTCTTTAGCAACTCTTTCACTGCAGATTGCGGCTCCAAGGGGAATTCCGTTTGCAATTCCTTTTGCAACTGTAATGATGTCGGGTTTTAGCTCTTCCCACTGGTGGGCAAAGAATTTTCCTGTTCTTCCCATGCCTGTCTGCACTTCATCCAATATGAGCAGAAGGTCGTGCCTGTCGCAGAATTCTCTTAAGGCTTTGAGGTAACCTTTTGGAGGCACTATAATGCCGCTTTCGCCCTGTATGGGTTCCACCATTACGGCCACGAGGTTTCTGTCGTATGCGTCTTCAAGCACACTGCTATCGCCGAAAGGGAGATAGCTGAAGCCGGGAGTCAGGGGTTGAAATCCGTCCCATACCTTATACTGTCCTGTAGCCGACATACTTCCCATGGTTCTTCCGTGGAATCCTCCAACGGCTGTTATAATATGGCTTCTTCCTTTGCCCCACTTTCTTGCAAACTTTATTGCAGCCTCATTTGCCTCGGTGCCTGAGTTGCAGAAGAACACGCTTGAAAGGCCGGACTTCTCAGCCAGCTTTGAGGCAAGTGATTCCTGGCCGGAGGCTTCGAACAGGTTTGATACATGCCACAAGTTATTAAGCTGGTCTTCGACCGCTTTTTTAATTACGGGGTGGTTGTGGCCGAAGCCAGTAACGGCAATTCCGCTCAGGAAATCGAGGTACTTCTTTCCTTTGGTATCCCAGAGGTAAGCGCCGCTGCCTTTTGCAAATTCAACGCCGTAGCGTGAATAGTTCTGTAAGAGAGCTTTAGTTGCTGCCGGTTTATTTTCTTTATGTTGTTTTTCCTGTATAATATTTTCAGGCTGAATGCTGGACGACCCAGGTTCCGCTACCGCCCTTAGTGCTGTTGTTCTCATTTGTCATCTCCTCGGGATTCTTTGATCCAATCCAGATTTTATTAATTCCTTTATTTAATAATTCCACGCAGCTATTGAGCTTTGGGATCATACCATCTGTAATTTCGCCGTTATTAATTCCTTCGGCAATTTTACCTTCATCTATCAAGTGCTGAAAAGAGCCGCCAAGTTTTACGCCCTGTACATCGGAAACGAAGAATACAGAATCGGCCTTAAGTGACTCGGCCAGAATTTCAGTAAAGAAGTCGGCATTTACGTTCATGAGGTTGCCCTCAAAGTCACGGCAGACGCTGGAGAAAACCGGGACAATATTTTTGTTCAGGAGCTCTTCGATCCAGCCGGTTGAATTAACCTGTCTGGGCACGCCAACAAAGCCCAGGTCTTTGTTCACATTTTCCGCAACGAATGTGTTTCTGTCAATTCCTGTAAGTCCCACGGCATTTATACCGGCCGTAATAAGGCGGCTAACGATTTTTGCATTGAGGACGCCTGCCTGCACGGCGGCAACCACTTCCATAATGCCAGCCGAGGTTACCCTCTGCCCGTTATGGAATTTTACTTCAAGTCCCAGAGCATTTGACCACTCAGAAATAGTTCTTCCCGCGCCGTGGACTATAACGACGCCGCCGTAGTTATTCTGCAGTGATTTAATTGAGTTGACCCAGGCATCATCGGTAAGCACATCATTTAATGCCTTTCCGCTTATTTTCAATACAGCTATCTTCATTTTCTCCTCTCCTTATGTCCTGTAATCAGCATTTATTTTAATATATTCTTCTGTGAAGTCGCATGTCCACCATGTAGCCGTCTTCTTTCCGGATTGAAGACTGATATTTATTTCAAATTCATCTTTAGAGAGAACCTCGAGCGCCTTTGCCTCATCGAGAACAATCTTGTAGCCCGGAAGGAGTACAGGCACCTTGTCGAAGCTGATGCTCATCTTAGTGGGGTCCAGTTTCGCGCCGCTCATTCCGGCAGCAGACATTATTCTTCCCCAGTTGGCATCGCGCCCATAGATTGCTGTTTTAACGAGAGCCGAATTTGCGACAGACTTTCCGATAAGGTCGGCATCCTTTTCCGTCTTTGCGCCAGTGACGTTTATTGTAACAAGTTTTGTTGCGCCTTCGCCGTCGGAGACGATTGCCTTAGCCATTTTCTTCGTGAGGGCATCGAGTGCCTCCTGGAAGAGCGCTTCATTCTTTGAGCCGGCCTTAATGTTTATTTCCGAGTGACCGTTGGCAAGTACGACAACCATATCGTTTGTAGAGGTCTCGCCGTCGACAGAAATCTTATTGAAAGAATTCTGAACTGATTTCTTAAGCATCTTCTGCAGGAGGGCCTGGCTTATTTTCGCGTCGGTTGTAATAAAGCCGAGCATTGTTGCCATATTAGGCATAATCATTCCGCTTCCCTTGCAAATGGCGCCAATTTTAACTGATCCTTCTTCAAGCTTAACCCTGACGGCATAAGATTTCATTTTCTTATCGGTAGTCATAATTGCCTGTGCGGCATCGAGACCGCCTTCTTCAGAAAGATGGGGAACGATCTTATCAATTCCAGAAAGGAATGTATCCATAGGAAGTCTTTTGCCAATAACGCCGGTTGAGCTTATGAGCACTTCGGATGGTTTGATCGCTAAGAGTTCAGCGCAGTGTTTCTGAGTAATTTTTGCATCATTATGGCCTTCATCGCCTGTGCATGCATTTGCATTTCCGGAGTTAACCAGGACGGCCTTAACCGGTTTTTTGCCGCCGATTGCTTTTTTAGAAATAAGAAGCGGTGCGGCTTTAACTTTATTTATTGTAAATGTTCCGGCTGCCGAGCATGGAAGTTCGGAATATATTAAAGCAAGATCTTTCTTTCTTTTTTTGATGCCGCAGTGGATGCCTGCCGCCTTAAAGCCCTTAACGGTTGTTACTGTTCCGTTTTCAATAAATTGATACATTTTTTTCTCCCGTGTGTAATATCCCCAGTCTTTCGTCAAAGTTGAATAATTTGTTCATGTTCTGCACTGCCTGTCCGGCAGTGCCTTTTACGAGGTTGTCGATGGTTGATGTAACGACAACGACCCTGTTTGAAACCGATACATTTATGTCGCAGAAATTTGTCCCTACCACCCAGCTGAGGTTTGGCGGAACGTTGCGAAGTCTTACGAAGTTTGAATTGGCGTATTTATTTTCGTATTCACTTAAAACATCCTTTTCAGAGATATCCTTCTTCAGATGGATTGAAGAGGTAGCATAAATTCCTGTTGCAGCAGGAAGAAGGTGCGTTGTAAATGAATAGGGTGAATTAAACCCGTTCTTACCGAGCATCTGCAGCACCTCGGGCTGATGGCGGTGGCCGTTAACGTTATAAGCTCTCACGTTGCCGTCCATTTCAGACATAAGCATATCGGTTTTAGCAGATTTTCCCGCCCCGCTCGTGCCGGAGTATGCTACTGTACTTACCGAGAGTATATCCTCACTGAACTTTGAAACAATTGGAAGCAGTGACAGGAGTGTTGCCGTAGGGTAGCAGCCCGGGTTTGCGACCAAATTAACCCCGTCGTATTCATTTGCCTCAATAAAGTCCGCAAGTCCGTAGAGCTTATCCTTCAGGAGCATGGGTGAGGTATGTTTAAGCTTGTACCACTTCTCATAAACTTCTTCTTTGTCGAGCCTGTAGTCTCCGCCCAGGTCAATAACCTTCTTATTATTTTCCAGGAGCTGAGGTACAAACTTAAGGGCCTCTCCGTGTGGAAGGGCAAGGAAATAAAGGTCGTGTTCACAGGATACGTTTTCAGCCGGGAGAATAACGCTGTCGGGTGTTTTCCCGTAAAGGTCGGGGAAAACCGAATACAGGGTTTGCCCTGCCGTAGAGTTACCATAAATAGTAAAGCTGCCCACGTAAGGGTGCGAAGTTAAAATTTCGACTAATTTTTTTCCTGTATAGCCGCTGCCGCCAATAATTCCAATAGAAATCATTAAGGATCTGTTCTCCTGAAAATAAAAAAAGTAAATATGTAAATAGAATAAAACGTTAGTATGAACCGGTGAAGCTTGTGCTAGGCCCTGATAGGTCGTCGTAGAAGACGGATGCAGGAATGCTTGCTGCAAGAATGTTCTGATTTAGTAATATGTATAAGTCTGAATTTCATATACATAAAAATATGGCCTTTATGCAGATTTGTCAAATTAATAATGCATTATTATACATAATTATTCTTATTAGGCGCATATTTATGCATGAAAAAGGAATATTTTTTTGGCGTGGGATTTCGGGCATGCATTAATTTGCAAAAATATGAAAACCGGGGGAATTAATCGCGATAAAATGTCATATTTTTTCATTATATGTTCAATTTCGGGGATTAATTTGCCACGACCTGACTAGCCACGACCTGACTAGCCACGACCTGACTAGCCACGACCTTTAGGTCGTGGGGCTATAAATCAAAAAATCCCGGGACTTTAGTCCCAGATTCCTAGACAGGAAATCGGGGGCTGAAGCCCAGTGGAGAGGGGGAAATCCGGTACCCCGAGC
>JBLMYS010000210.1:0-9492 GCA_050258415.1 Acidobacteriota bacterium | reverse complement strand
TTTTAGGTGCGGAGAGACAGTCCCGATAGCTATCGGGATGCGTGATTCCTAAAATACTGCGAATTCAGTTTATTCTCGCATCATTTTGAAAGCCGGTGACCAAATTGTGACCAGGAGGTTTCCATTTTCTGAGGGCAATAATTTCAAAACTAATTCTTTAATGACAAGCAGATAAATCATAAATTAAAGCTATAACTTACCCCTAAGTTAACCAGCCATGTCAGTTTAATCTCTCTATGGGTAGGGGGATACCCATTATAAATGTTATCCGTAATTAATCCTGACCAGTCGTCATAAGATCCTACTTTTTTATTTAATCCGTTTTGAATCAGCAATTCAACGCAGAAGTGTTTCACCGGGCTGTAGCCAAATCCAAGAGCCGGCAGAAAAAGGTCCTGCGGCCTAAAACCATAAGGATCCCCATTAACAGTCGACCAGTTGTCTCTTGTATTGTTCCACCCTGTCATGTGATGGTATACTATGCCCCCGACAGCATAGAAATCATTTAAGTAATATTTTGATAAAATCCCGATTTCCCTTCCTTCATAGAAATTATTCCCGTCAAGGCCAAGCCTGGCTTCCAGTCCTGTAGTTTCATTAAGGATAGCAGTTCCGAAGATCTGCAAGGAAGAAACAGCAATAGACGGGTCGGGCACATTTTCAGTGTTGGTATTGAAGTAGCGGGCTTCCAGGCGCATTCCGAGCTGGAATTCCTGGGCAAAAACAGCAGAAGTAAGCATGAGTGCAATGAAAAGAGAATAAGTCCAAACTGACTTCATTTTATCCTCATCAATAATAAGAAATTGTACAAGTATATATCAAAATTTTTACTAAAATACAATTCCGGCATAATTACAAAGTGGATAATCTATTTGATGAAATTGTTGCGGAATTAGCTTATTTAGCATCTTTTTGAAGGTCAGGTGACCAAATTGTGTGGAATTCTTTTGGAATTATTAACTTCCTCCCAGTCAAGTTTGATTTTTGAAATAAGTCCGTGCCGACCTACAATCCCTCCCTCATTTCCGTTATAGAAACTCATAGCAATGTGCGGATATGGGTTTATGTTGGAAAGAGACTCAATAATTCATCGTGATAATCATTATTAAAGGAAGAGGTAACTGATATCGCATACAGGAAAGAAAAATTTTGAATCTTAATTTTTTTAATTTTAACTTTTATCCGGAATTATTGGATTTCCAGTGGGTTTGAAATTAGATCATTTCCTTTTTACCTTAAATATATAGGACATATTTTCAATTTAGCATTTTCTTTCAAGAGGAAAAGATATGAAGCGATTCAAGAAATATTATTTATTGTTCCTTTTACTTGCTGTATTTTCTTTGGAATGCAGTACTGTTCCGCTTACAGGACGTAAACAGCTGGACCTGGTACCGGCATCGCAGATGTTATCAATGAGTTTTCAGCAATACGGCGAGTTTCTAAAGCAGAATAAGTTAAGTACCGATGCCAATGCCACGGCTATGGTAAAGCGTGTGGGACAAAGGATTCAACATGCAGTGGAAAAATACATGGCTGATAATAACCTTTCGGATCAGCTGAAAGGCTATCAGTGGGAGTTTAACCTTGTGGACAGCAAGGAAGTTAACGCCTGGTGCATGCCGGGGGGAAAAGTTGTTGTATATACCGGTATCCTCCCCTTAACGCAGGATGAATCGGGTCTGGCAGTAGTACTGGGTCATGAGATCTCGCATGCAGTTGCAAAGCACGGCGATGAAAGGATGAGTCAGGGACTTCTTACACAGCTTGGAGGTGTAGCACTCCAGGTAGCGCTTCAGAGCAAGCCGCAGGCGACTCAGCAGCTCTTTCTGGCAGCCTTTGGAGTGGGAGCACAGGTTGGAGTACTCCTTCCCTTCAGCCGTACGCAGGAAAGTGAGGCTGATCATCTTGGACTTATCTTTATGTCAATGGCAGGCTATGATCCGAATACCGCAATCCCCTTCTGGGAGAGGATGATGGCGCAGAGCAAGGGTGCCCCTCCGGAATTCTTAAGCGACCATCCCTCGGATCAGAACAGAATAAATAAGATTAAGGATGAAATTCCCGAAGCGATGAAGTATTATAATAAAGGTTCATGATTTGAAATAGTTTAAGAAGAAGCCGCCCCGAAAGTTAACGAGGCGGCTTTTTTATTATATTAAACCCAGATATTCAGCTTTATTAAGGAGTTCTTTTGCCATGCGGATAGTCGCGCGGTCGACCATCCTTCCTTCCAAGGATACGGCGCCCATTCCTTTAGATTCGGCATCCAGGTGCGCCTGAACGATTCTTTTAGCGCGTTCAATTTCTTCTGCAGATGGAGAATAAACCTCATTTATAACGTCAATCTGTGAGGGGTGAATTGCCCATTTGCCGTCGCAGCCTAAGGCAAGTGACATTTCAGCAGATTTCCTGAGGCCCTCCGGGTCGCTAAAGTTTCCAAAGGGTGCGTCAATTACCTGAAGGCCATTTGCCTTTGCCGCCACAATCATGCGGCTTAAGGCGTAATGCCAGCGGTGGCCGGGGTACACAGTCTCTTCATTTTCACCGTGACCAGAAATTGATATCAGGCGCGCCCCGATGGAGGCTGAGAAGTCGGCTATTCCAAAGACGAGGGACACGGCCCTATCGGTTGAGCGGGCGATTTTGGAGACATTCTCCATACCTTCGGCTGTTTCTATGCTGAGTTCAAGGGCAATTTTTTTTCTTATTCCCTTATGGCTTTCAATGCCGTCCAGAAGGCGGCTTACAAAATGGGAGTCGGCCGTGCTTTCGACTTTTGGGATAACTATTGAATCTATCCTCTCGCCTGCTTCCTCGGCGAGGGTGATAATATCTTTATATGCAAAAGGGGTATCGACCGCGTTTACTCTTACAGAAACGGTTTTATTGCCCCAACCGGTATCTTTAAGAGAAGACAGGACTACACTTCTGGCTTCTTCTTTAGATTCCACAGGTACGCTGTCTTCCAAATCGAGCATAATTACGTCGGCATTAGATTTAGAGGCCTTAAGGAGCATTTTTTGTATGTGTCCCGGCACCGACAAAACGGATCTACGGGGTTTAGAAGAAAATTCCTTTGTTTCCAAGATTATATCCATTATTTATTTCTGTTTCAATTTTCTTTTTTCGTCACGGATTTTAAGCAGAGCCTTCATGACGTTACTTAAGTTACCCTGCCAGGAGGCTATACCGAAAGATTCATAGAGCTGTGTGTACAATGAATAGAGCTCAGTGTAAGTTTTACTGTTTTCAGAACCGGGGTAGTAGGATTTTGCTATTCCCGTCATTTTCAGGCGGGCGTCTTCTACACTTGTATAGCCTCCCTTATCTTTTCCGGCGGCAACGCTTGAAAGGATTGCGGCACCAAGGGCCCCGGTCTGTTCGCTTTTTGCCAGGTGGATGGTTTTTCCCGTTACGTCCGAATAGATCTGCATAAGAAGAGGGTTATTTAGTGCCAGGCCGCCGCAGGCAATGATCTCCTGAAAGTTGAGCCCGTTACCCTCAAGCCTGTTAATGATTGTCTTTGCCCCGAAGGCAGTAGCTTCGATTAGGGTGCGGTAGATTTCAGGAGCCGAAGTGTGGAGGCTTTGCCCGAGTATAAGGCCGCTTAACTGTGAGTCCATAAGAACTGAGCGGTTGCCGTTATTCCAGTCGAGCGCCAGGAGGCCCGTCTCCCCTGCTGAAAGCCTCATGGCCTCAAGGCCCAGGTTGTTAAATTTATCCTTTACAGTTTTGCCGTAATGACCGGGAGTAAGTTCATTTACGAACCAAAGGAGTATATCGCCCACGGCGGGCTGCCCGGCTTCAATTCCGAAGTAGCCGGGGACGATAGAGTCCGGGACGACTCCGCTTATACCGGGAAGGTAGTTAATAGGTTTATCCTTTGGAGATATCATCATATCGCATGTACTGGTGCCGATAATTTTAACCAGTTTGCCCGGTTCAATACCTGAGCCTACGGCCCCGGCATGAGCGTCGACGCATCCGGTGGATATGACAATCTCTTCAGAAAGGCCAAGTTTTTCCGCCCAGTATCTGGAAAGATTTCCTGCAGGGACTATGGAAGGAACCGCTTTTTCGTATAATCTTCCGCGCAAAGAGGCGAGTTCCGGATTAACTAGAGAAAGGAACTGTTCATCGGGGAGTCCACCCCATTCATCGTTATACATCGCCTTATGGCCCGCGGCGGAGATGCAGCGTTTAATTTTTCGGGGGTCAGTCTCCCCTGTTAGAACCGCAGGAATATAGTCCGCAACCTCAACAAAGCTATATGCCTTATGGAAAACACCGGGATCCGCGTTTAAGCAGTGGAGTATCTTGCTCCAGAACCATTCGACGGAGTAAGTGCCTCCGATTTTCATGAGGTAGAGGGGTCTTTTCTCTTTAGCCAGGCGGGTAATCGTTTCAGACTCCTGAACACTGGAGTGGTCCTTCCAGAGCCAGACCATGGCGTTGAGATTATTTTTAAGTTCAGGCTTTATGCATAGAGGTATCATGTTTTCATCGACGGGAAGGATGCTGCTTGAAGTGGCATCGACGCCGATTGAGATAATGTCTCCGGGATTAAAGCCTTTTACGCTCCGGGCAGATTCAATGGAGGTTTTAATTATGTACTCAAGGCCCAGAAGGTAGTCCTGCGGGTTCTGCCGTGCTACGGATGGGTCGCCAGGGTCCAGAATTACGCCGCTTTGGCCCGAGGGGTAGTTAAAAACGGCGGCAGCAATTTCCTGTCCATCGGACAAGTCCGCAATAATTGCGCGGCAGGAGTTTGTGCCGAAATCTAGTCCCAGTGAATACTTTTTCATATCCGTCCCTGTTTTAAGCCTCAAGTTTAATCATGGCTTTTATTACGCCGTCTTTATAGCCGGCAACAGTTTCAAAAGCCTTCTGTGCTTCATTTAACTTAAAAGTATGAGTAATCATCAGTTCCGCGGCCTGAGGGTTATGTTCGGCGATTTTTATGGCGTCCGGTATCGAGTTATTCTGTCGTCTGACGTTTTGTATGGTAATTTCCTTGCGCCTGAGCTTACTGATGTTGAACTGAATGGTATCGGTCTCCGGGATGCCGACGATCATGAGTTTGCCGCCCGGTTTCAGTATGTCGACCGCCTGGTCCAGAGCCTCCTGCTCTCCGCAGCATTCAAATACAATATCCATCTGCAGCGGTTCAACGTGGTTTAGTTCTTTTACAATATCTTTTTCACCGGGGTTGCCCGTCCAGAAGGCTCCCATTTTTTTTGCCGCCTCCAGGCGGTAATTAAGCTTATCGGTAACGTAAATTTTTCTTTGGGGATTTTTCCCCAGTGCAAGGAGCACGCTTAAGCCTATGGGTCCCGAGCCCAGGATCGCGATATTCTTATACTCCCCTTCTCCTGAAAGCTTTACGGCGTAGGCGCCTATTGAAAGGGGTTCAACGAGTGCCGCATTAGTGACGGGCATATTATCGTTAATTACGAAGCAGTTTTCCTCCGGCATTACGACGAATTCAGAAAGGCATCCCTCGTACTGGCCGGGTGCACCCATAAAGCGGAGGTTGCGGCAGGTGTGCCGGCGGCCCTGGAGGCACTGGTCGCAATGGCCGCAAGAGATAGCGGGTTCTATGGCGACTTTCTGCCCTATCTTAAGGTTTTTGACGCCTTTGCCAACTTTTTCAACTTTAGCCGAGCATTCATGGCCTATGGAAAAAGGGAAAGTAATTATCTGGTCGCCGATGCGCCCTTCGTTAAAGTAGTGGATATCCGAGCCGCAGACGCCGACGGCGGCAACCTTAAGGAGGACGTCATTATCGTTTATAATTTCGGGCACCGGGGTGTCCTTTAGTTCCAGTTTTTTTATTCCGGTCAGCAGGACAGATTTCATAAGACTTCTTTCTTAAGTAAATAACATTCATTAATGAATCAAAATAATAAAAATCGGGCTTTTAAGCCAAAAGAAAAGACACCATTGGGAAATGTCCGTTTCCGTACAGAGATGTTCTCCAGCGCACACATGAAACCGGAAAGCTCATTGGATTCATTATCATTTTTATTATTATGCGGAAGTCTTTCATCTGGTATATTAATTGCAGGCAGTTTAATTATCTTAAATCTTTAAATTATTTAATACCGGTTAAGAATGCTGAAACATTACTGTATCATTGCCGCAAGAAACCTGAAGAAAAGGTGGTCTTATTCCTTCATAAGCGTACTGGGTCTTTCCATGGCGCTTAGCGCCTTTACATTTATTATGCTATGGGTGGAAAATGAAAGGAGCTATGACGCCTTCAATGAAAAGGCGGACAGGATCTACAGGATACACAGTTATGTAAAGCAATCTCCCTCGGATATGGAAATGGTAATGACCCCTCCGGCAGCAGCTTCGGCATTAAAAAACATCCCCGGTGTAGAAAATTCTGTCAGGCTGTCGGGTCCCGGGAAAAATGTTGTAGTTAAATACGGGAATAATCTTTTTAATGAAAATGATTTTTACCATACAGACGCCTCAGTTTTTCAGGTTTTTACTTTGCCTCTTATAAAAGGCAACCCGGCTGATGCTCTTATAAATCCTTATTCCATTGTTTTATCCGAGTCAATGGCGGCCAAGTATTTTGGGCATTCCAATCCAATAGGCAAAGTGCTGGGCATAAAGCATTATGCCCTGGAGAAGAGCTATACGGTGACAGGAGTAATGAAGGACATGCCGGGAAGTTCGCATTTTCACGCAAACTTCCTCGCCTCATTTTCAACTTTTGAAGCACAGGATCCCAAATTCAGTTCTGAGTGGGGATTCGTTCAGGTGTATACTTATGTAATTTTATCGCCAAATGCATCCGCAAGCGATTTTTACGTCAAATTATCCAAACTTTTCAGGGAGTATGTTCCAAAATCAGACGGTTCGTGGATGTTTAAGGCAATAAAGCTCAGGGATATTCACCTGAAGTCGCATTACATCTTTGATATTGATCCGAACGGAAGCGTAACGAGCATTTATATTTTCACCTCAGTAGGCTTCCTGCTCCTCTTTGTAGCGCTCATTAATTTTATTTCACTTTCAAACGCCAGGTATACTGAAAGGACAAGGGAGATAGGAGTAAGGAAGACATTCGGGGCAGGACGGAAAGATATTATTCTTCAGTTTATGTGTGAAAATACAATATTGCTTTTTACTGCCCTGCTGATGTCGGTTTTTATGGTGGGGCTTTTGCAGCCGTATTTTAATATTCTGACAGGAAAACTTATAGATTTAAGTTTCAAAAGCCTGTTTCCTGCCGTGGTGACGGGGTTAGTGTGCTCGCTGTTTTCGATAGCTTATCCGGCATTTTTCCTTTCATCGTTTCAGCCGGCGCAGATTTTCGGGAGGGCAAAACTGCCGGGCAAAGGAGGAAACGGGATTAGAAAAGGACTAATTATACTTCAGTTTACAATTACAATAGCGCTTATTATATGCTCACTAATAGTAAACGAGCAGTTCCGTTTTATTCAGGACAAGGATCTGGGGATCAATATTGATAAAACCATCATTATTCCCTTAAGGCATGATTACCTGACGCAAAAGTACACTCTTTTAAGGGAGGAATTCATGAAGCTTAAGGGGATCAGGGACGTTACAGCCTCCTCAGCTAACCCTGTGCATATGAACTTCATGTCTTCACTTGGCCTTCCGGGCAATCAAACAATGGATATTAAGTTTACAGGTGTAGATTATAACTTCATAAGCGTGATGGGGCTGCGTCTTATTTCCGGGCGTGACTTCTCGGAAAAATACGCCTCTGATTCAGTAAGTGCTATTATTGTAAACGAAACGGCGGCAAGGAAATTAAAGGCCATGAAAATGTTTGATAAAGAATTCACGTCATTTTTTGATGCTCCTCCTGAACGCAAAGGGTTGAGAATAATAGGTGTTGTAAATGATTTCAATTACTGGCCGCTTTATTCCCCGGTTGAGCCTCTGGTATTATACATCAACAGGAGTTTCAGGAACAATGTGGAGATAAAGATTGCCCCAGGGGACATTCAGGGAACTATAAGCCGTCTTAAAGGAAGATGGGAGGAACTGGTTCCGGGGTATCCTTTTGATTTCAGTTTCCCGAAGGAGATTTTGGAAAAGGAATATGATGCGGATAAAAGGATGAAGAATATTTTTGATGTATTTTCACTTCTTTCGGTATTTATTGCATGCATGGGGCTTTTTGCCCTGGCCTCATTCGGGGCGGAAAAAAGGACAAAGGAGATAGGGGTCAGGAAGGTGCTGGGTTCGACGGTTTTTCAGATAATTATACTGCTAACGAAGGATTTCATGAAGCTGGTAGCAATTTCCTCTGTTCTGGCGATTCCTCCGGCGTATTATTTTATGCAGAAGTGGCTTGAGCAGTTTTCCTTCAGGATTCATTTTCCCATATGGATTATTGCAGTTTCGGTGATGCTGGTATTTGCAATTACGTTTCTGGTTGTCAGTTTTCATGCCTTAAAGGCGGCAACGGCAAATCCGGAAAAGGATTTGAGGTATGAATAAGGGTGTTTGCGGTATTTAAAATAAAAACCGCCTTTTTGTGCAAAAGGCGGCCAAAATAAAATATATTATGTTAAAGCAAAATCTGTTAGCCTAAGTAGACCATAAGATTTTTGCTGCGGGAAGCGTGTCTGAGTCTGCGAAGGGCTTTTTCCTTGATCTGGCGGACTCTTTCTCTTGTCAGGTTCAGCTTTTCGCCAAGTTCTTCGAGAGTAAGTGAGTTTTCGGTATCCAGGCCGAAGTAGTACCTGATAACAATAGCCTCTCTTTCAGTAAGAGTGGAAAGGGCGCTTTCAATTTCGCTTTTAAGCGATTCGCTCATAAGGCTTGTATCGGGTGCAGCCTCCTGCTCGTTAGGGATAACATCAAGGAGGTTATTGCTGTTGTCTTCACCCTGTGAAAAAGGAGCATCCATGGAAACGTGGCGTCCTGCGATTTCAAGGGCATAAGTAACTTCACTGACGTCCATATCGAGTTCTTTAGCCAGTTCATCTGCGCTGGGCTGGCGTTCGTATTCCTGTTCGAGTGAGTTGTATGCTTTTCCAATTTTATTAAGAACGCCCACCCTGTTAAGCGGCAAGCGGACTATACGGGAATGCTCACCAATAGCCTGAAGGATAGACTGACGGATCCACCATACAGCATAAGAGATAAACTTGAAGCCTTTGGTTTCATCAAATCTTTTTGCAGCTTTGATAAGGCCGAGGTTTCCTTCATTTATCAGGTCTCCAAGGGAGAGACCCTGGTTCTGGTACTGTTTTGCCACACTGACAACGAACCTTAAGTTGGCTTTAGTTAAAGTTTCAAGAGCGGCCTGATCTCCATTCCTGATTCTTCGGGCTAACTCAATTTCCTGATCGGCGGTTAAAAGCTCTACCTTGCCAATTTCCTGTAAATACTTATCGAGAGACTGACTTTCCCTGTTAGTAAATTGCTTTGTTATTTTCAATAGACCTTAACTCCTGATATTATTACCATTCTAAAAACAATAAATCTGCAAAA
>JBLMYS010000209.1:0-4992 GCA_050258415.1 Acidobacteriota bacterium | reverse complement strand
GGAATACTATCCAACTTCAAATACTGCCTGATATTGCAGATACCATACATACCCGGAAAGTCTATATGATTGGTCCGAAAACCTATTAGAAAGGCAATTTAAAACAAGAGTATTTTTGTCTGAAAAACAGCTACAGACACTTTCGGGCCCCATATGGGGGACGGAATGTTTTGCCCGTTTCCATACATTGAGCCCCTTCAGCTCGGAAACGTGAGAAAACATTGCCTTGCTATAGACAGAGCGTCCCTTCGGGACTTGCTGACTGCGTAATTCTAAATGCTCTGCTTTCATTGTCTTTCCAATAACAAATGACCGCTAAAGAATCCTAAGGCACATATTTTATAAATCTTTATAGAACCGTTGATTTTCTTTTAATTTAAGGCTATTTTGACTATGGTTTGTTGATTTGGGGACAAGATTGTCCCTTTCCAAATTATCCGTTCCCGTTATTATTTCTTTTCTTATTGTTCTGGTACTTTAACTTCATTCTTTCTTTTGCTCTTGTGGGAAGACATTTACACTTCTTAACATAAATTGGAGCATATATGAAAATTACCAGGCGTGCCTTTCTGGAAAAAACTTCCAAGGGCTTAGTTGCTGCCGCTTTCGTGCCTTACTTCATGAGATTTGATACTGATAAGGCCTTAAGAGGTCCCTCTATCTCTCCTAACAACTTAAAAGAATTCATGGATCACTTCGGTGTCGATGAAAAAACAATCAATGACGTTATGTCAGAGGCCCTCTCCAAAGGCGGGGACTACTGCGACATGTACTTTCAGCACTCGATCGATAACTATATAGGCCTTGAGGATAAGGCCGTTAACCGCGCCTATACCGATGTCGGCTTCGGCGTGGGTATTCGCGTCTTAAAAGGGGACCAGACAGGATACTCCTTTACCGAGGAGATTACACCTAACGCTATGAAGCTTGCTGCAAGAACGGCTGCCAACATTGCCGACTCGGGTAGTATAGTTAAACCTGTAGAGCTGAAATTAAAGGAGGTCCCAAACTTCTATCCTATTGAAACCCCGTGGGAGCAGATCGGTGTGGATAAGAAGGTCCCGTACCTGCAGCAGATTAACGAAAAGGTCTTTGCCGAGGATAAAAGAATAATTAAGTCGAACATATGGTTTATTAACGGCACCTCCTACGTTATGATAGCAAATTCACAAGGCAAGATTGTATGCGACTATCAGCCGATGGGGCAGATTGCCGTAAGCTGTACGGCTGAACAGAATGGGCAGCGTGAGCAGAACTACTTCGACCTCTCGGGGCGGCGCGGCATTGAGTTCTTTACACCTGAGAATATTGACCGCCTTGCAAAGGAATCCGTAAGACGGACCCTGATGCTCTTCGACGCTGTAAAGCCTGAAGCCGGAGAAATGGAAGTAGTGCTTGCTCCTGGCCTCAGCGGAATTCTTCTGCATGAAGCCATTGGACATGGAATGGAAGCCGACTTTAACCGCAAGAAAATTTCAATTTTTAGCGACAAAATTGGGAAGCCTGTTGCCGAAAACTTTGTAACTATTGTGGATGACGGTACCAACCCGAACCTCCGTGGATCGCTTAACGTGGATGACGAGGGGAACGAAACCGAAAAAACTTACCTCGTGGAAAATGGAATACTAAAAAGCTATCTGCACGACATTATAAGTGCAAATTACTACAAGGTCAAACCAACCGGAAACGGCAGAAGGGAATCCTTCAGGCACGTTCCCCAGCCGAGAATGAGAAACACGTACATGGAGCCGGGGCCACATAAAAAAGATGAGATTATTGCCAGCGTTAAGAAGGGCCTCTACGCCGAAGCATTTACAAACGGGGAAGTTTTTATAGGGGCCGGTGACTTTACATTCTATGTGAAGTCGGGTTATCTGATTGAAAATGGGAAGATTACAAAACCTGTTAAGGATGTTAATATTATAGGTAATGGTCCGCAGGTGCTCAAGGACATTGTAATGGTTGCCGATGACCTGAAGATTAGCGAAGGCGGCGGGACGTGCGGCAAAAACGGGCAGGGTGTGCCTGTATCAATGGGGCTGCCTACGGTTAAGGTTAAGAAAATTACCGTCGGCGGAATCAGCACTGCTAAATCCTAATTTATCAATATTAAAACGAAATTATAAGGAATTTTCCTATGAATAATAAAGAAAGGCTCGACCTTGCAGAATGGGTCATGAACTTCGCCCTTAAGAGTGGTGCCAATGAGTCCTCGGCCGTTATATACAATAGCCGCGATATTGAAATTCAGTACAGGGACAAAAAACTGGAGACCATGAAGGAATCCACACGTAATTATCTTGGACTGCAGATTTATGCCGATAAGCGCTATTCGGGGCACTCGACAAATGACTTAAGAAAAGACTCGCTGGAAAAATTCATCCAGGAAGCCGTGGCAGGAACAAAGTACCTGACGCGTGATGAATTTAGGACTCTGCCCGATCCAAAGTACTATCCAGAGAAGACGGATATCGACCTGGGGATTACTGATCCGGGCTACGGGAAAGTGGAATCCTCCGAAAGGAAGAAACTGGCTTCTGAAATTGAACAGGCGGCATTGGCTCAAAGCGATATGATAATTTCTGCTACCGCGGGCTATAACGATTCCTATTATGAGTTTGCCCGCGTGCACAGCAACGGCTTTAAGGGGGAAGGTTCAGGAACATTCTTCTCGGCCGGAGCCTCCGTAACTGTAAAGGATAAAGACGGTGGAAGGCCCGAGGACTGGGTAAATGCCATTTCAAGGTTCCGTAAGGATCTTCCTTCACCGGAGTTCCTCGGGAAAAATGCCGCCGAGAGGGCACTGAAAAAAATCGGGCAGAAGAAGATTGAATCAGGTGTGTACGAAATGCTTGTGGAAAACAGGGCAGGCGACAGGCTCCTTTATATGCTTGCAGAACCCTTGAGCGCCAGGGCAATTCAGCAGAAGAGTTCTTTCCTGGAAGGGATGCTGGATAAGCAGATAGCTTCGGATAAACTTACCGTTATAGACGATCCGTTTGTAAAAGGCGGATTCGGCTCCAGGATTTTTGACGACGAGGGGATTGCAACTAAGAAGAGGATCATAATTGAAAAAGGCATATTAAGAAACTATTATGTGGATAATTACTATGGGAAGAAAATAGGCATGGAACCTAATTCAGGGTCAACTTCAAATATCCTTTTTGAATACGGCACAAAATCGCTCGAAGACATGATAAAGGATCAGAAAAGAGCAATCCTTGTTAACGGCTTCATAGGCGGCAACTCAAACTCCACCACGGGCGACTTCTCACTTGGAATTGTTGGATTCTTAATTGAGAACGGGCAGATAGTAAAACCCATAAACGAAATGAATGTAAGCGGTAACGCAAAGGACTTCTGGAAAAACCTCACCGAAATGGGGAATGACCCTTATCCCTACAGCTCGATGAAAATTCCGACTATGGCTTTTACTGGCGTAAACTTCAGCGGCCTGTAGAAGGTAAAAATAAAAGGGGCAAAGCTTAGAACTTTGCCCCTTTTTACAGAGTTTCAGCGTGAGCCTGATAATGAATTAGATGAAAGTATCAGAGTTATTCAGGTCTTCATCTTCTTCCTTATTCATTGAAAACATACTGCTCAGCATATCCTTAAACTGCAGCCCTTTCTCCAGGCGGAACTTGCTTAGGAGTGAGTATTCAGAAAGTCCGTGAAGCACAAATTCCATTAAAAGAAGCTTATTGGATTCATCCTCATTCGGGTGATATTTATTCACAAGTTCCTTAAGCCCCGGAATACTTGTCAGCGTCTTCTTGTACTCAGCATTTGAGAAGCTGTTCATAAGATCCAGCTGGTTACCCTTACCGAACCAGTTTATGATCGGGAGGTAGGGGTTTGAATCCTGGTTCCTCTTAAGCTTATCGGGATTTGGAAAGTATAAAGAGAACTGGCTTCTTATAGCCTTGCCCACCAGGATCTGTGCAACCTTGGCCGGGCCTTCCTGCTCACCTTCATAAACAAGTTCAATCTTACCTGTAATTGAGGGGATGACACCCGCGAAGTCGCTTATTCTGATATGGGTTTCTTTTTCCCTGTTTATAAGGAGCCTGCGTTCGGCGGCGCTTACAAGGTTTTCATAAGCTGAGATTGTAAGGCGTGCCGAGACGCCGCTTTTAGCGTCTATGTATTCGCTTTCCCTTGCCTCAAATGCAATCTGCTCAACAAGAAGTTTTACAAGTTCAGAAGAACATACTCTTTGTGCCTGCTCAACCGTAAGCTTTGCCTCCTGGCTCGTAATTTCTTTGGATACATGAATCGACTTCGGGTAATGGGTTAAGATCTGGCTATCAATCCTATCCTTAAGCGGCGTAACAATAGCCCCGCGGTTTGTATAGTCTTCAGGGTTTGCCGTAAAGACGAACTGTATATCCAGAGGAAGCCTGATCTTAAAGCCTCTTATCTGGATATCCTTTTCCTGAAGGATATTAAACAGTGCTACCTGAATCCTTGCCTGCAGGTCGGGGAGCTCATTTATAACGAAAATTCCCCTGTGCGAACGTGGGATGAGTCCAAAGTGAATTACCCTTTCGTCGGAATAGGGGAGTTTCAGGTTTGCGGCCTTAATCGGGTCCACGTCTCCTATAAGATCTGCAATGGAAACGTCCGGTGTAGCCAGTTTTTCAGTATAACGTTCAGAGCGGTGCATCCAGGATATCGGTGTATCGTCGCCACGTTCCTGGATTAAATCCACAGAATACCTAGAAATAGGGTTAAAGGGGTCGTCATTAAGTTCAGATCCCTCCACCACAGGGATATATTCGTCGAGCAGGTTAATCATCAGTCTTGCAAGTCTTGTTTTTGCCTGTCCGCGAAGCCCCAGCAGAAGAATATTGTGTCTGGAAAGAATTGAGGTATCAATGTCCGGAATAACACTTTGTTCATAGCCGACAATCCCATGAAAACTGTTCTCGTTGTTCTGCAGCTGTTTAATCAGGTTTTCACGCATTTCATCCTTGATGGAGCGCGGTTTAT
>JBLMYS010000208.1:0-3318 GCA_050258415.1 Acidobacteriota bacterium | reverse complement strand
ATAATTTTAGTTATGCATTCATGCATATTATCCATTCGATATGAGCATTCGCACACTTTCTGGAAACGTTTAGGCTTAAACTGCATCTATTCATAATTAAAACTTACACCCCTTGTGGGTTTGATGATTTTCATTTATCAGGTTCTTTCCCTTGAATAAAAAGATCTCTCCGCTTCGCTACGAGATGACGTGTTCTATCATAGGATTGGGAGGGAAAGTGAGGGCGCCTGGCAAAGAAGTAGATTATTGATAATTTCATCAACAGGCGCCCTCACTTTCCCCCTAATAGTATGAAGCCTCGTCATTCTGAGCGAAGCGAAGAATCTCATTATCATTCCGACGCAAGGAGGAATCGGAAAAAAGTGTTCTTAGTTCTGAGTTCTGGGTTCAGGGTTTTCAAATGTTTGTATTGGCCCCTATAAAACTGGACTCATTTCGTAATTGTTTGACATCAGGTTAACTAAGGTATTATATTTGTTTTGGCAAAACAATTCTTCAGGGGAGATGCCAACTGGAAGCTTACTAGTTGGTTTCTCTCTGAGGAAAAATCTTTGTTGTTTATTCTTTTTTGTAATTCCAACAGATCCCAGATCCCATAATTTCAAGAATGTTAAAGGCGGATAATTACACAATGCCTCCATTTTTCTAGTTTCATTATACGCTTTGAAAAAAGCTCTGAATACAGACCTTGCATGCTCCAGATCATGAAACTCATATTTTTGGCAAACAAGTCGTTCTACAGTGTTATGGAACGACTCAATATGTCCATTCTCCTGAGGGGTTGCCGGATGGATAAACTCATGACTTAAATCATGCTTTTTTAATAGCTCAGCTAATAGCTTCGCTATAAACTGAGGACCATTGTCAGACCTAATTATGAAGTTCAAAGCTCTCTCTTGAGTGAAGTGTTTAACTAAAGTATGGTGAAGTAATTCTTCAATCAGGTCAGCCACCTTATCTGCTTTCATACTATAACTTAAGTCCCAGATTGCTACGTACCTGCAAAAAGTACAAAGGAAAGAAAGTAAGAAAGCGTTTTTTCTATCTCCGTCAATATAGATATACTTGATATCGACCTCAACAGTAGCAAAGGGCCTTTCCAAGACTGGAACAGTATATTCAACATACTTCTTATTCAATAGAGCTCTTCTAATCTTTGGATGCAATAAATGATTTTCCTTCATTAGTCGGTAAACTTTCTTTTTGTTTATAATATATCCATCCTCCTTTAAGCATACTGTAACCATCTTGTACCCATAGTCGTGAAATTCAGGTTCAAGACACTTTAAAATATCGTCTATTACGATTGGGTTATCTATTATTGATCCATCCATTTTAAGAGTATATGTGCTTGGTCTTCGGCCCTTCTTGGTACCTTTAATCTTTAAATAATAAGTACTCCGGGCAATTCCTACAATCTGTGTAGCCTCATCTACTGTAATACCTAAACTCACATACTTTCGAATCATTTGCCTTTTTTCTTCTGTTGAGCAAACTTTTTTTTTAGCAGTTCATCCTTCATTTTAGAAGCAAGTTTCTCTTCTGCCAATAACTCCTTTAAGGCCTGGTTTTCCTTTTCTAACCTTTTAACCAGTGCATTATTTGTTTGACTTCGTCGATCTTTGAGTCCTTCCAATCCGGAGCTATTATACTTTTTTAGCCAATCATAATAGATCGATCTACCAAGATTGTAATACCTAAGACCGGCAATAACACCCATCTTTTGAATGCCCTTAAGAATTTCTTCCTTTTCCTCAGGACTTCTTTTTGCTAATGATTTCTTCATGAACATAAAAGTACGTTTTAAAGTCGAACTTTTTGTCCATCTTTATACGGGGCCAGACCAATGACAATGCCTAAATAACGTTGACTAATTTTTTTACTAAATTATTACTTTTTTTTAATGATGATGATGCTGTTGAAAATGGGAGATTACTCAACGAGTTATCCTCATTTTCAATAGCTTTTTTTAAGAATTCTGCTGGTGACAGTTTATTTAATGCAGTATGTGGTTTCCCGGTATTATACATAAATACTGCCTTATCCAATAATTTCCTTAGTGATTTAAAGTCCTTTGGCGAATAAGGATACAGATAATTATTCTTGATGATACCATTCAATCTTTCAGCATGGCTATTCTCATATACCTTTGTTTCGGTCATTGAATTATGCATCTCTAAGTCTTTTGTAAGCTTTTTAAAATCAGTAGAATAATATTGCCCACCACCGTCAGAATGCAGAATAGAACCTTTTAAATTTGATTTACCCCGCTGTAACACAAGTTTATGTAAAGCAGGTAAGGTAGTGTTTTCGGTTCTTAAGTTCTCACTGGCTGACCATCCAACTACTTCCCGGTTAAATAGGTCCATTATAAATGTTAAATAATAAGTATCCAGCCCAATATCGAAGTAGGTAATGTCACTCACGAAAACCTGGTTGACACCTGTAACCTTAATATCCTTAATTAAATTAGGGAATCGGGTGACTCCTAAACTATTTGTTGTAACCCTGAAATTCCTTAGCCTTTTTACCCGATAGCCAGTGTTCATGCAAAAGCGTTCAAACTTGTCTCTTCCCATGCATTCAGGTTTAAGCTTAAGATAAATATCCCTGGCACCCATTCGCGGATGATCTATCCTAAGCTTGTTAATCAATGGAATCAACTGTTCCTGCTCTTCTAACATGTAATGTCTGCGCTTTAACATCTGATAAAAAGATTGCTTGGTAATATTAAGTACTCTAAAAAGAGTCATCAGCTTTTGTTTGTGGACTTGCCTGTTGAAGTAGTACCAGACGATGGTTTGGAAGTGAATTTTTTTTTAATATCAACTCCGTATGTTGACTCAGCAATCTCAATCATCTTTTCCTGAAAGTCAATCAATAGCTGCTTTTGGCCGATGATCCTTTCCATCTCTTTAATCTTCTCCTGAAGAAGTTTAATTTTATGTGTGTCGCTCTTTGCTTCCACAACTTGTTTAACTTGTTTTTTAGCCATGCTTGAATATTTATAAATCCATCGATATACTGAGGTTCTACTCACCGAATAAGTTTTACAAATATCTGGAACTGAGATGATATTCTTCTCTAATTCCCTGACTTTTTTAATTTTAAAATCTTCACTGAACGATCTGTTGAACCGTTCTCTGTAATCAAAATCGAAATAGCTTACTTTCTCCATAACGTTGATTTTTTGGTCAACGTATTTCAGTCACTGTCACGCAAAGAGCAGAGCGCATAGAGCAAAGCGCAAAGAGCAGAGCGCGAAGCAAAAAGCGCAGAGAGCAGAGAGCAGAGCGCATAAGCGTTTCAGAAATGTTT
>JBLMYS010000207.1:0-51110 GCA_050258415.1 Acidobacteriota bacterium | reverse complement strand
TCCTGTTTTCAGTTATATCCTCGTATGAAAGGTCGGAACCCATAACAGACTGCCTTAAAAGGTGTCCTGAGATTGTAATAATTCTGTCGGTCGGCTCCGGAATGTAATTCCATATCTGGTCGCCCAGTTTTAACATCTTTTTCCCTTTTTCACGCGGCGGGTCTGTATATTCAACAAAAGCCTTGTCGCGCCCCTCGGTCCAGGTCTTCGCCTTAACGGAGCGTGTACCGGCCCTGCCGTGAATGATCATGGTAGTCTGGCTTATTGCCTTATCGATTACAAGATTTTTATCTATCTGTTTTAGTACTTCATCTCCGGTTGGAGTCTGAGCTGAAATTATTCCAAAGGATAAAAATATAAAAATAATAGCTGTTAGTTTTTTCATGTTTCCAGTTCCTTAAATAATTGTGCTGTCTGACGCTTAAAGATTTGTATTCCGGAGAGTGCTGTTCCTATGGTTGTAGCAACAAGTCCCGGAACAAAACCGATATAAAAGCTCGTAGGGCTGATTCTGGCTCTAAGAATGTTTGACATCATAACAGATGAATTCCTGAACGAGCCTGAAACATCAAAACCCGCCTGCTGAAAATAGTATCCTACTATAAGACCCAAGGCCGTTCCGATACACGATCCAATAAGGCCAATCAGAATGGATTCATAAAGGAGTGTTTTATAAATATGTGTTTTTTTCTCACCCAGGGCCAGGCGGACACCCACTTCGCCATAACGCCTTATACCCGACATGAGCCCCGCATTAAGAAGGACAGCCGACATTGCGACGAGGAAAATTCCGACAATAATAAATCCCATTGAATTAGCATAATGAATATACTCGCCCATTCCGTTCTGATCCTCCAGGGTAAGCATCACGGGTGAAAACTTATCTGAGGGGTTGGAGAATTTACTGTTAAAATCTCCCGCTATTTTCATGGCTTCCTCGGAGAAATAGAATTTATTTCTGCTGTAGCCCAGAATTTCCCCCGCCCCGTCGGGCATTTCAAAGGCATACTGTATATCGGTAAGATCCGCAATCATTGCCCCCCTATCCATAGCCGTAATGCCGAAGGTTACGGTTCCAGCGACAGAAAAGTTCTGGACAGCCATTGCTCCGCCGGAGGTTGTTGAAAGGAGTGTTACTTTCTGATTTGGTCCCACACCCAGTTTTTTTGCAAAGGCCTCGCTTAAGAGGACTTCGCCGGGCCTTTCAGGGAGGCGGCCTGCTACAAGAGCCTTTCTTAAATTTAGCCGTTCAGCCTCATGGCTGTTTTTATCCATGAGGTCCGCTGCAATACCAAAGACAGGGCTTTGTGATTTTGTTTCGCCATTTTCATCCGGCACGTCCAGGAGTCCCGCAAATTTTATTCTTGCAGTCCATTCATATTCGGGATAAGACTTCTTTAGTGCTTCCAGCAGGCTGCCCGTTTTGGTAAGGGCAAGATCATTGGGCAGCTGGTTTTCCAGTTCATGATATGCGTGAGTCATAACCTTAAGGTGTCCGGAATCAAACCTGGCCGTAGAGTCTATAAGGTCGTTCATCATTCCGCTCATAAAAGAGTATAGAAGCGTTGTTAAAAGCACTCCAAGAGCCACGACGATAACCGGGAAGAGGCTTCTGTGGCGGTCGCGCAGCAAGCCTTTAAATAAAAATTTGATCATGCTGTTTTCCCCCTGAGAGCGTCTGTCGGTTTAAGCTTTGTAATTCTGCGTGTGGGAAGGAAGCTTACAACAACAACAGAAATAAATAGAATAATACTTGTAACAAGATAAAGCTGAAGGCCGTACTTGGGATAGAGTACAGCACCTATGGAAATTCCGGCCTGCCCTGCCACTTGGGGGACCTCAAGTCCTACTTTTGCAAAATACGCCAGTAATGGGATGCCATAAACGGATCCTGCAATTAATGCCAGCACACCGAGCAGGCAGCCTTCAATCGTAAAGAGCATTATTACGTTCCACCTTGTCATTCCAAGCGCCATGAGTGTACCCATTTCCTTTCTCCTCCTGAAAATTGAAAGAACCTGGGTGTCGAAAACCGCAAGGAGAGCCATTCCGAGAAGGAGTACAAACATAAATGAAGCCGTGGCTTTTTTCTGCCGGACGGTGTCATTAAGGTCCTTAAGCAGATAGTCGTGATTCTTCAGAGCCCAATCGGGCCCTCCTGCAGGAAAACAGCTGATATCTTTCTTAAGTGTAATGATGGTTGCCTCTTCAGGAGCGCGGTACATCTTCTGCAGCGCCTTAAGAGGCAGCCAGATCTGATCGCGGTCTATGGACTGGACATCCGTATTCATTACATCAACAATCCTGATCTCTGCGGCATCAAAGGTTCCGTTTATGTTCTTAAATCTTATGCTGAGATAATCCCCTGCCTGCAGCCCCGTGCTCTTTGCCATTCTTGAGCCTATGATGCCGGGAATTGATACCGTATCCGGACCATCTTTAAGAAGCCAGGTTGGTATTTTGACTATCTTTTGTTCAGGGTCAATGCCTTTCAGGAGAGCTGACTGCACGTGGCCTTTCGGGAAAATTGAGGCACTAACAATAAGAACCGCTGCGGCATTTCCTTTTTGTATCTCCTGCTTGAGGTTTTCAGGAATTCTGGAGTGCGAATTTTCAATTGAAAAGGGGTCATAAGGGTCGTAATTCTTCTGCCAGAACTGACCTCCCCCGATTTCAGAATCTATAATGGCGTCTTTTACCTGCTGGAGCATACCGTCGTAAAGGCCTTCAGTCATGACAATCATTACAAAGGCAAACGACAGTACAAAAACATTCAGCCAGGAGCGCAGCCCCGCATGTGTAATATTTCTGAAAGCTAATTTTAATATTAACATCTTATTACTCCCGGTCCAGGCTGACTTCGTCAATTACCTTGCCGTCGCTTAGCACAACTTTTCTCCTCAGGTAGCCAATCACTTTCTCGTCGTGTGTGGCAAAGATGAATGTTGTATTAAGCTCCTCATTAAGCCTCAGCATCATCTTAAGTATATTGTGAGAATTAGCGGCATCAAGGTTTGCCGTCGGTTCGTCGGCAAGAACTATTTTGGGAAGTTTAACCATTGCCCTTGCAACAGCAACCCTCTGGCTTTCACCGCCTGAGAGCTGGTTAGGTTTTGATTTTGCCTTGTCTTTTAGCCCAACCCACTCCAGAGCTTTCATGACCGCTTCCTGCCTTTCCTCTTTGCTTTTTTTCAGAAGAAGGAGCGGAAATTCGACGTTTTCAAAAACCGTATATACGGGCAGAAGATTATAGGTCTGGAATATGAACCCGATCGATTCATTCCTTAGAAGAGCAGCCCCGGCCTGGCTTAATGAGTTCACATTTTTATCCAGCACCACTGCTTCACCCTCTGAAGGGTTATCCAGAGCGCCAATGATGTTCAGAAGAGTTGTTTTTCCTGACCCGCTTGGGCCGATGAGGCCTGTAAATTCACCGCCGCAAACTGAGAGATTTACGTTATTCAAGGCCCGGAAAAACTGTTTTCCCATTGAATAATCTTTAACTAAGCCGCGTACTTTTATAATCTCAGAATTATGCATTAAAAATTCCCCATGGTTCAATGATTAAAAATTACCATTAGCTGCAATCCGTAGCCGGAAGCGGGTATTGACCTGTTCATAAAAAGGCCGGCGCCCGATTCAGGATAATGGAAAAGAGCAAGACTAATTATGAAATTGTCGTATGTCCTCTGAAACTGGTAGTATTGGTAAAGGTTCTTACCGGAGTAGCTGTAATATTGCTGCACGGCAAGGTTATCAAGTGTACCAATTGGATAAGAGGCCATCAGGGCCGAAATCTGGCGTTCGCTGCCGTGGGAGGCCACTTCATTTGAAGCGGCTGAATACATATGTTCCAAAAGGAAATAGATGCCGTTTCCTAAAGGGAAAGTATAATCGCCCCCCAGTGTAAAGAGCTTCAGCCATCCGGGAACCGGCAAAGGGGTCATGGAATTCTGAAGTACCGATTCAAACCACAGGCCCACGCCAACGTCCCAGCGCCCGTCTAAAGCGTAGCGGTTCTCCCTGTAGCTGAATGTGCCGGCATCGGCTCTCCTGGAGTGAACTGTTGCGGCAACTTCTCCAAGTGGAACGGGCAGCTGTATTCTTCCGCCGAATTCAGGAACATCCCTGCGGCTTCCAAAAGCTTCAAAGCCTTTGGGGTTCTTATTGCCGTATAAGCCCCAGAGCCAGAGAAGCGAGTTATCCATAAAACTATACTTATACCTGAGGCCGTAGACGCCTGCGGTCAGCTTCAAGGGGTCACGCGGGTCAATGCTGTCGAACCACATGAGGGCGCGCAGAAGCTGTGCAGGGCCAAAATTTATCTTCTGCAATCCCGCCTGGATTTCCGACTGGGGGCCTGTATAGCGCAGAATCGCCCTGTAGAGCTTTGTGTCGTAACTGCTTGAATGTATGTCAGTTGCGTAGTAGGAGTTAAGCAAAACCTCAGCATTAAGCAAATGATCTTCATTGAGGTTATAAGAATAGCTTAACTGGGGGATATAGCGCAGTCCAAAATCCTTGAGCCATTTATCCTGGAGTCTTGTACCGGTTCCCCAGCCCGAGAGCTGCCCCTTAAAATCAAGCTCCTGTGCCTGAGAATCAACCAAAAGGACAAGCATAAGTGCAAGGCCAAGCGATATAAAATATTTCCCGGGCATTATTTCCCTGCTTTTTCAAGCGGAAGAATTCCGCAGTAGAAAAAATTATTGATCTCCAGGGAGAAATCAGTCACACTTGGATAAAGTTTTATAAGATCTTTATTTTTAGCCATTTCCAGGAGCTGGTTGAGCACAGCAATTAAGAACTCAGGTTTTATATCGCGCCTGACCTCCCCTTTTTCCTGGGCCTGCCTTACAAAATCGATAAAGACGGCAACGCTTTTGTGATAGAAATCCTTTACAAAAAGGGCCAGCTCTCCTTCGGGATTAATATACTCGGAGAAGAATTCCATGCTGAGTTTTTGAGAGTATTCCTCTTTAAGTTTCAGAAGCATCAGGATCTTTTCATTAAAGGGAACCTCCATTTCCATCACCTGGTGCATAATTCTTTCCGATTCCCTGAACCAGGTTTCCATCATAAATTTTATGAGTTCATCCTTATTGGGAAAATACTTATAGAAAGTCATTTTACTGACAGAGGCCTTCTGGCAGATTTCCTCAACGCTTACGCGGCGGAAACCGAATTTCTGAAACAATTCCTCGGCAGTGGAGAATATCTGCCGGAATTTTTTAGGTTTATCGGTAATATTTGATACAAATGGCATACAAATTATACGATTTTGTGATAATTTTACTTTTTTCGTCCATAATTTACATCTTTGTCTATTATTTTACAATAGCAAATTGAAGAATTCTTATTCTCTTACTTTTTAATTTTTAATTTTTAATTTTTAATTGATTTCCTTTTCTCTTGCAAAAGGGATAGAGTATCTTTATTTTTATTGCGGATTTGAGCATTATAGAAAGAGGGCAATTTCAGTTCACTTCCCTGCCTAAGGCAGCATAAATTTGAAAGAAAGATAAATAATGCGTTCAGAGTTAAATAAAATTAACGAAAACGAAAATCTCACCGGATTTGACGAGCTAAAGAAAAGCTTAAGCGACACTTCCTACGAGCTTGCAAGCCTTAAATACGCACTTGATGAAGCAGCAATTGTAGCAATTACGGATATTAAGGGCACAATCACGTATGTAAACAAGAAATTCTGCGAGATTTCCAAGTACAGCTCCGAAGAACTTGTAGGACAAAATCACCGTCTGATAAATTCAGGTTTCCACCCGAAGGAGTTCTTCAGGGATATGTACCGTACCATTGCAAACGGCAGGGTATGGAAAGGACAGATTAAAAACCGCGCCAAGGACGGGTCTTACTATTGGGTGGATACAACGATTGTCCCCCTTACAAACCGTGAGGGTAAGCTTTCAAAGTACCTGGCCATAAGGTTTGATATAACAGCGCAGAAAAAAATTGAAGAGGAGCTGGTTAAGGCTTTGCTGGACGTTGAGCAGTCTAACGGCGAGCTTGAGCAGTTTGCCTACATCGCCTCGCACGACCTTCAGGAGCCGCTGAGGATGATTGCCAGCTATTCACAACTCCTTACAAGGCGTTATGAGGGAAAGCTGGACACCAAGGCCGACCAGTACATTAACTATATAACCGAAGGTGTGCAACGGATGCAAACCTTAATTATGGATCTTCTGCATTATTCCCGCACGGCAACGAGCAAGGAGGACCTGAAGCCTGTGGAGTTAAATATAGTACTGACTGAAGTTCTGACCGACCTAAAAGTGGCAATTGAAACGAGTCATGCCGATATAAAAGTAAGCCCCCTGCCCACAGTTAAGGCAAACCACACGCAGATCCGCCAGCTGTTCCAGAATCTTATAGGAAACGCCATAAAGTTCAGAGGAGACATAAACCCGGTAGTTGAAGTCAGCGTAATGGAAGAGAGTGATCATTGGCTCTTCAGTATAAGAGATAACGGCATTGGCATTGACCCCGAGTATTCGGAGAAGATATTCATGCTTTTCCAGCGCTTGAATGACAGGGAAAAATATCCTGGCACGGGTATCGGCCTTGCGGTGTGCAAGAAGATAGTTGAGCGCCACGGAGGGAAGATATGGATAGAATCAGAACCCGGGAAAGGGACGGAATTTTTGTTTACGATAAGGAAATAGTTCGACGTTCGAGGGTAATGACACGTCCGATAATCTTAAAGCTTGAACTTATTCCAGCCTGGCCGGAACGTTAAACCTTTTTGTCTTTACCTTTGTCGAACTATTGTTAAATTATCTTTCACGCAATAGGTCCATTTATTTCTTGCTTCACATCCGGATAAACAGGTATTTTTGTCCGTCAGTTTTTATCCTTGTGTAAATTTTAACTCAGAAAAATAAGGTGCATTATGAGGTTCTGTGTTACAGTTACGTTTATCCTTTTCATCTCACTTTTTACATCCACTTTTGCCCAGCCCGGAGGAAGACGTGGCGGCCAGGATGAAGCCTCGGGCGGCTCAATTACGGGGAAGGTTATAGATTCGCAGGCGGGAAAAGCGGTTGAATACGCAAGCGTAGTGCTCTTCAAAGCTTCGGGCGGAAAGCAGATCAATGGCGCAATTACGGACCCAAACGGGAATTTTGAAATTAAAGGGGTCAAACCAGGGAAATATAACATAGCCATATCTTTTATCGGATTTGACAAGAAAAGGCTAAGGGATGTTGAACTCTCCTCGAATAAGCTGGACTTAGGGGAGATACTCCTGGATCCGAAAGCGCTGAGTACGGATAATGTGGTTGTTGAGGGGCAGAGAGTCCCCTTCTCTTACCAGATCGACAAGAAAGTAATTAACGTTGATAAATTTACTACCGCTATTTCCGGGAGCGCTGTGGACATACTGGAGAATATCCCGTCGGTTTCAGTGGATATTGAAGGCAACGTAAGCTTAAGAGGATCGGGCAGCTTTACGCTTCTTATAGACGGGCGCCCAACTATTATGGACGCGCAGGATGCTCTTCAGCAGATACCGGCAAGCTCAATACAGAATATTGAAATCATCACTAACCCATCGGTTAAGTACGACCCGGAGGGTGTTGCCGGAATTATTAATCTTGTACTCAAGAAGAATGAAAACCTCGGCCTTGCTGGAATGACAAACCTGAGCGCGGGACTTAAGGATAAGTACGGCGCCGAAGGGTTATTTGAATATAAGACTCCCCTGGTCAATAGCGTCTTCGGGCTCAATTACAGAAAAAGAAACATGACGCAGAACAGCAGCGAAAACAGAGTATTTAATTACGGGGGAGGCTCCTCAAGCATTAATACTGTGAGCAGCGGGAACCACAACAGGGACGGATATGGGCTTCGAGGCAGTATTAACTTCTTACTGAGCGATAATGACGTGCTTGGAATAGGAGGCAGATACCACAACAGGAATAATAATGAAGGCGGGTCGGCAAATTATACAGAGTTCACGGCCGCTGCCCCGAATGGGCTATTCTACAAAAACAGAAGCATGAGTGAAGGCTCGGGCAACTCTTATGCCGCCAATATGAACTACCAGCATAAATTTAATTTAACCGGGCACGAACTAAGTGCCGATATAAGATATGAATCGGAAGATCAGAACGACATATCTTTAAGCGAACTCTGGAACGGGCAGACGATTGCCGATGGGAAAAGAACAACCGAGGGCGGCCCGGGCAGTGAGTTTAACACAAAAATAGACTATATACTTCCTTTCAGTGAACTCTCGAAGTTTGAGTCGGGAATTGAAGGAGAGACTGAGCTTTCGACAGAAAATTCAGGATTTTCACAATTTAATTCTCTGGCAGGGATGTATCTTTTTGAGCCGCGCTTCAGCTATTCGACAAAATCGAGGAATGATGAGTACTCTGTCTATTCACAGTTTTCCGATATGATCGGAAGTTTCGGCTACCAGGCCGGCGTAAGGGGTGAATACACATACCGAAAAATACAGGTAGCTTCACTTGCCGAGGAATTTAATATAGACCGCTGGGATTTCTTCCCCACGCTGCACTTTTCATACAGGCTTGAATCTGGGCAGCAGTTTATTGCGAGCTATTCAAAAAGGATACACAGACCCAGGAGCTGGTGGCTTGAGCCGTTTGAGACATGGGTTGACGCAAACACAGTCCACCGCGGCAACCCCTCACTGGCGCCTGAACTGATAGACTCTTATGAAATGGGCTTCCAGACGTTAATAGGACCCATGTCCCTGTCAACTGAAGCATATTACAGAATAAATAACGGGAAGATAGAAACCCTCAGATCGCCATATTCAGACAATGTTACACTTGAAACATTATCAAACGTTGGAAAGGATTACTCGCTTGGAACGGAAATAATGGCCAGTTTCGACTTGCTTAAGATCTGGAGTGTGGACCTGATGGGAAACCTTTACGACTACAGACTTAAAAGCAACCTGAACGGTGTTCCGGTTGAAAAGTCGAGTTTTAACTGGAGAACAAGGATGAGCAACAACGTTAACTTAAGCAGCACTTTGCAGCTTCAGTTAAACGGAACGTATGAAAGCCCGAGCGTAACGCTTCAGGAAAAGACCAAGGGAAACTTTATGACCGATCTGGCGCTAAAGAAAGATTTAATGGAAAAGAGGCTTTCACTTACTCTTCAGGTAAGGGACATATTCGGTACACACAGGCATGAGACCACCACACAGAGTGAAGGCCTTTACTCATTCAGCACATTTAAGATGGAGTCGCCCATAATCATGCTTAACCTGAGATATTCCATAAATAACTTCAAGCAGCGCGAGCGCGAGTCGGATAACGGCAACGGGTTCGGTGAGGAAGAATTCTGAGGAACGAGTAATAAGTAAGTAGTAGGTAGTAGGAAGTAAAAGGTATGAGGCAGGATTTAGTCCTGCCTTTTCTTTTCTACTTACTACATACTACCTACTTTATACTAAAAGAAAACTTCCCATTCGAAATCGAGGCTCAGTTTCAGAAGCCAGTCGAAGCGTGTAAAAGTAGTGGGAGGAGTTCCGAAGGAGTAGTTGTCAGTAAGCAGTTTATTTCCGGCATAGTAGAACATAAGGTCGGCATTTGTAACTTTCGTAAGCTTCATCCCGGCTCCAAAGGCGGGCATAGAATACTTCTCCCCCATCCCGCTAAAGATCCCTTTGTGGCCGTCGTTATGATGCATAACGATTCCACCCGAAATATAATAACGGTCCCAAAGGTAATATTTCGAATAAAGCCCGTACTCAAATCCTGAAAATCCGAGCCATGCGAACACGCCGCCAAGTCTGGCATCAAGGGAGAGATCTTTCACCGGAAATACAGAAACATTCAACTGCAATGCACTGGGGACAGGTATGTAAAACAATTCCTTTTTTGTATCGGAATTAAAGGCGTTTGAATGCGTCCTGTGCATTCCCAAAGTTTCAAGTCTGAAGCCCATTTGGGCTCTCTGGGCCAGAAGAGATCCGGATAGAAGAAAAAGGACAAAGGCAAGAAATATTGTCTTAAGGATCATATACCCTCCGGTTTTATTGAGAACAGAATTGTTCTCCTGCCCTTTTAATAAGAAACCATCTACTAACTTGGATTGCTAATTCACGGATAAAAACCCTAAATAAAGAATTATTTATCTGCTTATATGGTGACGGAAGCCGTTTTCGGAAATTTTTTTAAATTTTAATATTCAATTTATACTACAAGTTTAGGGATTTCTTCAGTAGGAATCAAATGAGTTTTCAAGAAGTCACGCTCGAAAAAAACACCCGGCATCCTGGTTATTCCCTTCCGCGCAATTACTTTTTCCTTCCATTATTTTCATTTTCCCTCATTTTTTGCCTGAGATGTGACGCAGAATATAGCTTTTGACTATTTCCCTTATACCATGCACTTAGGAATTGCTAATAAGGCGGATTCTTTATAATAATATTTGAATGCGGCATAGCATGATCAATATTTAGTAATTTTTCCTGCCTGGACAGGGACGGTGCGGGGGTGGAAATGAAGGTTCGGTCTATACTATTTCTGCTGCTTATCTTCTTCAGTTCTAATCTGTTGCCCCAGTATAGTTTCCGCCATGTCATTGAGGGAAATGAAGACCCGTCAAAACATATAAAAATTCCGAATGAACGTGGACATGTTTACAGCCTGAGCAGGACAAAGGAGAACCGGGTAAATCTTGAAGACGTAGACCTGACGGAAAACCTGGATGTTATTGTAGAATTTAAGACAGAACCTCTTTTTCTTACGAAAGCTTCAACGCGCAGAGGCTTATCAAAATCTTCATACACATCACAATTCAGCTTATTCCGAAATGATCTTATAAAGCTCTTTGGGAAATACACCAAAACCATGGGAATAAATGCGTCTATACCTGAAGTAAGAAATGAATTCTACAGGGTTTTTAACGGACTAAGCATTTCACTTCCAAGGGCTGTCGTGAATTCCCTCTTCAGCCTCCCCTACATAAAGAAAGTTTACCCGGATATAAAAGTTTCGGCACTTCTAAAGGAGAGCATTCCTTTGATAAAGGCAGATTCGCTCTGGCAGCAGTTTGGAACAGGAGGCGACAGTATTGTAATTGGAATTCTGGATACCGGAGTTGATTATATGCATCCGGCCTTAGGAGGAGGCATTGGCCCGGGGTACAAGGTTATAGGAGGTTACGACTGCTACAACGGTGACAGTGACCCGATGGATGACCAGGGGCATGGCTCGCACGTCGCCGGGATTGCAGCTGCCGACGGCGATTTAAAAGGTGTAGCCCCAAAGGCAAAGCTCATGGCTCTGAAAGTGCTCAGCCGTAATTCCGGAGGAATGGAATCCACGGTTATTTGCGGGCTTGAAAGAGCACTGGATCCCAACCAGGACGGTAATCCGGATGATATGATAGACATTGCAAATTTAAGTCTTGGAGGACAGGGCTATCCTGAAGATGCTTTATCTACAGCAGTCAACAATGCCGTAAAGCTTGGACTGGTGTGCTGTGTTTCAGCGGGTAACAATTTCAGCGGCGAAAAATTTAATACCATCAGCAGTCCAGGCACCGCGGAATTTGCCATTACCGTTGGGGCTTCAGATAAATTTGACAAGTTATCATCCTTCAGCTGCAGGGGCCCGAATAAAAGCAATTCCTGTATAAAGCCAGATCTGCTTGCTCCCGGAGAAATCATTCAATCGGTTTGCCTTGATGGCGGCTATGTTTACAGTTCAGGCACTTCAATGGCTGCGCCTCATGTTGCAGGGGCGTGTGCGCTTCTAAAGAGTATTCATCGCGATTGGGGACCAATGGATATTAAGTCGGCACTAATGTCGACAGCAAAAGACATCCATGAGGAAGCAATGTCGCAGGGAGCCGGAAGGATCGATGTATTAAAGGCGGCAAAAGTTTCAACGCTTTTTAACCCGTGCTGTTTAAGTTTCGGGCTGGACAACTTAAATGCGGGAGAGTGGAGAAAGACTGATACTATCCTGGTCAAAAATATTTCAAACAGCGTACAGGATTACAAAATAGATTTCAGCAATCTGATTCCCTCAATGCATCTTGAAGCAATCCCCCGGGACTTCAGTCTTGCACCGGGCGCATCCAGAGAGGTTATTTTCAGGCTTGAGGTCAATAACAATCACCTGCCCGATCCCATAACGGAATCGCAGTCGTTTTCCGGGAATGTTGTTATAAAGTCCTCTTCAGAGACTCTGCATCTTCCGTGGGCATTTGAGAAGGCAGCAAGGCTGGTTATTAATTTCAAGTCCATGGGAACACGTTTCTATCTTGCAGACAGCAGGCAGTCTTTCGGCAGTGAGAAAGCTGTATGGAAAGGCTCCTCGGCTGAACTGATGGTTCCCCCGGGCACATATGATCTTCTTGCACTTTATTCTGCCGAAAGTGATACGTTAAGCTTTATTGCAAAGGAACACCTTGTGCTGAAAGGTTCAGATACAATAAGCATCGCACCTGAGGATGCGCGGAATAAAATTTCTTTCAATGTAAAGGACAAGGATGGAAATAGTTTTGAAGGGGATAATTCTACGTGGATTTACCAGATTACATTTCCTGATTCATCGGCATTTAAGGATATAATTACAGTTTTCAGTTCAACAAGGAGAGTCTTCAAATGCTCAAATGTATCGGGAAGGTATAAGATCAATATTGGAGGCGTCATTGCCTCCAGTGACAACCGCGTCTGTGTGGCGGACTTTCATATGCATGAAATTAAAGGATCGCAAAATCTCACAAATGAATACAGCGATCTGATTGCGGAAAACATTTCTCTGGATATTCCAAATAATATTGCATGCCCGGAAGTATTCTTTATCGGGGGCCTTAAGCTGATAGATGGATATAATGTTACATTCGGTGGAAATTATCTTGAAAGCTATGTGCTTTCAGGGAGGAAATGGAACGGAAAAGTCTACCTTCCTGGGCACGGAGCGATGCATCACGATTTTCAACCAGCAACTGCAATTTCAATTGCAGACTCAAAATGTCCGGAGTTATGGAAAAAGGCTTCTCACTCCTCAGAGGTAACTTTCGCAGTAGATCTTCCTCCCTTTTCAGTCTACAACGGAAATGTCGGACTTTTTACGCCTCAGGCGCCTTCAAAAAATATAATTCTTACCGAAGCAGGAGGCACAATTTCACTCAAGAACTGGCTCATTTATCCCGATGGGTTTCACAATAACAGCAGCCTCTTAAGCTCGGGACAGACGATAATGCCCCAGCTCAATTTTTTTGGGCAGATGCAGGAACATTATTTGCGTCTGGCCGGGCGGACTGTATACAAAATATTTGACGGGGATAATCTCCTGGTGCAGGATACTCTTGCTAATGCTCATAGTATCAGTGTCAGCAAAAAGCAATACAGGACGGAGTTTTCAAATATCCATTATTATATTGAAGGATATGAAGCCAGTGCTGTTATGAACTGCCGGTATGATCTTTCGCTCACAGATCCTAATCCCCCCCTGATCAGGTCTCTGCAGGTCAGAAATTCTCTGGGAATTCCTGAAAGCAGGCTTGAAAAAGGGGAAAAAGCCAGGATATTCTTTGCAGGCTGCGATTACCTGCTGGATCAGGACTACAATCCATATATTATGCCTGTCATTGACGATTCAACAAAGATATACATCAGGCAGCATGGAGGAAATAGCTGGAAGAGGCTCAATATTATTAAAATATCAGAGGACTCCATTCTGGGGAGCTACTACCGGGCAGATATTTCAGCAATGACAAACTCCGATTCTACGGCGCTGGACCTGAAGGTTGTTATTTATGACAGGAATCTTAACAGTACCGAGTGCATTTTTGAGCCCGCGGTTGCCATTGGGAAATTCAGAGGCACTACAAATATTCACGAAACAACAGAAGAAGCAGCGATTCTAAAGGAATACTCATTAAGCAATAACTATCCAAATCCATTTAATCCCTCAACCACGCTCAGCTATTTTCTTCCTGAGGATTCTTATCTGAAGGTTGAGGTTTTTGACATAATCGGGCGGAAAGTTACGACGCTCTCTGATGAAATGATAAAAGCAGGCAATTACAGACTACAATGGAATGCTGACAGATATCCAAGCGGAATATACTTCTGCCGCTTCAGTGCCCGGGGGGTGAGGAGTTTTGAAAAGACGATTAAAATGGTACTCTTAAGATGAATGTTGAATTTTGAATTTTGAATTTTGAATGTTGAATGCTCAATTTTGAATTGAAAAATTAAACCGGATTCCCCTCTTCACTTTTTAATTTTTAATTTTTAATTTTTAATTGAATACTAACCGGGAAGGAATATGTTAAAGAAAAAACTTGGCAATTCGGATATGTCTATTACGCGCATTGGTTTTGGCGCATGGGCAATCGGCGGTTCGGGCTGGGAATTTGCATGGGGCGAGCAGGACGACAGAAAGTCCATTGAGGCAATACATACGGCACTTGAGCTTGGGATCAACTGGATCGATACGGCTGCAGCCTACGGCCTGGGGCATTCTGAGGAAGTTGTTGCCCGGGCATTAAAGGACTGGAAAGGTGAAAAGCCATATGTATTTACAAAGTGTGGCCTTATAGGCGATGAGCAGGGTAGAATGCACAGAAGTCACAAGGCTGATTCAATACGAAGGGAATGCGAGGCAAGCCTTAAGAGGCTGAATACCGACACTATTGATCTATACCAGATTCACTGGCCGAGCGATAAGGGTGAGGCTGAAAATGAAGAGGCCTGGAGGACAATGGCCGATCTGAAGAAAGATGGGAAGGTACGCTTTATCGGGGTGTCAAACTTCGATGTAGCCCAGATGGAAAGAATAAAAGGCATAGCGCCAATTACTTCGCTTCAGCCTCCGTATTCACTGTTAAACCGTAATATCGAAAGTGAGATACTTCCCTACTGCCAGAAAGAAGGGATTGGGGTAATTGTCTATTCCCCTATGGCATCGGGGCTTTTAACAGGGGCGATGACACGCGAAAGAATTAAAAGGCTTCCTGAAGACGACTGGCGTAAAAGGAGCTGGGATTTTACAGAGCCGCGTCTGAGCCGTAATCTGACAGTTGTGGAAAAGTTGAAAGAAATTGGCAAAAGGCATGATGGTGCAAGCGCAGGAGAAGTTGCAATTGCATGGGCACTTAAAAACCCTGCTGTTACCGCTGCAATTGTTGGCGGCAGAAGCTCGGAGCAGGTAAAAGGAACCATAAATGCTCATGAAATAGCTTTATCCGGAGATGAAATTAAAGAGCTTGAAGAGATCTGAAATAAACTTCCGGCCGCAGGCCTGTTTTCAGGGCCTGCGGCACTCCTTAACTCCCCCCTCTTTCCTTTCGGTAAAAAGTCTTATATTTACGGGGACTATTAAAAAAGATATTTAATTGATGAATCCCCGGGACAATAAAATCAAATACATCTCCGGCTTAGACGGCCTGCGGGGCATGGCAATACTGCTTGTTATGCTTTTCCACTCCGGAATCCCCTCTTTCAGGGGTGGGTTCATAGGGGTTGACATTTTTTTTGTCCTGAGCGGATTTTTGATTACTTCACTACTTTTATCAGAAGCTTCTCAAACAGGCAAAATTAACCTGAAGTACTTTTATATGCGCAGAATTCTCCGGCTTCTTCCCGCCCTGCTTCTAATGCTCCTGATAGTTACCTTAACAGCTCAGTGGCTGGATCTCAAAGGTTCTGCTAATACCGATATTGCAAGCAGTATCATTACACTTTTTTATTCGGCCAATTGGGCGAGGGCTTTTAATCTGCACCAAATGGGGCTTCTTTCGCATACATGGTCGCTTTCCATTGAGGAACAGTTTTACATGCTTTGGCCTGTACTGCTTATTTTAATGCTAAAATACTTAAGGCGGAAGAAGAGGATACTTAATATTGTTCTGCTCCTTTCGGTTTTCTCCTGGATTTTAAGGATATATATGACATATTCAGGGCACACGGCTGACAGGATTTTTAACGGGCTGGATACGAGAGCCGATGCACTTTTAGCCGGATGCGCCGCTGCTCTTGTAAGGAGTTCTGGATTATGGGAGAAAAGAGCATCAGGATTAAGATCTTTTGCATATGCCGGTTTTACTTTCCCGCTCATAATTCTCTTTAACATCAGCTGGCGCAACCCAAATACGTTCTTATGGGTAAGTTTCCTAGTGGAGTTTCTGACTGCAGCTTTAATACTGCACATAGTTTCAGATGAAAAAAGCATGATTAAAAAGTTACTGACGATGAAGCCAATGGTTTGGGCAGGAAGCATCTCTTACGGGGTATATCTCTGGCACGATCCGGTATTCGAGGTAATGCGGTATTTTGATTTTTCAAGACTTTCCATACTCATTTCGGGCAGCATTGTAACACTAATTATTGCTTCAGTTTCATACTACGTAATGGAAAAGCCTCTATTGCGTCTTAAGAACAGGTTTCAGGCAAAAGCCGTCCCCTTAAGCCATCCAGGCTCCACCATAACCGCGCAAACGGCCTTACTTGAAGGGCAGGAACAACTTTAATATTGCCGGTGTATATTAATATGAATGATGATTCATCTTTGCATTTGCATCGACGATGAAATTCATTATTATAAAATATGGCATAGCTTTTAATATGGCTCATCACAATGCACAATGGAGGTAAAAAATGAAAAAGTTATTTCCCTTGTTATTGTTTTTAATTCTTCCTGTCATAGTTAATGCACAGAGCTTTTTTGTGCCAAGTGACGTACAGCTTTCCCTCGACAGAATTGCAAGTGCTTTCCGTTCAAGCAATCCCAAGGCAATGGATGATCTTTTAAGCTCCCCTGTCACACTGCGCCTGCAGGATTCACTATACAGGGACATTTCCAACATTCAGGCTTCGGACCTGCTGCAAAGGTTCTTCTCAGATAAAAAAGTACTTAGTTTCAGTTTTACTACGCCCGGTAACGGGAAAATGATTTACCAGGAAGGAGAAAAAACAGATACAGTAAACGTGGATATTTGGATGAGAAGGGCTATTGGCGGCCCTGTGCTTCACGCAATAAATATCAGCAATTACCCGATTGCAACAGTGTTTTTCAATATTCACCACGGCGACAAAAAGTAAGTCTCTGAAGGTGAAATTGCAGAAGCTACCCGGAAAAGCTGCTGAATGAAAATGAGATTTTTAGTATATTAGTTAATTATTAAGAAAGAGAAATTTTGTTTAGCAGTACATATAAGTTAAAAGATGCAGCAGTTCTTGTTCCTGTATTCAGGGGTAAGGATAAGGAGCTCAGGCTAATTCTTATAAGGCGAAGCCTGCACGGCATACACAGCGGGCAGCTGGCTTTTCCGGGAGGCCAGGTGGAAAAGACGGATCTCTCTTTAGAGCACACCGCCCTGCGCGAGGCTGAAGAAGAAATCGGACTTAAAAGCAGTAATGTAAAGATACTGGCAGAACTGCCGGAGGTAGAGGTTAGGGCATCCAGTTTCAGGATTAAGCCTTTCCTGGCACATATTAAGCCTCAGGAAAAATGGATAATACAGGAAAGCGAGGTTTCGGAGGTTCTGGATGTGAGCATTCAGGAGCTTGCGCGCCCGGAATCGCACCAGGAGGAGATGTTCCGCCTGGAGGAGTGGCCTGAAGCAAGAAAGATTGCTTTTTACAGGGTAGGTCCCTACAAGCTCTGGGGAGCCTCCTACAGGATTTTTCACTCTCTCCTTCCCCGACTTTTAAGTGGTGAGTTCCCGCTTTGAATTTTTGAATTACCGACAATTTTCTTCAATAAAAAATAAAGTTATTTGCCCCCCAGGACTTGACAACTGATTATATACTCCCTATTTTTCATTCCAATTTAGTTTAGTGCGTCCGGAAAGAATAAACGCCATGAATTCCTCCGGGCTTCGAGGTACTTATAATTTCATATTTTCAATCATTGATTATGGGGGGTCCTATGAAGTTCGTTTTACGTGTTACGGCTCTTTTGCTATTTTCGACTATTTTTTTCACTTCAACAAACGCACAATCACTTGAAGAAACCTTAAACAAGCTTTCAAACAAAGCGGCTCAGGCTTACTTAGCACCAATCAGCAGCGGATTTGGCGCCAACCTGAATACAGGCTGGACTACAAGAGCACCTAAGGCTGAACTATGGGGAGTTGATATTCAGTTAGGTGTTGTTGCAATGGGCGCAATGTATAATAAGGAAAACAAAACTTTCAGTTTCACTGGCGACTATACTTTTACAGCCGATCAGGCTCAGAAGATGACACAAAGTATAAGCGATGCCCAAATCAGAACTCAGGTATTCAATAAGCTTACCAGCGAAACGTTTCAGGTTAGTTTTTCTGGACCAACTGCTGTTGGCAAAAAAGAAGACCATATTATTATAGATTTTGCAGGTAAGGATCTTACGCTCAATGGAGGAGCCAAGTACAAGCTTAATGCAGACAAAATTGACTTGGGGGTTGGCGGCGCATTGAACGACATTCCTTTGCTTCCTCTTGGTGCTCCCCAGCTGACAGTTGGTACGATCTACGGAACACAGGTTGCATTCCGCTATCTGCCCGCTGTAAAGCTCGATGAGAATCTTGGCGAATCAAAATATTTCGGTTTCGGCATTCAGCACAATATAGGCCAGTGGATCCCGGCTCCAATACCAGTGAACTTATCAGTTGGATTCTTCACACAGAACCTGAAGGTTGGCGATATTCTTGAGAGCAAGGCTACAGAATATGGTCTTTATGCCAGCAGAACTTTTGGCCCTGGTGCTCTTAATGTTACCCCTTATGCTGGTTTATCTCTGCAGACTTCAAAAATGGCTGTTAGCTATGACTATATATATACATATAAAGATGCGCAGGGTATAAATTCTACGCGTACAAGCAGGATCTCGTTTGATCTTGAAGGTGAAAACACGACAAAGCTGACTGTCGGTGTGGCATTCAAGCTTGCATTCTTAAACCTGAATGTTGACTACAACGTTGCAAAGTTCAGCACCGTTGGCGCAGGTGTGGGTTTCATTTTCTAAGAATATTTACCTTTAAAAATGAAAAAGGGACAGGCTTTAACAGGCCTGTCCCTTTTTTTTATAATATTGGTTGTTCTTACCGGGCCTCCTGGAAACCTCTTACGAATTTCTTATCCACAATTGGCGCCAGCTGGGAAAGCTTTGTTAAAAGCTTTTCAAAGTTTTTCGGTGTGAGGCTCTGGAACCCGTCGGATAAGGCCTCATCCGGTTTATTATGGACTTCAATTATAAGTCCGTCCGCCCCGCATGCAACAGCACCCATAGACATGGCAGGGACTTTATCCCAGATACCGATTCCGTGTGAAGGGTCTACAAACACGGGCAGGTGCGAGAGTTTTTTAATTACCGGAACGGCATTTAAGTCGAGTGTATTTCTTGTATATGTTTCAAATGTCCTGATTCCTCTTTCGCAGAGTATTACGTCGAAATTGCCCTGAGAGACTATATATTCCGCGCTCATAAGGAGGTCTTCGATTGAAGCAGCAAGACCGCGTTTTAGAAGGACAGGTTTCTGTAAGCTGCCGGCTTTTTCGAGGAGGCTGAAGTTCTGCATATTTCTTGCGCCGATCTGAACTATATCTGAGACTTCCGCAACGAGGCCCAGGGTTTCAGTATCCTTCGCTTCTGTTACGACGAGCATTCCGAGTTCTTTTTTAATATCAGCAAGGTAGCCGAGTCCCTTTTCTTTGAGTCCCTGAAAAGCATAAGGGCTGGTGCGGGGTTTATAAGCGCCGGCGCGGAAGAGCCTTACGCCCATTTCCTTCAATGGTCCCGCGATATCAAAGAGCTGCTGGCGGCTTTCGATTGAGCATGGGCCGGCGATCATTGTAAGGTTATCGCCTCCAATTTCAACGTCTTCAATTTTTATAATTGAATCCTCGCGTTTAGCCTCGCGGCTTACGAGTTTATATTTCTTAGAAATTCTAAGCACTTCCTGGACGGAATCGAGGAGCAGGAATTCCTCCTCGTCGAGACTGGTAGTAGGGCCTGTAAGTGCGATAGCAAGTTTTTCAGTACCATATATCAGATGTGGTGTACAGCCAAGAGCAGCGATCTTTTCCTTGACCTTCTGAACTTCCTTTTCAGAAGCGTCAAGTTTTAAGAACAAAATCATTTAACCTCCTCGTAATCTGCCCGTCTTAGATGGAGATTCAGACGGGCTAAAGAATTAGAAAACATATATAAAAGAATAAACTGTCTGCAAAATTAAAGATACATTTTTAGACATTAAAGGCCAAAATATATCTACAAAAGTTTAATTTGGCAAATTTCAGGTAAAAACATCCGTTTTTTTACAAACTTATACGGAATTCACTGAATTTTTGAATTTTACGTAACCGGTGTATTATCTGAAATCAGAAGTCCCATTTCTGCAAAGGGCTGTTGAGCATCTGTGTTTCCTTAGCCGAATCAGTTATTTGAGCAAGCGGAAGCGTAAAGATAAATTCCGTTCCCCTGCCTACCTGGCTTTCCACCCTGATATTGCCATGATTCTTTTCTACGAGCTCCTTGCAAAGAACAAGTCCAAGTCCTGTGCCTTCTTCTCCTGCGGTACCTTTAGTTGTGTGTTTTAAATCTATCCTGAAAATTTTATTCAGTTCAGCCTCACTCATTCCGATTCCGGTATCCCTTACGCTTATTTCTGCTGAAGAATCTTTTTCAACGGCAGAAAGTGTAATTTCTCCTTTCATGCCCGTAAATTTAATTGCATTTGAGACGAGGTTTCTGAGTATAGTAGCCACCATGTTCTGGTCGGCATAGATATTAATGCAGCTATTGATTTCATTTTTCATCAGGATATCTTTACTTTCGGCATTAGAATGCTGGAGGTCGAGAATTTCATCTGTAATTTCCCTCAGGTTTGTTTCTGAAGGGATGTATTCAATTTTTCCCATCTGGAGTCTCGACCACTCAAGAAGGTTGTTAAGGAGTCCGTAGACCTTCTTAGCCGAAGCATAGACGGCCTCAGAAAGCTCTTTCATTTCATCTTTTGGTATCATATCCTGGCAGTCGGCCATATACTCTGCAATGCCAAGGAGTCCCGCAAAAGGGCTGCGCATATCGTGGGCAAGTATAGAGAAGAACTTGTCTTTGCTGACATTAAGATCCCTGAGGGCTGCTTCGGACTTTTTAAGCTCATTGTTTTTAATGAGGAGTTCGGCTGTAAGCGACTGAAGCCTGTTTTTACTTTCCTCAAGGGCCTCGGCATAAGTTTTAAGTGCCTGTTCGGAATTCTTTCTTTCCGTAATATTAATGATGCGGACCAGTTTATGCTCAGTAGAATAGGCCTTAAAGGTGTTAATGGAGACTGCCCCCCAGAATTCACTGCCGGATTGTGTTGTGTAGATAAGTTCACTTTTCCAGACGCCGTTTTTTTCGATGGCACTATTTATTTCATCGCGCTCAGCATGACTAAAGCCCGATTTATGAAATCTGGGGCCGAAGGTTTTTATGAGATCCTGTTCACTTTGAGCCTGGAATATTTTTACCGCAGCCTTATTGCACCTTTCGATCAGGTTTGTCTTTGAATCGACCAGGAAAAGAGCATCATTGGCCTCGTTAAAGGTCATATAAAGGAAGGCTTCACTTTGGGCAAGCTGAGCTTCGGCACTTCTTCTTTTCTTAATGTCATCCAGAATGAGCCAGTAGAAAATTCCAAATGTCATAAGGAACAGTGCAACCAGAGTAATAAGTGATGAAATGGATCTTACGGATGCATTCTGCTGAGAAAGCAATCTTTCGTCCAGGCGTTTATCCTCAACACTATCCATCTGACCAATGACCATCTTAAGGCTGTCAACGAGGTTTTGGTTATATGCTTCTGCCACCTTGGTAAAAGCCATAAAGCGGTTGAGTGTATCTTTTACCTTTATAGAATTTTTTTGTTCTACCTCTTTTCTGCTTGTAAACTTCGAGAAAATCTTTAAGAGCTCCTGCTGTTTGGGGTTATCTTTTGTCAACTCTGAAAACTGGTAAATGCTTCTATTCAGGCTGTCCAGGGCCTCATTGTAGGAATGTATACATTCCTGTCTTCCTGTAAGCAGATAATGGTGGGAATTTATTTCAATCTGCTGAATATAGTCGTTCATATTTTCAATTTCAGCCTGTATATTATATGAAAGCCTGACCCAATTGCCTCTTTCCTGGTAATCTATCCGGCTCTTAAAGGCCAAATAAGTAAAAAACAGACCAAGGCAGAGTACCAGCAGGAACCAAATAGTTACTTTTTTCTCGACACCAATTTTCATAATGCTCCCTAAAAAATATATATACGCGTAAAAGACACCTCTTTTGAGGGATGTCCTTAACTGTCATTCAAATGGAAATCAAATTGTTAAATCCACAATGGAAGTTTGAGCACAATTTTAGTATAAAGCCCCGGTGCGCTTTCGATACTCAAACTTGCCCTGTTTTTATCAGCCAGTTTCTTTACAATTGCAAGTCCAAGTCCCAGGCCGGCATGGTGCCCCCCCTGGCGGCTGAACTGGAAAAAAGCGGAGATTTTTTTCAGCTGATCGGGGCTCATCCCTTTTCCGGAATCTTTTACTGTAATAACGTGGAAACATTCATCTGAATATGAAATAATTTCAACAGGAGAACCAGCGCTTGAAAACCTGAAGGAATTCTCAAGCAGTTCAGTAATGATTCTTTCAAGGTCCCGCCTCTCAAGAGCTACTTTTGCAGCTTTCAGGTTTAAGTGGAGATCATCTGTCCTGTTATTAAGGGAAGCGATGTGTTCAGTTAACTCATGAACTACTTCAAGGGCGTGGCAAAAATTTTCATTCATCTCAGCCGAAGAACTTTCTTCAAGTTCCAGAAGCAGGAGAAATTTTTCTATCATCTTCAGCATCCAGCTGCCTGAGGACTGAATTTCTTCTGTCATTTCAAGTACTTCAGCAGGCCCCAGATGCCAGTAATTCTCCTTTATCATCTGCGAATAACCGATGATCGGGACAAGGGGGGTTCTGAACTCGTGGCTTATGTTGTGTGTAATGCTGCTCTTAAATTCTTCGAGTTTTCTTTCGGACTTTTCTTTTTTCTTCAGGCGGACCTCAACTGACCTCAGTAGGTCATGAGCCTTGAAGGGTTTTGTAATATAGTCATCTCCGCCGGCGAGCATTCCTTGTCTGTAATCGGAAATTTCACTTCTGGCCGTAAGAAAGATAAATGGTATATGGTCCGGGCTATTATCCCCGTTAACACGCCTCAGGAATTCATAACCATCCATTCCCGGCATCATAATATCCGAAATAATAAGGTCGGGAGTTTCATTCTCCATCATCTCAAGTGCTATTTCCGCGCTTTGGGCAGAAAGAACGCTGTAACCGCTTCTTTCGAGTAATTGTATTAAGTTACTCCGTGTAGAAAGGTCATCTTCGACAACAAGAATACCAGCCATTTTATCCTCCAGCTGCATGGAATAAAATGAATATAATTTGACACGCTAAGTTAACTCAATTTCATGGGCCAGCATCATAAAATGTGGTAACAGGGCTATTTTGCAAATAAGCGGGTTATTTTTGACGATAAGCGGGAAGCTAAAGAGCCGGGGAGGAAATTTGAGGGTCTTCTTTTTCCACTGGAGCAGTCATTCCTCTTTTTTCAAGCCTGATTTTAACAGCCTTCAGCAAATCGCCGGCCTTAAAGGGTTTGACCAGGTAATCATCCGCGCCAAGCTCCATCCCCTGTCTCAGGTCAGCCATTTCTGCCTTAGCGGTTAAGAATAAGAAAGGAATTGAAGAGGTCTCCTTGCAGCAGCTCAGCTCTTTTAGGACATCATATCCGTCCATACCGGGCATCATTATGTCGCAGAGAATAAGGTCCGGCTTTAATTCCATCGCAAGATCCACGCCTTTACTTCCATTTTCAGCAGTGACAGCTTCATAGCCTGCCTTCCGGAGGAGCTGCTTTAAGTTCTCCCTTACAGGAGAGTGATCTTCAATTACAAGAATCTTTTCCATTTATAATAAAAAATCCTTTTTGTTGTTAAGAAAATGATAATCCGCGGCCAAAGCCGCAGACTGGTAATATCACAATATTCTATAATAGCATCGTTTTATCCCAAATATATCACAGCTTTAAATCTAAGTCTAAAGTAAAAAAGGAGTAACAAAAAATAACAAAATTCACGTAAAGGGGAAACCGGATATTTGTTTCAGGAAGCAATCATATTTTCCTGAAATTCATCGGGCAGACTGACCCGGAAGGTGGTGCCTTCAGAAAGTCTGCTTTCAAATGAAATACTCCCCTTATGAAGTTCAACACAGTGTTTTACAATAGAAAGGCCGAGTCCAGCGCCTGAAATATTAAGAACGTTATTTGCCCTGAAGAAAGGTTCAAAAAGTCTTACCTGGTCCTCTTCCGGGATACCCATGCCCGAATCTATAACCTCAAAGTCAATATAGTTTGCATTGTTCTGGACATTAAAACTGACTGAAGCCCCTACGGTTGAATATTTGACCGCATTAGAGAGCAGGTTTATAATGATATGACGCAGCAGGCTTTTATCCATCACCACAGTCCTGGATGGGAAGCTGGATTTCAGCTCAATATTGCACTTTGTACTGTCTGTTATGTTACGGATCATTTCTCTGCAGAAAGCAATCAGCTCAAATGAAGCCGGGTTATATTCCATTCGCCTGCTTTCAGCCCTGCTTATAAGGAGCACTTCATTGAGCATCGAAATAAGGAAGTCGACCGAATTTTTAATTTTATCCAGGTGTTCCTGTCTTTCATCCGTAGTCATATCAACGCCGAAGAGTTCCAGGAGTTCGGTTGAAGAAAGTATGGCAGTAAGAGGCGTCCTGTACTCATGAGAGACCATGGAGATGAATTTAGATTTCATTTCGCTCAGCTCTTTTTCCTTCATAAAAGCGATGTTAATTTCCCTTTCCAGCTCTTTTCTTTTGGCCTCATCGCGTATATTGGCTATAATATACTTTTCTCCCTTTTCATCCTGATAAAGGGTTTCATTCGTTACGGCAAAATGTTTATTCCCGTTGGGGTCAGTAAATTCAACTTCAAAATTCTCAACTTCTCCAATATTAAATACATAGTCATCCTTTTCATGAAAGCGTTCAGCAAGTTCTTCAGGGAACAGGTTGAAATCAGTTATTCCAAGGAGCTGCTCTTTTGAAAATCCGACAAGTCTGCAGTAGGCCTCATTTACCATTGTATAGCGGTGGCTGTTATCCTTAACGAACATCGGATCACTGGCCCTGTTAAGTACGGCGTTCAGGAAGTTGTGTGAATCGCGCAGGGCTTCCTGAAGAGCAAAGTGCTGCGACATATCCCTTGAGTTACAGACGATTCCCTTGATGGAGGGATTATTAAGCTGCCCGTTTAAGATTGTCTCCAGGAATATGGTCCTGCCTTCTTCAGACTGAATTCTGAGTGAAAGCTTAATAGGAGGAAGATCAGGGTTTTCAACAAATTTTCGTATTGCCCCTTTAACTTTACCAGCGTCGTCAGGATGAAGAAATGGATAGAGCAGTTTTCCGCGCCATTCCCCAGGATCTTTTCCGGTGATGGTTTTGGATGCAGAACTGACGTATGTTACGTATCCATCAGTGTCAAGAATACCGATCATATCTGTCGAGTGCTGAATAAGGAGGCGGAAGCGTTCCTCGCTTTCCAGAAGGGCCTCATTTTTCTGTTTGCGGACCAGAGCATTTGTAAAAACCGTGCCGATAATCTTTAGCACCTCATCGGCATCATGGGTATATTTCCGTGGGGAAATTGAGCTGAAGCCTAAAAATCCCATAAGTTTATTTCTTAAGACAACGGGGAAAATGATAACTGACCTTATACCCATGCCCAAGATAAATTCTTTTTCACCCGACTGGTTATCGGGCAGTTCCAGGGCGTCGGGAACGACCACCTTTTCTAAATTTCCAAGTTTTTTCTTAATCGTGGGCCAGACATCCGGGTTAACGCTATGGATTTTTGCAGCATTTTTATCCACACTGCTGCTGCGCCATTCATAGAGATTTTTTGCTATACCTGCCTCAAAGTCAGTTTGGTAGAAATACCCGAGGTCCATTCCCAGGAATTCACAGACTTTCTTAAGCGAAGAGTTAAAGACTTCGTCCAGTTCCCCGGGAGAAGTATTAATAAACCCGTTGGAGATTTCATAAAGAAGGTGTTCGTAGTCAAAACGCTTTTTTAAGAGGTCTTCCTGTTTTTTTCTTTCCGTTACATCAACAAAAACAAAAAGACGCCCCAGGTATTCATCGTTTTCATCCCTGATTTCAGAAGAGTAGTGATTAATTACGCGGTTGTCCATAAATTCAATGTTAACATTAATTACTCTTCTTGAATTTGGATCGAGCACAGGAGCAAAGAGTTCCTGGTATTTCGCCTGATCCTTTACACTTTTAATGCAGTAACTTTTAAGCTCCGAATTTTTTATCTCTCCTGAGAGCAGTTTTTTTTCAAGTCCCGAAAGATTAAAAATTTCACAGAAGAAGTGATTGCAGAACAAAACCTGGTCGCTTAAGTTGTTGATGGCAAGTATACCGACGGGTGAGGAATTAGACATTACTTTCAGGAAATGCTCATTCCATAGTGCTCTTTTTTCGGCGGCCTTTCTTTCCTCCATCTCTTTAAGGAGGGCCTTGTGCTCCCGGGCGAGCATAGCCGACTCTAACTTTTCCTTATCATAGAGTTTTCTGATCCATCCGGCAGCACTGCCGAGTGCAAGGGAGACAGCAAGCGAAATGCTTCCCAGAGCGGGATTTCCCCAATGAATGTGAAAAATCATCACATAAAGCATGCTGCTTAAAATTAAAAATATTCCTGCAAGCATCCCCCTTTTCATACCCCAGAACCAGCTTAAGGCAACCATAGGCAGAATAATAAGTGGAAATGGCGGCATTGCAAGATAATCGTGCAGCCATAAGAACAATGCCCAGTATAGAACTATAGCCAATACACCCACTGCAGCCCTGGAGGCTGATATATTTATCTTTAATATATTATTCATAATTTGTTAAAACATTACGAAATTGAAAATTAAGAAGAGTATCATATATAATCGAAAGATGATAAAACAATTTTAATTTTTCGGGTTTATTCCTATTTAAAACTTTAGACTTGAAAATTACAGATCTTTTGTACGATATTAAGGCACAATTATTTAATGGACCTGGTGTCTCCGGGTTCCGGTATATATTTTTTCAAAATCCAGGAGTATTCCCGTATGCATATCGGGGGAAGCAGCGAAGAATTATATCAGATGATATCAGGACTGCAGAAAAGGATCGTGGAGCTAGAAGACCTCGAAAGACAAAACGGGGTTCTGAAAGAAGAGCTTCTAGCAAGTGAGGAAAAGTGCCGGAACATTATAGAAATGGAGTCGGATGCCATCCTGCTAGTTGACAATACAACAGGGCAGCTACTGGATGTCAACAATTCCGCCTGCAGGCTTTACGGTTACACGAAAGAAGAGATGCTTTCGCTGAATCTGATTGATCTTTCAGCGGAGCCTGAAAAAACCCGTCAGGTAATGCTTGAGCACCAGACTTCAATACCGAGGCGTTTTCACAGGAAAAAAGACGGCAGCACCTTCCCGATAGGACTTAATATTAAATTTTATGCGGTTAACGGCCGTGAGGTGCATATCTCAGCCGTAAGGGATATTTCGGAGTGGGTTAAAATTGAAGCTTCACTGATACAGGCCAAGGAAGAGGCCGAAAAATCAGAACGTTTAAAGAGTGAATTCCTGGCACAGATGTCGCATGAGATCCGCTCCCCTCTTAATTCAATACTTAATTTCACCAGTCTTATTAAAGAAAGCTGCAGTAATTTCATGGATGACGACCTGCAGATGAGCTTTAACATCATAGATCAGGCCAGTAAAAGGCTCATCAGGACGATTGACCTCGTACTTAACATGTCTGAGCTTCAGACAAACACATACGATTTTACTCCGGCAAAAGTGGATATACATTCAGAAATAATGCAGAAGCTTCTCCTCGAGTACGCACCGCAGGCCAAAAACAGGGATCTGGATCTTGAGCTTAACTGTCAGGTTCAGGATACAACAGTTACAGCAGATGCATATTCACTCTACCAGATATTCAACAACCTCATTGATAACGCCATTAAGTACACAAGATCGGGCAGAATTGAAATAAATATTTTGAGGAACAGCAGCCTGGAAGTTGAAATTAAGGATACAGGAATAGGTATTTCACAGGAATTCATGATGAATATATTCCATCCTTTTTCGCAGGAAGAGCAGGGTTATACAAGGAGGTTTGAGGGAAACGGCCTGGGTCTTGCCCTGGTTAAAAAGTACGTTGAGATGAACGGGGCCCGCATTGAAGTCAGAAGCCGGAAAGGCGAAGGCTCGACGTTCAAGGTCATTTTTTAACGTTCGACGTTCGACGTTAAGAAGGAATTAATCGCCTCCTTAATTTTTAATTTTTAATTTTTAATTTTTAATTGTTCCCCCTGTGCTTCATATCACAACATTTTTCCAATACCATGTAATTCCTTGAATTTATAAGCGGAACTGAGTATTCTACTTTGAAGGTCCACTGAACAGATACCCACTCTTGAAGGGGGTTATATTATGATAATAATACCCTTTTATCTAAAGATTTGATGAAATATCCGAGGAGTTCCTATGAAAGCAGAAAGGAATTTATGCGCTGTTTTGGCAGCATTATTTATTCTTTTGATATCCTCCCCCCTGACAAATGCACAGGTCGAAAGATACACAGATAACAACGGTTACGTAAGGCCTCTTGCCGTTGCGCCGGGTGACACGCTTTACATTTACATTAACACTTCAAAACCTGTTTACGATATCACGGTCTACAGAATTGCAGTTAATGAATATGAGCGAATGATGACAATTACGGGCGTCAAAAGCGACGGCTTGCGCCCGATAGACACAATGGCTTATGAAAAAGGGGTCGACTGGCCGGTGAGCTATAAGCTCGTTATTCCAGGGGACTGGAGGAGCGGGGCTTACGGACTTGAATTTCCAAACGCCGATGGTACGACGACAAAGGGAGCTGTTTTTGCGCTTAAACAGAAAGTGCCCGGTTCATATTCCAAGGTTTTGATGCTACTTAATGATTTCAACTGGACGGCATATAACCTCTGGGGAGGCAAAAACGTTTACAATGACGGGTCCACTTACGGCATCAAGGCCGACAGGGTTTCATTAAACCGCCCGTTTTCACAGCACAGGGGGATGGGAGAATTCCACGCCTGGAATAAACCTCTCATCAAATGGCTTGAAACAAACAATATCCGTTATGAAATAACCTCCACAATGGAAGTGCACAAGGATCCGACACTTCTGGATAATTATGACGTACTCATTGTAAGCGGGCATGATGAATATTATTCCCGCCCTGAGAGAATAAATATGGAAAAGTTTATTAAGCGCGGTGGCCGCCACATCAGCTTATCGGGCAACACGTGCTGGTGGCAGGTCAGAATGGAAGACAACGACCGGACCATGGTTTGTTATAAAAGCAATAAGGATCCGATTATCGGAGTAGCCGATTCACTGGCAACAGTAAACTGGTACGCCCCGCCACTGAACTGGCCCGAAACAGAGTTCTTAGGCGCCACGTTTCTAAATGGCGGATACGTCAATGATCTTCATCATTCCATTATGAATTTCAGTCACGGCTATGGCGACTATACGGTCTGGAACTCGCAGAACTGGATCTATAATGGCACAGGATTAAAAGACGGTGACTCCTTCGGGCGACTTCCGGATGATTCGACAAGTGCTATTGTTGGCTATGAGGTTGACGGAGCACTCTTCCAGTACAAAGACGGACTTCCTGTTGTAACAGGCGAGGATAAGACCCCCCTTAACTACCGCATTCTAGGCACTTCCCCGTGTGAGCCGGCAAGCTACACAAGAGGGCTGCCGATAACGATGGGGATGTATGTCAATAAAAACGGAGGGGCTGTATTTAATTCTGCCTCCATTAACTGGACTTTCGGTCTGGCAAGAGATTTAACGGTACAGAAGATATTCATGAACATTCTGCAGAAATTCATGCGCGGCGGCTTCCCGCCTGAGATCATCAGCTGGAAGCCTTTTACGCTCGAAAAAGGCACAGCGCACGGAGAAATATTTAACGTAAACAGAAGGGACATTGATCTTAAATCCAAGGATTCCGTCCAGTTATCGCTCAAGGTTTATGACCCCTATGGTGAAAATGTAAAATATATCTGGTACGTCGACTCAATCAGGCGCAGTACCGATTCAACTTTCACATTCCGAGCAACCGGTGGCGGAAAGTTCAAGGTTACGGTTTACGTTTATAATTCAAAAGACACTTCTTCAATTGCATGGAATATGAATGTTGACGGTCCGGCTACACTCCTGGCAGAAAGCGGCAAGCTGCAGCCTAAGAGTTACTTTGTCAATCAGAACTATCCTAACCCGTTTAATCCTGAAACGAAAATTAAGTACGGGCTTGCCGGGGATGGGAAAGTTACAATTGAGCTGTTTGACATACTGGGGCAGAAAGTCTCCACGCTTGTAAATGAAGTAATGAAAGCGGGAAGTTACGAAGTAAACTTCAATGCTGGTAATCTTCCGAGCGGCACATATCTTTACAGGATTTCCTCCGGCAGTTTCATGCAGGTAAAGAAAATGGTACTGCTAAAGTAATTTTTGTAAAAGCATCACTTAAAAATAAAAGCCCTGAGGATTACTCAGGGCTTTTTTAGTTTCAGTTCAGCTTTTTCAGTACACTGTCATTTCATCGTGGCGTACTGTTCTTTTATAATCTTTTCTCCAGAGAAGGTGCATTCCGCATACCCGGGCATTCTGCCATGCCCCGGCCTTAATGACATCGAGGTTAATGTAGCGGCCTTCATAATCAAGGATCAGATAACATCCATAATCCTTGTGATAATAGATGTTATAAGTTTCTTCAAAATCCATTTCAGTCACAGGGCGTTTCTTCACTTCAAAAAGATTTTCACCCACGTGCTTGCATAATAAAAATTCGGTAACAATTATCTTGCCCATGTTTTCCCCCTCATTGTTTCATAGCGTCTTTGGCCCTCACTAATTTTTATGGAAATAAAGAAATAAAAGCAACTGTTTTTTTGGATGAGGCATCTTACTGTGTCCGTTATCAATCGGGCCGCAGTCTTTCTCCTTTTAGAAACTTCCCTTTGCTTTTTTCATACGAAGAATATATATTGCGTTTGCTATAATCAATGCCGGATTTTGCCCCCTGCTTTTTTTCATTAACACAGGTGAAAAATGAGTAGTGATTTTGAAAGCGGACAACTGGATAGTAAACTTTCGGGCGAATTAGCTGAAATAACACAGGGCCTGGAACAGGAAAAAGAAGATTTTGCCGGAGAGTCCGGCACGATCAGTGAAGTTCATCTCAAGTGGGATGCCGAAGCTTACATACCGGGAAGGCTTCTTGAAGAACTGGAGCGCTACAGGGCATTATTCGAGTCGGCTCCTTCAGGTTATATACTGATGAACCCTGATTTTGTTATCACCTCAGTCAACCGCACAGCCCAGATGATGCTGGGGCTTCCGGAATCATTGCTCGTAAAGCGCCCCCTGACTCAGTTTATTGTAAGAGGCTATCAAAATTTATTCTATTCTTACCGCCTCAGGATTTTTAAGAAACCCGGAAGTCACCCCTGCGAACTAAAATTCCAGAAGAAAAACGCTCCCGATTTCCACGGTCTGCTTGAATGCCACCCTGTCTTTGATGATGCCGGAAGCTGCATAGAAATAAGAGCGGCCTTAATGGACATTTCAGAACACAAGCGTCAGGAGATCAACCGCAGGGCCGGGCTTGTACAGACCTCAATAGAAAGCATGATGGATGCACTTGCCATATTACGCGCCAAGAGGGACAAGTCAGGGAAAATCATTGATTTTATATATGAATATATAAATGACGCTGGCTGCCGCAATCTGAATCTTTCGAGAGAAAAAATAATTGGTAACAGATTCCTGAGTCTTTTCCCTCATATGCGTGATTACGGACTTTTCGATGATTACTGCAGGACCGTACATTCAGGCGAGCCTGTTACCAAGGAATCACTCATCTATGATGAAGAAGAGGCATTGCGCCCGATAAAAATGGCATTTGATATCCGGATCAGCAAGCTTAACGACGGAGTAGTTATTACCTGGCGTGATATAACTGAACGCATACAGATGGAAAAAAGGCTACAACAGGAGCTGAAGCGTTCCAAGATGCTTTCGCTCTTTGCACAGGAATTAACCGAAATCAGTTTCGATTATCTGGCAGTCCTTGAGAAGACCGCACGACGCGTGGCTGAGCTAATAGGAGACTCCTGTGTCATACGCCTCTTTTCGGATGACAGCAGGATGAGCCTCATTTCATACTACAACCCCGAACTCAGGATCAGGAACATACTGCATGACCTCTTTTCAAATTTCGATCTGTGCCCCATTGCAGAGCTGGCGCCCAAAGCAATGCAGGGTGACCCTGTACTGATTACCAGGGTAGATTACCCCGGAATGCTGAAAGGGATGAGCAAAGAGCTCAGGGAGCATCTGGAAAAGCTGCCTATCTTCAGTATACTTTCGGTGCCATTATTTGCGAATAAAAAAGTAGCAGGTGTTATAACAGTTTTCAGGCATAAAAAAAGCAATCCCCCTTATACACCAAATGACCAGTTCTTCCTTCAGCAGATTGCAGCCAAGACTTCGCTTGCTGTTACAAACGCAAAGCTTTACGGTGAAAAAATGAGGGAAATTGAAGAACGCAAAATTGCCGAAAAGGCACTTGCAGAAAAACAGGCGCTCTTAATGGATGTGCTGGAATTTGTGCCGGTAGGTGTCTGGGTGCTGGATAAAAACGGCAAGAGGCTGATCTGCAATCAGATGGCCAGGGAAATATGGGGCGGGATGAAATACTCAGGACGAGACGACCTGCATGTTCATAAAGGCTTTTGGCCGGATACCGGTGAACCGATTTTGGAGGAGGAATGGGCTACAGCAAGAACTCTGATTAAGGGTGAAACCGTCATAAACGAAGAGGTTCTGATTGAATGTTTCGGCGGCAATATCAAAACCATACTTCTTTCCTCGGTTCCCATACATGAAAATGGTGAACTTGGGGCAATTATAACAAACGTAGACATTTCGGAAATAAGGCACTACCAGGAAAAGCTTCAGCATACACTTCTCGAGCTGGAACGTTCAAACAAGGAGCTTGAGCAGTTCGCCTACATCGCCTCGCACGACCTTCAGGAACCGATGAGGATGATAGCAAGTTTTACGCAGCTTCTTGCCTCACGTTACCAGGGAAAGCTTGATGAAAAGGCAGATGAATATATCGCCTTTGCGCTTGAAGGCGCCAGGCGAATGCAGACGCTCATTCGCGACCTGCTTAAATATGCGCGTGTTACCTCCAGGCTTAAGCCATTTGAATTGCTGGACTGCAACGAAATTCTGAATGATGTTCTGAGTGATCTTCAATTGGTTATCAGTGAAAGCGGCGCGGAAATTTCATCAGACACTCTGCCTGTAATTATGGGAGATATAACACAAATTCGTCAGCTCCTGCAGAATCTGCTCAGCAATGCTATAAAATTCCGGGGACAGAATACGCCTCAAATTCATATATCCTCAGTACGCGGGCAGAAAGACTGGGTCTTCAGCATACGGGACAATGGAATCGGAATTGAGGCACAGTTTCACGAAAGAATATTTCTCATATTTCAGAGGCTGCATGAAAGGGAAAAATATCCGGGGACAGGTATCGGGCTGGCACTCTGCAAGAAGATCATTGAGCTCCATGGCGGAAAAATATGGCTGGAGAGTGAGCCCGGGCGCGGCACGACCTTTTACTTTTCAATTCCCAGAATAAGGCAGGATATTAAAAAGTAATTTTTCGTTATTTCTTTTTACTCACCTCTTTCAGGCAGCTTGAAAAAATATTATTTTCTTTTTACCGGTTTTACGCATTAGCCTTTCCACTTTCATTTTTCCTTTCTATTTTATTCTAAACATCCTGTTCTCTGAAAAACAATAAAACTCTCGAGGGAGGAATAAATGAATATCGGAATTCTTGGATCCGGAAACGTAGGGCAGCAGCTGGGGCTGGGTTTCTTAAGCCAGGGGCATTCTGTAATGCTGGGCACAAGGGACACTTCGAAGCTGAAGGACTGGGTAGTCTCGGCAGGTGAGAACGCATATGCCGGAGGTTTTGACGACGCGGCACGCTTTGGCGAACTTATTGTAATAGCGACCAAATGGACGGGTACGGAAAACGCCATAGAAATGGCCGGAAGGGAAAACTTTTCGAATAAAATTATAGTTGATGTTACCAACCCGCTGGAGAGTTTAAGCACCTCTTCATTACCCGGCATTTCGGTTACTCCCGGCAATTCAGCAGGCGAGCAGATTCAGGCATGGCTTCCTGAGGCGAGCGTGGTAAAGGCATTTAATACAGTTAGCGCACACACGATGTGTCATCCAAACCTTCGCGAGGGTTCACCCGACCTTTTTATATGCGGAAACGATATTGAGGCAAAACAGGCCGTAGCCCACTTTGCCGAAAGCTGGGGCTGGGAAAATATTACTGATATGGGGGACATATCGGAGGCTTTTTACCTTGAGGCACTGGCCACGCTGTGGGTGCATTACGCCTTTATGAACAACAGTTTTACTCATGCATTCAAGTTATTGAAAGGATAAATTAAAGGCCCCGGCACATCTAAAGAGGCGCCGGGCCTGAAATATGATTATGCTCTTGTAGATTCAAGAGATTTTGGGAAAAGGATGCTGTTTTCAAGGAATACGTGCTTATGCAGATCCTTTTCAAACTCGTCGAGTTCCTTATAGGCAACCGCAAAAGTTGTGCATGCATCATAAGGAAGCGCAAAGTTATCTGTCATTTTTCTTATCCTCTCCAGCATTTCGCCAGCACGGTCGTGTTCGGCCATCATAACCCTTATGGGGCCTGAAACGCTTGAAAGCTGCTGGAGTGCCTCGGCATTACCGGAAGCTTTCAGCTCATCGATCTTCTTTATCATCGGGAAGAGAATCTGCTCTTCTTTGGCAAGATGGTTCTCCAGTTCCTGGCTTACGGCATCAAACAGGTCGGCTACATCCATTAAAAACGGGTGATTTTTCCCGTGGGCTCTTACGACCTTATCCATGCGTGCCTGTATGGTCGGAGCTGCAGTTTTTACATAGGTATGATGATTATTGACAATATAGTCAACCAAATATCCCAGCGACCACATATCGTAGCGGTTGTTATCAACCTTATCGCTCTCGAATACATTTTTCAGCTCCCCTGCCAGGCTGTCTAAGTTCACCCCTTTTTCCTCACATGCCTGGGAAAGCGGACGGTTGCCCTTGCAGCAGAAATCAATGCCGTATTTCTCAAAAATCTCTGCGGACCTGAAGTTAGAGGCAACTATGTCCTTAATTATCAAATTCTTTATTTCGGCTGTGTTTATATTCCCGCTAACTGCCATTATTATCTCTCCTTTATTTTTGGTCTTTATATATTAAATGTTATTTTCAGACTAAAAGTTCCGAATTAAAATTACACATTTTAGGACATTATGTCAAGTTATAAAATGTTAATTTTGATCTAAGTCACTATTCCCTGTTGAAGTTTCACTTTTCTGTGGGATTCTTGCTATTAGAAAAAGAATATATTATCTTAAGCATAAAATACGTCGGAAAGGAAGTTTTTGATGTAAAAGGCCGGAGTAATTTTATTTTTTCAACCAATATATGCGAAGCATAATGGAAAATGACATTACCGGAGTCTCCGATATTCCAAAAGACCGGGACAATTCTATTATTATGGAAAAAGACAGCGTTATACTTTCGCTAAAGCAGGAAAATGAGAAGCTTCTCGAAGAGCTAAACGTGCTTCGCGATCAGATGCAAACGCTGGAGTATTTCAAGACGGCCGCCGATTATTTCCCTCATGTATTAGCCCTCTACGACAGTGAAAGAAGGTTTGTCTTTGTTAACAGCTATGCCCTGGATATGAGCGGGCTTAGCCTGAAAGATTTTATCGGGCACAGGGATGAGGAAATATTCCCTCCAAGTGTAACCAGGTGTTACATGCCGGTACTCCAGAAAGCAATTGAAACATTAAAGCCGCAGACCAAGGAATGTACAATTAAGTTCAATACAAAGAGGACGCTCATTTTAACCTTCATTCCGATGCTCGATGAAAATGGACGCCTCTACAGGATAATGAGTAATTCTTTTGACATAACTGAGAGGAAAAATGCAGAAACCGAGCTTGCAGAATCAGAGCTGCTGTTCCGCAAAGTCTGGGAGAGCTCTTTCGATGGAATGCGTCTTATAAATAAAAAAGGGATAATGGTAAAGGTAAACGACGCTTTCTGCAGCATGGTGGGAATGAAAAAAGAAGAGCTTGAGGGAGAGTCTTTTACAAAAATATACAAAAGCTCGCATGAAGAACTCCTTCAGAAAGCCGTGCACAGGATACAGACAAGGACAGTTGTGCCGCGTTATGTTGAAAAGTTTGACCTATGGAACGGCAAAGGCATCTGGTTTGAGGTCTCCAACAACCTGCTAAAAGTCCCCCATTCCTCCCCCATGCTTCTTAGCATCTTCAGGGATATTTCACAGAGGAAACTGGTTGAAGACAGGCTGAACAGGACAATTAAAAAGCTTGAGGAATCAAACCGTGAGCTTGAGCAATTTGCCTACATTGCCTCACACGACCTGCAGGAGCCTCTTCGGATGGTATCCAACTACACGCAGCTGCTGGCAAAGCGTTACCAGAATAAGCTTGATGAGACCGGGCGTGAGTTCATAAACTTTGCCGTTAACGGCGCAATGCGCATGCAATCTCTAATTAAAGACCTGCTAGCCTATTCAAGGGTTACGACAAAAGCCAGGCCATTTGAACCAACTGACTGCAATGAGATCTTAAAAGTGGTACTTTTGGACTTAAAGTTTGCAATTGAGGAAAGCAGAGCCACAATTACTTCAGGCCCGCTTCCAGAGATTATGGCAGATCCCACGCAGTTCCGGCAGCTTTTGCAGAATCTTCTTTCAAATTCATTAAAATTCCGTACAGAAAGGCCGCCGGAAATAAGCATCAGTGCCGAAGCGAGGGATAACGAATGGCTCTTTAAGATTACAGACAACGGTATAGGCATTGATCCCCAGTATTTTGAAAGGATTTTTATGCTCTTTCAGCGTCTGCACGACAGTGGGACATATCCCGGAACAGGCATTGGGCTTGCCATCTGCAAAAAGATTGTTGAGCGTCATGGGGGCCGAATGTATGTGGAGTCTGAGCCCGGGCGCGGCACGAGCTTCTATTTTACAATTCCAAAATAATTTCATAATTGGCTGCTATTATATCCTGAATTCCGCATTATATTTTGTCTTTTTCTCATTTGTTTTTTACCTTAGTGAATGTTAATGTCAAATACAATACACCATGCTCCAGAAGTTTTATATAGATATTATACTTAAATTAAAGAAAATCCTGAGTCCAAGGCAGTTTCTCATATTTTCCAGTGTGCTTGTCGGTCTTACTGCGGGGTTATTTTCCGTACTGTTAAAGACAGTTGTTCATTACATTCATCACCTGTTAACGTATGATTACGGTTTTAAGATGCAGGAGTATCTTTATCTTATTTTTCCAGTCATAGGCATTGTACTTACTGTAGCATACATAAAAATTTTTCTTAAAGGGAGGTTCGGGCGCGGCGCGGCCCACATACTGAATTCCATCGCCCGGAAGTCGGGTCTGGTTGAGCGTGTGACAATGTACTCTCACATGATTTCAAGCGCGCTGACAGTAGGCTTTGGAGGCTCTGCAGGGCTGGAAGCCCCGATTGTAGTAACCGGTTCAGCAATAGGGTCAAATTACAGTCGTGTCAACCAGATGGATTTTAAGGAAAGGATCCTTCTTATAGGCTGCGGTGCGGCAGCAGGCATTTCGGCAGTTTTCAATGCTCCGATTGCCGGGGTTATGTTCGCGCTTGAAGTACTAATCCCGGAGTTTACCATTTCGTCATTTATCCCGCTTATAATTTCCGCTGCCACAGGAGCATTATGCTCAAAGATCATACTTCAGGAAGGGATACTCTTCACATTCAGTCTGAGGCAGCCTTTTGACTACACAAATGTTCCCTACTATGTAATTCTAGGCATTCTGGCGGGAGTCGTTTCCTTATACTATGCCAGGATGTTTTATAAAATTGAAAGTCTGTTCCGCCCGCTTGAAAGCAGGAATTATCTAAAGGCAATGATAGGGGGACTTTCGCTCGCGGTGTTAATATTTCTTTTCCCTCCTCTTTTGGGAGAGGGATATTCAAGCATTCTGCTTTTGGCCGAGGGGCATACGGCACAGCTCTTCGAGAGAAGTTTGTTCCTGCCATTGAGGCAGAACGAATGGTTTGTGGCAGCTTTTATCGGCGCAATAGCCCTCATTAAGGTAATTGCATCAGGTCTTACGCTTGGAAGCGGCGGCAATGGAGGAAACTTTGCCCCCTCGCTTTTTGTAGGAGCCTTTTTGGGATCTTTCTTCTCAAGGGTAATTAACCTCATGGGGTTTACGCACCTGCCTGAAAGTAATTTTACAATTGTCTGCATGGCGGGCATTATGAGCGGCGTCATGTACGCACCGTTAACCGGTATATTCCTGATAGCTGAAGCCACGGGAGGATATGAGCTGATGATACCGCTTATGATCGTTTCGGCCCTGGCCTTTGCTATAGTTAAGCACTTTGAACCTTTCTCAATGGATACGCGGGAGCTGGCCCGCTTCGGGCTACTGCATAACAGGGACAGAAGCATTCTTACGCTTATGCATACCTCGGAACTGATAGAAACAGATTTTGCAAAGGTCACTGCAAGAGCCAGCATAATGGAGCTTCTTCACATAATAGCACATTCAAAACGCAATCTCTTCCCTATTGTTGACAGCGACAATAAGCTGATTGGAATAATATCGCTTGAAAGCATAAGAGAGCTCCTCTTTGAGCTTGAAAACTACAAAGAAATTCCTGCCATTGATCTGATGAGCCAGCCCGAGGCTACAGTAGAGCTGAATGAAGAAATGAGCTCTGTAATGAAAAAGTTCGATGAAACCGGGGCATGGAACCTGCCCGTGGTAAACGATGGCAAATATGTGGGCTTTGTCTCCAAATCGAGTATATTTAACAAATACCGCGACAGTATAATTAAAAGTGCAGTTGAAAGATAAGTTCCTTATCCCCCGGAATACATTTCAATAGCTTCCCTATCTTCATCATAGAGCATACAGAGCAAGTCTGCACAAAAAAGCAATAAGTTCGTATACTATTCAAATCAAATTTAGTAACAGAAATTTTGATAAAAAGGTCTAAAATTCCAGTAATTTTTTACGACAATAAGGTTTGGGATAAAATATTAAATACAAATATTTTCAATTTGTTTAATTAATCTAACACTTAGAAACAGAAAGGATAAAAAAAGAAGGATTGCAATGTTCAAATCGATTAAAACAAAGATGCTCATTTTCTTTACGATAAGCATTTCTGTAATATTTATAATGTTAATGTATTTAATTCTCAGCACAACCGAATCTACTGAAAGAGAACTGGCCTACGGGCAGATGAAGGAAATCACTCTTAAGTACGCCAATGAATTCAATATAAGGATGGAATCCAATTACGCCACTACAAAATCGGTTTCCCTGGCATTAAGCAACAGCTCAGGCAAAGAATCCTGCGTCCGTATAGTTAAAGATATTTTAGAGAACCACGAAGGTTTTTCCGGCGCATTTGTAGCTTTTAACGCTCAGGATGCCTCATATGCCCTGGATATTACAAGAGAAAGCTCAAGAGAGCTTACCTCATCAGAGTACCAGAGTGAGGAGTATTATAAAATTCCGCTCTCAAAAAATGACGGCGTGATCTTAGAGCCTTATATGAATGATGGCAAGATTTTGACTTCATATGCTTTCCCGATAAAAAAGTCAGGCACAACCATTGGCGTAGTAGCTTTCCATGTCCCTTTGGAATACATGGATAAAGCAGTAGCTGACATGAAAATATTCCAGACCGGTTTTGCTTCAATGATCAGCAATTCCGGAATATTCATTGCCGACAAGGATAAAAAATCCATCGGAAACAGGACAATTTTTTCAGCAGCCGAGGAGTTCAAAGTTCCTATCCTTACAAAAGTAGGTAATGACCTGAAGTCAGGCAGAAACGGCCAGGCCGAGACAGTTGATTTTACGACCGGCAACAAGATGATCATGATTTACGAGCCTTTTGGCAGGGCCACCTGGGGGCTTCTGACCTTAGCTCCTGAAAAAGAAATACTCTCAGGATTTTACCATCTGAAGAGCATGCTCTTAATAAGCGGCCTCGTTGCACTTGGACTCTTAGGAATAGTAGTTTACTTCCTTTCCTTAAAGCTCACAAAGCCGGTCATGGAGTTAAACAGGGCTGCCAATCAGATAGCAGAAGGCAATTTTGATGTTCAGGTAAATGTTGCCACAAATGATGAAATAGGAAGCCTTTCGAACTCCTTTAACTCAATGGCAAAGAATATCAAAGAGCTTTTAATTGATACTAAGGCAAAAGGGGAAAAAGCCGAGCTGATGGCCAGGCAGGCTGAACAGGCAAGGCTGGAAATTGAAAAGCAGGAAGTCTATTTGTCGGAAAGTGTAAACAGGCTCCTGGTGGAAATGGATAAGTTTGCCGAAGGCGACCTTACGATCAAGGTAAGCGCAGAGAAAAAAGATGACATTGGCAGGCTCTACAACGGATTTAACCGGGCGGTTGAGAATATAAAGAACACCATCACCTCAGTAAGCCTGGCCGTAGATGCAACAGCATCTTCAGCAAATGAGATATCCTCGTCATCTGAAGAGATGGCTGCAGGAGCCCACGAGCAGACGCAGCAGACCACGGAAATTGCCTCGGCAGTAGAAGAGATGACAAAGACAATCCTGGGAACCACACAGAGTGCCACTCAGGCTGCTGAACTCTCAAAGAAAGCGAGCCTGGAGGCTGAAAAAGGTTTCAAGAAAGTTGAAGAGACAAAAGAAGGAATTAAAAAGATTGTCAGCTCAGCCAGGGAAACCTCGGACATTATTACCTCACTTGCCAAGAAATCTGATCAGATCGGGGAGATCACGCAGGTAATTGATGACATAGCAGACCAGACGAATCTGCTTGCCTTAAATGCCGCAATTGAGGCTGCGCGTGCGGGTGAACAGGGCCGGGGCTTTGCCGTTGTGGCAGATGAGGTAAGGAAGCTTGCCGAGCGCACAACTAAAGCCACAAAGGAAATTTCAGACACAATTAAGTCAATTCAGACCGAAGCCCAGGAGGCTGATCATTCAATGTCGACGGCAAAGGTTGCCGTAGAAGAAGGGATGAAGCTGACTGAAGAAGTGGCTATAGTACTGCAGGAGATGCTAAAGAAGATCACAATGGTCAACGACGTCGTCTCACAGGTGGCAGCAGCAAGCGAAGAGCAGTCGGCCACGGCTGAAGAGATATCCAAGAATATTGAAGGTGTATCGAGTGTAACACAGCAGTCGGCAGCAGGAGTCGGGCAGATTGCCCACGCAGCCGAGGACCTGAGTAATCTGACAGTTAATCTTCAGTCGATGATCAACAAATTCACAGTTGACAAGGAAACTTCAGCAGTCCTAAGGCGTCAGACACTGGAAGCTTCCGGCTTAAAGAAGCATCTTTCATAGAACTGACTTATGAAGAAATAAAAAGGGATAGCGGTATTACTCCTATCCCTTTTTTTGATTCAAATGGCTTTGATTTAATCTGTCCGGAGACATTCCCTTAGCGTAAGAGCAGCAGCTTTTTCGAATAGCTGAACTCCCCTGCCTGAATGGTGTAGACATATACTCCGCTTGTAAGGTGCCCGGCATTAAACTCTACTGTGTAACTTCCCATTGGCTTATACTCATTTACAAGCGTTGTGATTTCTCTTCCAATGATATCGTAAACAGTAAGCTTTACCCATCTCCCCTCAGGTATGGAAAAAGAAATTTTGGTGGAGGGATTAAAAGGATTAGGATAGTTCTGTTCCAGAGTGTAGCTGCGTGGCAGATCGCGCTTTCCATTTTCCCTGCCCGCACTTAGTATTAAACCTTCCTCCCTGTATACATGCAGCCCCTGTTCTGTTGCAAGCCACATATTGCCCTGTCTGTCAAAAGCATGTGAACGCACCGGATTATATCCACCCGATAAGCCGTTTCCTGAGCCATAGGGCGTCCAGTTAACGCCGTCAAACTTTTGAAACCCGGCAGCGCTGGAAATCCAGAGGTTTCCGGATTTGTCTAAAGAAACAGAATTAATTCCGTAGGTGGCCAGGCCGGAATTGCCTGAATTGTATAAAGTCCAGTTCTGCCCGTCGAATCTGAGGAGGCCGAAGATTGAAGATGATACATAAGTGTTCCCCTTCAGGTCAAAATTAAGTCCCGTAATGGGTCCCGTAAAAGCACCGGTTCTAAGGTCAAGCGGGCAATTAAAGGTTGTCCATTTATTTCCATCAAATTTCACTACTTTTAAGTCTTTGCGGGCCCATTCGTCGTACAAGACAGCCAATAAATTCCCATTTTGGTCGCATGCGAGATAGGCTACAAGATTGTTAGGCAGTCCGGAATTTGAGGAGCTAAAAAGGCTCCACTTTGCCCCGTCATACTTCAGGAGGCCATAGTTGAGTATTCCCATCCAGATATTGCCCTGTAAGTCAAATGAAATTGAACTTACGTCATCGAAATTAGCCGTACCTTCCGGAAGTCCGGGCACGCTGCCTTCAAGCAAAGCCCAGGCCTTTCCGTCGTACTTAAGAAGTTTATGATCATATTTGACCCAGACATTGCCATTTGGGCCTACAGCCAGAAATATGAGCGGCCCAAGATCAGCACTTAAATCCGAGCTGTTAAAAACCGTCCAGTTAATGCCGTCATATTTAACAATATAATTTCCCGTGCTGATCCACTTATTATTCAGGCTGTCGACCGCTATACATTGCAGAACATCAGCCGGTAGTCCGGAATTTGAGGTTTTAAAAACCGTCCAGTTCTTATCGTCATACTTCAGGATTTCGCCTTGGTCGGCACTGCCGGAGCTAAAGTTCGTTCCCATCCATTTAGTGCCGTCAGAGTCAGAAAGTATGCGGAAGACAGTATTGCGCGGGAGCCCGGAATTTTTGCTGTTTATAAGAGTAAATGTCTGCCCGTCATATTTAAGCAAGCCCTCCTCATAAAGGCCGAACCAGACAATTCCATTTTTATCAATTGTGATGCTTGCTGGTTCTATCATGTACAAACCATCAATTTGGGAATATGCAGCCCAGTTGACCCCATCAAATTTTGCAAAGCCATGTTGTGTTCCGGTCCATAAAGTCCCATTTGGAGCAACTGCAAACGAGGTAATAAAATTATTTGGCAAAGGAGAATTTGAAGAGTTGAAGTTTGTCCAGTTCAACCCATCGAACTTAAAAAGTCCGCTGCCATTTGAACCGATCCACATACTGCCGTCTTTATCTGCGGCAATGCAGGTAAAGACAGTATCCTGCACGCCGTAATCCTTTTCCCTGTACATTGTCCAGTTCGTGCCATCGAACTTAAGCAGGCTTCCGTTTTCACCTGACAACCATAAATTGTCCTGTCCATCAATAGTCATTGCAAGGATTGACTGCCTAATAGTGTTACCGCCAGGGGCATCCCGATAAGGGGCATCCAGATAAGGGGAATGGTAAGGCGTCCAGTTTATTCCATCAAATTTTACGAGCCCGCTGTCGGTTGCAATCCATTTATTCCCCTTTGAGTCAATTACAATTTCCCATACATTTTCACACGGGAGTCCTGAATTGCTTTTTTGAAAAAACTCCCTTTCTCCGGTAATTTTATCCAATTTGATGATGCCTCTTTTAGTGCCGGCCCAGATAAACCGGCCTTCAGACCTTAGTGCATTAACGCCCTGCGGAGAAAAATAGCTTGCCCACCGGTCAGACTGTGGATAAATAAGTGTGGTTAAAAGGAAGAATGGCATAAAAAGTAGAAAATGCTTCATAATAATCCCCGGGGAGAAAAAATTATTGTATCAGTAGAATGCAGCGCTCGATAGATAGTGTAAAAATATGAATTTGCCTCAAAAGTCACAACCGGAGTCGGGACGATTAATGACAAAAAATAAATTTTTTAGAAGAGTAAAGGACGTAAAAGTATTTTCTTATTACGTCCTTATCCATGATCAGAAAAACAGGGCAAATTTATGCCGGAAGTGTAAAGTAGAAGGTAGTGCCTTTTCCAGGTTGGGACTCAACCCAGATTTTCCCTGAGTGTCTTTCGACTATTTTCTTGCACATGGCAAGTCCAATGCCTGTGCCGGGGTATTTCTCGCGTTCGTGCAGGCGCTGGAAGATGACAAAAATTCTGTCATAAAATTCCTTTTCAATTCCAATTCCATTGTCACTTACGTAAAACTGCCAGAATCGGCCCTCGCGTTCGGCTCCGATACGGATTTCAGGCTTTTTCTCACCCTTAAATTTGAGGGCGTTCTGAATGAGGTTCTGGAAAAGCTGTCTTAACTGTGTTTTTTCTCCAGTTACAACAGGAAGGTCCTTAAATTCAACGAGAGCATTTTCCTCCTGAATTCTAAGCTTCAGGTCGGTAAGCACGTCTGAGAGCACTATGTTGCAGTCAACAGCTTCAAAGACCTGTGCTTTTGTGCTTATTCTGGAGTACTGCAGAAGGTCACTTACCAGCTGCTGCATACGCAGAGCCCCGTCAGAAATGAAAGCCATGTAATCTTCTGCTTTTTTATCCAGTTTATTGTTGTATTTATTTTCCAATAATTTCACATAGCTTCTGATCATGCGAATAGGCTCCTGCAGGTCGTGCGAGGCAACGTAGGCAAACTGTTCAAGATCACTATTTGAGCGTTTAAGCATCTCTTCGGTACGTCTTCTGATTTCGATTTCCTGGAGTTTTTCCTTATAAAGTCTTGCATTGGCAATTCTCTGAGCGATCCTGCCGGCAATCTCCTCCACAAAATCGACATCCTCCTTAGAGATGTTCCGGTTCTTACGTTTTCTTAGAACTACAAGAACTCCATAGACTTTCTCATCCACTTTCAGCGGTACAGCAAGGAGTGAACCGGCTTCCAGTTTTTCGATATAAGACCTGAATTCGGGTGCAGCTTCAATTAGAGAATCCATCCTCCGGTTTATGTCGTCAACCAGGACTGAAGAGCCTCTTCTAATTGCCTGCCCAATTATCCCCTCTTCTGCATACTGGTCTATACCGGAGGCCATTTCTTTAAGCACACTCATAACCTCACCATCGGAATGAAAAACCGAGCTAAAGGGCGAAAAAGACCCGTCATCTGAAATAAGCCTGATGCCTGCGGGATTTTCTAAAAACTCGCTTGCATATTTAACACCGGTTTCAATAACGGCCTGTGGGTCAATTTCCACTTCAGAGAGAGCCTTTGAAATTGCGGCAAGCTGTTCAGCGCGTATTCTTCTTAACTGAAGTTCCTGTTCAACCTGTTTATGATGTGTGAGGTCTTCGACGACGCTGACGTAGTAGACGAGGTTAGTTGAGAACTCGCTTGCAAGCGAGCAGTTAAGGAGCACCCACTGGATTGAGCCATCCTTTCGGATATATCTTTTTTCCATAGAAAAGTAGCGCAGTTCACCGGAAAGGAGTTTCCTTTTATTTTCCAGTTCCTTTTGCCTGTCATCCGGGTGTGTGACGTCAAGGTAAGAAAGGTTCTGTAGCTCACTCTGGCTATATCCGAGAAGTTCGGAGTATCTCGGGTTCATACGCAGCCAGGTGCCGTCGGGAAGTGTATGGGCAATTCCGGCAGAAGCAAATTCAAATGTTTTTCTGAATCTCTCCTCGCTTTCCCTGACAGCTTCCTCATAGCGTTTTCTTTCAGTTATATCGACAGCCGTAGTAATAACAGCCCTTCTGCCGTCAGGCAGGTATCCGAACTGTGCGGCACTGAGTTCCCAGATCCTTTTTTCCCCCTTTTTATTAAAGATCATGTGTTCGCCGAAGGCAACTTTCCCCATTTTATTAAAAACGTCGCTAATATTTGCAATCATTGCATACTGGCGGTCCCTGTAAGCTTTTGCAGCCCAGTCTGATATTGTCGGGATATCCTCCAATGAATAGCCTGAGGCTTCCGTCCACGCGTCATTTACCATAATAACTTCCTCATCCTCGGCTCTAAGCATTACGGGTTGAGGGAAATATCTCAGAGCATTAATCAGTTGATTTTCGCGCTCTTTAAGGCTTTCAGAGGCTTGCTTTCTTTTGAGAAGGTAATATGTCGCCGTAACGAGCACAAATATTCCGAGAAGCCTGTTAGCAAGGAGCACCTCAAAGGGAAGTATTGCGGGTTTCAGGGCTGATCCGGCCAGGATCAGCACAATATAGAAGAAAGTCAGCAGATACATATATTCCGGCTTTTTTAACTTCCAGTTAAATCCTGTTAAAGGGAGCACATAAAGTACCCAGATTATCGTTCCCTTATGATGCAGGAGGTCAAAAGCAAGGATCGAAACCGTAAATACCGCCAGGAGTATATAATACCAACTGGAATTTTCAAGTTTTTCCTGAAAATTCCTTATTTCTGCTCTTTTTTGCATTTTCCGCCAAATTTATCGATATAAATCATTTGTATTCTTAATAATATTATCCGCCAAATAGTTCAATAAATGGGGGTATTAATTGCCCCATTAGATTCTTTATAAAGGAGTCTGTACCTGAGGCAGAGGGAAATGAATGCGGGGAAAACGCTTTTTGTTTTCCCCTAAATTAGTACAGGAAAGCTTATGAATGTGCGCTTCTTAATTCCAGAAGCTCTCGTTTTTTCTCTTCGAGCTGGTTTGCGATCTGGTTGAGGCGTTCCTTTGAGAGCACTTTAGGAACATCGGGGAAAAGTTCGGTTTCCTCTTCATTTACGTGGTGTTCAACGTTTTCCCTGCATACTTTAAGTTTAGCCCTCCATTCAGCGGTATTTTTTGGATCGAGGTTCAGCTCCTTAAGAATTTCTCTTATTACGTGGTGTTCCTCAATCCCCTCCAAAGTCAGGTCGCGAGTCTCCTTTTTCCCTACAAGGTTAGGATAAAACATTGTTTCTTCAATGTTCATGTGCATTTCAAGAGCCTGCAGGAGCCTGTCAAAATTTTCATCCAGCTTTCCATCCTTCTTCCTATGGGATATCTCCACCTCCTTAAAAAGATCCATTACTTCCCTATGATCCCTGATCAGCAATTCCAAAGCGTCCATTATTACCTCCTGTTTAGTTCAAATGACACTGTTATATATATTAAATAAAGCTTCAGATACGCGAAATGTATTTATTTTGCATGACGGCGCTTCAAGTTTTGAATAATCTTGTTTTTGGCCTTCAAATTAATTATGAATAAATAACGGATATTATAAATGCGAATGTTCTTTGACTATTATTGCAGGAGGCAGAAAAGTGCATAAGACGAGGGACAGCATAAAGGACATTTGGGGAGAAAGAACTCCTTATTATGATTCGTGGCCTGAAAGGGTGGATGAGCGGACGCTGGAAGAGCCGGAAAAGTGGGTTCAGTCGGCCTGCGTGTTATGTTCAAATGACTGCGGTATGGATATAGGCGTAAAAAATGGGAAAATTGTTGGAGTCAGGGGGCGTGCAGTTGACAGGGTTAACCACGGACGCTTAGGGCCCAAAGGCCTGCACGCCTGGCAGGCCAATAACAGCCAGGACCGCCTGAAATACCCGATGATAAAAAGACACGGGAAGCTTGAACAGGCTACGTGGGATGAGGCTATGGAGCTCATTGCCAGGCGCTCACGTGAAATAATTGAAAAGCATACGGCAAATGCAATCGGCTTTTACACCACGGGACAGCTCTTTATTGAGGAGTATTACACTTTAGGAGTTATCGGGAAAGCCGGATTAGGCACTCCGTACATGGACGGCAACACGAGGCTATGCACGGCAACTGCCGCGGCATCCTTAATGGAGTCCTTCGGAAGCGACGGGCAGCCGGGCAGTTACACCGACCTGGATACAACTGAACTTGTTATGCTTGTGGGGCATAACATGTCGAGCACGCAGACAGTATTATGGGCAAGAATACTGGACCGCCTTGCAGGAGAAAAGCCCCCTGCAATTATTGTAATTGATCCAAGAAAGACCTGGACGGCAGCCAAGGCCGATGTGCATCTGGCGCCAAAGGCTGGAACAAACGTAGCCGTACTGAACGGACTGCAGAACCTATTAATTGAAATGGGGAAAATTGATCCTGAATTCATCCGGCAGCACACTACAGGTTTTGAAGAATTAAAGAAAACCGTATCGGGTTATACGCCTGAGAATGTGGAAAAGCTGACGGGTATTCCTGAGAGTGAATTAAGGCGTGCAGCAGAGCTTATCGGTAATGCAAAGTCTATGGTCTCCACATGCCTGCAGGGGGTGTATCAATCCAATCAGGCTACAGCCGCCGCATGCCAGGTAAATAATATTCATCTTTTAAGGGGTATGCTGGGGAAAAAGGGGTGCGGCATTCTGCAGATGAACGGGCAGCCTACGGCTCAGAATACAAGGGAAACAGGTTGTGACGGTGCTTTGCCCGCATTCCGGAACTGGGATAATCCAGATCACATAGAGGAACTTGCAAAGATCTGGAATGTGGACCCGGTTATAATACCCCACTGGTCAGCCCCCACTCACGCCATGCAGCTTTTCCGTTACTGCGAGGAAGGCTCGATTAAAATGCTCTGGATCAGCGCAACCAATCCCGCGGTCTCCATGCCCGACCTGGAAAGGATAAGAGGAATTCTTGACAAGCACGATCTTTTTCTTGTTGTTCAGGATGCGTTCTTAACTGAAACCTCCCACAGGGCCGACGTACTTCTTCCGGCAGCGTTATGGGGCGAGAAAACAGGAACATTTACAAATGTAGACCGCACGGTACACATTTCATACAAAGCTGTTGAGCCTCCGGGTGAGGCCAGAAGCGATCTGGACATATTTCTTGATTACGCCAGAAGGATGGAATTAAAGGATAAGGACGGACAGCCTCTTATAAAATGGAGTGATCCGGAAGAAGCATTTGAAGCCTGGAAAGAGTGCACGAAGGGTAGAATGTGCGACTATAGCGGAATGACTTACGAAAAGCTCTCAATAGGTTCAGGCATACAATGGCCGTGCAATGAGAAATTCCCCAATGGGGCCGAACACATTTATACCGATTTTCGGTTTAATACAAGCTACGAAGACTGTGAAACCTTCGGGCACGACCTGGATACCGGTGCCGTTACGAGCCCCCAGGAGTATAAGGCGATAGATCCAAAAGGCAAGGCATGGCTCAGGGCGGCGGACTATCACTCCCCTCACGAGACCCCGGACGAGGAGTACCCATTCTGGCTTACAACCGGTAGAGTGGTTTATCATTTCCATACACGCACCAAGACCGGAAGAAGCAGGGATTTATACAACGCCGCGCCTGATGCATTCCTGCAGATTTCAGAGGCCGATGCCTCAAGACTCGGCATCAGGGAAGGCGACTGGGTGGAAGTGACCTCGAGACGTGGTATGGCACAGATGCAGGCCTCTGTAGGAAATATTGAGCCCGGACAGTTATTTATCCCGTTTCATTACGGGTACTGGGACGGAAACTTCCGCCCCCGTGCGGCAAATGAGCTGACGATATCAGAGTGGGACCCGGTAAGCAAGCAGCCTCACTTCAAATATGCCGCGGTTAATCTAAGCAAAATTAGTCCGCAGCAGCTTTCTGAAGATCCCGACAAGGAGAAGCATAAAGGGCTCTTCCAGTCTATCAGTTCGCTCATTGACGGAATTTCAGGCGCAATACTGATTGGGAAGCGTTAAGAAGTTTTAAGTTTTGAGTTCTAAGTTTTAAGTTGAAGTTTTAATTAAGACAGAGGGGACAGATGTTTATAGCAAATTACATCGGGCTTTTGCATGGAAGTGAAAGCCGGCTGGAGTATTCCCTGCAGAAAGTAGCTGAAAACCATAAAGACGAACCGGATATAGAGTACATATGCAGGATGCTTGCAGGCTGGTCGGGTATGCATATGGAGCATCTTGTGCATTTTATAAAACGTTATAAAGAGGAAAAAGAATCAGAGCCCGGTAAACTCCAGAAATCCCTTTTTCACGGAACAAGAAAAGGAGGAATCGGGCTTTTGAAAGATCTTCAGGACCTCTATCTTTTAGCTACAGAAGTGGAGCTGAGCTACATGGTTATAACTCAGGCCAGCCAGGCGCTGCGCGATAAAGAACTTGAGGCATTCTGCAAGGATGCGATTAAGGAAACTGAGCGTCAGATAAACTGGATCAAGACACGTATTAAGCAGTCCGCCCCGCAGGTGCTGGTGGCTGCGGGATGAAATATCCCCCGCCGGCCGCCGCCGGCCGCCATCTGCAATCCGCCGGCCGCCGCCCACCGCCCGCCGGGCTGTGCCCGGGGGCTATCGATATGACGCCGCTGGCCGCGGCATCTGGGAACTTTGGACCTTTCCTCCTGCCTTGTTTAACACGCGGGAATTAATAGCTTATTAATGTAAGTTCCTTTATTTAGAGCAGTAGAGGAGGAAGGATGAAAATTTTCTACGGTATTTTATTTTTAATCTGCTTTTCATTTTCCATTTACGCACAGACTGAATACAAAATTCCCCCGAAAACTACAGATAGCGCAATTGATAACTGGCTTGAGGATAATTACGTATACATAAATAAAAATATGCCACAGATGGGAAAGCTTGTCCTGTTTCTGCCCGGTTCGGGGCTGAACCCGTCTTCCTATTTACTTTTTCTTAAGGCAGCGGCCAATAAAGGCTACAATGTAACCGGCTTAAAATATCCCAACACGTTTTCCCTTGCTGACTTATGCTCCAAAAGCACAGATTCAGCGTGCTACGAGAAAGTGCGACTTGAGGTTCTTGACGGGAAGGACCGGACTCAGCTTGTAAACGTAAGCCGCCAGAATTCAATTGAAAACCGGCTGAGCAAACTCCTCATATATCTTAAGACAAATTATCCTAATGACTTATGGAACCTTTACCTTAAGCCCGACGGGACTCCGGAGTGGTCGTTGATTATCGTTGCCGGGCATTCACTGGGAGGCGGCATGGCGGC
>JBLMYS010000206.1:0-5194 GCA_050258415.1 Acidobacteriota bacterium | reverse complement strand
AATAATGCTAATCCCTAGGAGGAGAATTTCTAAAGAAATGTTATTGATTGAAGTACCTGGCCAGACATAACCCACGCTTCCGTGCATCACGGCGGCTTTTTCTATGGTTATATTTGTTGTTATGTCTTTCATAAATTTTAATTGTTGATTGCAATATATGACCTCGAATCCGTTTTGTCAAGATTATTTGTGAATTTTTTGCATTAATGTTTGACTTTTTTTGTTAATTATTCGTTTTCAGGGAATATTATTTTCATTTTTCTAATTTTATTCACTTCACCCTATCCTGTACAATTCCACTGATGTATCAGAATTTATTAATTCCCATCGGATTGTGTTAGTTTTAATCAACATTATTTCGGGATTTTACATTTAAAGTAATAAATAATACTTGACATTAATCATTACGCAATATAAATTCTCTTAGCTAAAGCCAAAAGGAGCTCTGTTGGAGTCCCAAATGAATACGGCAGCAATAAATATTATGACACATATTTTACACACCACTGTATCCCACTCACAAGAATCAACTAAAAAAAAAATTCAAGCCCACAGAAAATTGTGATAATCTTTATATACTTTTTGTTCTTGTAGCGTTTTCAAGGGAATCTAAAGTCAGAAGTGATAATTAAAATAAACAGTATCTCTGATTGGGGATTGTGAAATAAATTTTAACAAGAGCTAATAAAAGTATTAATCTCTTTAATTTGTAAAACTATTACAAGTTTTGTAGATGATTAAACATAATTAAATAATAAAATAATACAATGAAAAAGATCTTTCTTCTTTCACTTTTTATCACAGCCTTTCTGAACCTTAGCTGTAAAAAAGGCAGCCCCATGGAAAGCAAACTTGAACCCGGAAAGCGTGACTTCCTCTGGAGCATAGACAGCGTTGATTACGGGGTTCTTCCGGGAAGCATCGATTTAAAATCCATTTGGGGCAGCGCTCCTGATGACATCTGGGGAGCCAGCTATTCCCCTGACGTGCGTGACTGCCTGTGGCACTATGACGGGAAGGTGTGGGAAAGAGCAACTGAGAACTCTCCCCTTACTTCCTACGGCAAGGGATCAAGAGAAGTCGGAAACCTCTGGGGAACAGCAAAGAACGATGTCTGGGCTATTGGACTAAGGCTTTACAGTTCAGGTCAGGATCCCGACCCATACGTCCTTCACTTTGACGGGACTAAGTGGAGTGAAGTCCCTATGGTTTCAACCATGTCCGTAGGCAGCTACGACATACTTGGAATTGCGAAGGATGATTTCTGGATCGCGGCAGAAAACATGGTTACGCATTACAATCATGGCACATGGACAAGGTACAATATCGGCACTCCAAGGACAGTGGTTTTTAAGCTGGGATTAATTGGAGGCGTTTTATACGCCGTATCTAATCATGTCGGACAAAATATGTTGTATTTGCAGAAGCTGGTTAATGAAAAATTTATTACAATGGATTCAACTGATGCTTTTACCGGGACTTTTGGCCATAGTGGAATTATTCAATTGGGAAATAAAATCTATTCTTTTGGATTTAATAGAATTGTTTCAGCTGAGGTTAATAATAGCTCTATAAATATAAAAACATGGAAGAAGGAGATTGAATCAGATAAGAGTTTCGGAAATTCATTTTTCTGCAATCAGAATAATATTTGGACTTATGGTTATCCTTCAAGCCTCTACAATTTTAACGGGATTGACTGGAAGGAGGTTAAAATCTCCGGCACTTCAAAACCCGTTCCCTATGATGCAGGTTTCTATGGATTTTGGACAGACGGAAATGAAATAGTTGTTTGCGACTGTAATCATGGAGTAGTTTACCACGGAAGGTAAAATAGATTCAATCATTTCTAAAAACAAATTGAGGGCACCATGAAAACTTTTCAAAAACTTATGCTTTTATTACTCTTTTCCTTATTCTTAGTTCCCTTGAATTTATATTCACAATATGAGTATTGTGATGATAATTCTCATAGTCCCTGCTTTAATAAACCCTCTTCACGTTATACACTTGGGGGAACGCATTTATCTAAAACGCATCTAAAATATTTTATAGGAAGAAATGAACATGTTTCTTATGATGTACTGAGGACCGGGTTCCTTATGGCATTTAATACATGGAGTAATGAGGTCCCATTTACATGTGAGGAAGTATCTAATGAAAATGAGGCTTTCTTAAAAATTCATGCTGCTACTTACGCCGAATTTTGCACAGCCATTGGTGGTGAATCGTTTGCTGTGGCACTAAGTTGGCCACCGCCCATGACTTGCAATGGCCTAATTTTACTTAATTATAAAAATTTTGTGCTCGATTTTAATGTTACTCCGCTACCAAAGGATCCAATAGACCTTGTCCACACTTTAATCCATGAAATAGGGCATACTTTTGGACTTTGCCACAGCAACCAGACCTCATCAGTCATGTATGAAGAAGAGGGCCAACCGACTCGTACATTAAGCCAGGATGATAAAAATGGAATACATGAGATATATAATGCGATTGTAACAGTACAAAATAATTTTGAAAATCCGGATAAAACTTTTTCTGTTGGTGGAGGCATTGTAAGTGTAGATGATCATGATTATCTGACAGATAATCTTCCAAATAAGGGTCAGAAATTTCCGTTTGTTGCGGGTGAAACTCATAAATTTGAGGCAAAGGACCAGAACTACAACGGAATTCAAAGAAAATTCAACCCATATAGTAACGGGGGGTGGTTAAGAGACAATAATTTCCCATTAGGATTTTCTCCATTATTAAGCACACAAGTGACCTCGGGTTCATATACAGCTATTTACAGATCTAAGGTAAATGTAAACATGATAGCACAAACAGAATTTGATGGAAATACAATCCTAAACACGAGCGCTCAAGACCTTTACCAATATGATCCTTTTACATTTAATTTCCCATCAACAAAAACAATAGGAACTCGCATATACGAGTATTTTGGTATGGATAAATTTGATAAAGTAGTTTTGAATAATGATGGTACATTTACACCTACGGGAAATGGTTCAGTAACGAGTAATTATAAATTGATAAACAATTCAAATAACCAGGATGCCATTAAAAACAACGGGCAGAGAAAACTGGTGCATATTTATGGAGACTGGTCACACAAAATCTATGAGAGCATGAATAAAATCTGGATGGAAAGCTCAACTGATAATGGGAAGACATGGACTTTTTCTCCATATAATCCAATAAGCGGAACTGCAGTAGCCCACAGCCCGTCAGTTGAAATTCCGGATGGTCCTTATCCGTATGAGTATATTGTTTATTATATAAATAATGCTGCCAGTGGTACTAATAAGGTAATGTTAACCATCAATTTTGAAAATACGTTCAGGAATACTGTTACCGTATCAAATGACCTCCCCTTTAATAATTACGACTTTCAACCTGTAATATCAATAAAACAGAACGAGACGAATTCTAAAATAATTGCCGTATGGCGCCAGCCATACATGGATTATTTCGATCCTGCAGGCCTTTACTACAGGGTGGGAACGATTAACCTTGACCATACGGTTACCTGGAGTGATTTACCAAGGATCATTCCTAATACGGAAAACTGCTCAAATCCTGCTATTGTGGCTTCAAAGACTTTAACAGACCCGAACCAGTTCCACCTTGCCTACCAGGAGGATTTAGGTGGCGGTGACAGCAGGATTTGTTACCTCAGACTGGATCTTAACAGCGACAACACGATAAGCCTTTCAAACGGCTATGAGGTCTCACAGGGGAGTGGCTACTATGTAAACATAAATCCTTCAATTACACTCTTTGGAGGCCTTCCCAAGGTAAGCTGGATAGGATATGACCGCGTTGTGACTTACTTGCAGGACGCTCTATTTAGAAGTAAAGATGGCAGCTTCTCCTGGGGAAGCGTTTACACATACGGTACTTCAGGCAACAATGTGGTATCGGTAAGTCTGGATAAAGTTGGAACTTCAGGCTACATAATGGGCTATGGTGATGACTACGGCGACATAAGATACGTTAAAAGCACAAATCTTTCCTCGGTGCGCTACACCGATAACTCCGGAAGCTACGTACAGGTAAAAGGAGGCCACGACTTTAACAGCAGTTTCATTACCGGTTTTCATAACGAGAGCCTTCCATACTACTTTACAAGCTCAAGTGCCATCTCAGTTCTGGGCAAGACGAATACTGAAACCGTTTCAGGAAGAGGGCTAAACATTACAAAAGATGGCCTGGGATACAGTTTTAATCTGAAGGATGTAAGGCTGGATGGAAGCCAGGTGGATTTCACTGAAGAAAGTGATTCAGCCATAGAACAGATGAATGTAGTAGAAACCAGAGCTTTCAGCGTCGGTGACAATTCAGAGCTTACATACTCATATTCGTATTTTACAAGCGATTCAGCCAAGGTTCTCCTGGGCCTTAAAGACGGTGAAGTGGTAAAGCTCTCGCTTGAGCTTGTTGATGCCACCTCATCAGAAGTACTGAAGAGTCTTGCTAGCGTAAGCTATTCCAATAAGGACGTGAATAAGAAAAGGCCTGAATACTACAAACTTCTCTTAAAGGGAATAGGGAACAGGACAGTTAAACTGAGAATAAGTTCGGATGTGTCTCTTACTGATGCTTCGGGCCTGGTAAGTACGATTGCAAAGACTTATTCAACCGGCAATAGTCTTAAAAAGAACGGCTTTATTGAAGTAAATTATTCTGACGTGAAGCCTGTAACGGAATACGGCTTAAGCCAGAATTACCCTAATCCTTTCAACCCGACAACCGTCATGAATTATCAGATCCCGCAGGCATCAAAGGTCATGCTTAAAGTCTATGATATGCTGGGTAAAGAAGTTACAACTCTTGTAAATGAATATAAGGAGCAGGGAAGGTATTCAGTGGAATTTAATGCTTCAAATCTCCCAAGTGGAACCTATATCTATGAAATAAGGGCAAATGACTTCGTCAAGAGCAGTAAGATGATTCTGCTTAAGTAATTTGGGCTTTTAGAAATAATTTAAGGCAGAGGTCTTTTCGGGGCTTCTGCCCTTTTTTAAGCTTGGGGAATTTCTTCAACTTTTATAAAGAGAGCAGGGACTAAAGTTTATCTTGTTTTCCACCAATATTTTCGGTATTCTTGTAAACGGTTTACTTTTCCGTTGTTACTCAAAGAGTAGTATGATTTTATTCCCCCTTGTATAACCAGGTTGTAATT
>JBLMYS010000205.1:0-38286 GCA_050258415.1 Acidobacteriota bacterium | reverse complement strand
ACTACTGATAAACCCGTAACCGTCGCAGAAGGAGCATAACTCGTTCTGCTTCTTGTAGATTTTCTTCTGCAGACCTTCAAGCTCATATTCAAATAAGCCCTTCTCCATTTCTGTCAACTCGTCCATGAACTGCTCTGCTTCCTTGACTATATCCAGGTGCTTTGCTGTTTCAACTTCCCTTAAGTAATACTGAACCTTTGTTTTGTTGTTGTAGTAAAGTTCCTGGGGAAAACTCATTTTGTTTAAGCCTTCCAGTTCATAGATTCTATGCAGCAGTTCGCATATCCTTTCCTGCTTCTGGTCAAGCAGGTTGTTCTTTGCCTGGTCTTCACTAAAGACTCTGCCCGAACCTATCCACCAGAGCCATGCAAAGAGGCAGGTAGTCAGAAAGAGTATTAAAGAAATAACTTCAAACATTTTACTTTCCTCTCTTTTTCGTTTTGTCTTCTGATATTTCAGCGTTGCAGCTTACGAACAGGGGTTCCGGTTTCTTATCCCCGATTTTGTCTAAGGCTACCAACTTGGCAGCGCACTCTGTAATTGTCTGGCATAACCAGCGTATGCCCTGGTGACGATAGATTTTCCCTTCACTAAGCATTTTCACCTACTCCTTTGTAGTAAAGTCTTTTTGTTATTGCGGCCTCTAAGTCGGCCTTTGCGATTAAGATTCTGCCAGTCCCAGGCTCCGAGTAAACGCCCACTAAACCAGTCTCAACATAGGTTTCAAGGAACTGGCGTCGGCTTGAAACGTGCATGAGCGCCATTGCCTCACGCACCGTGTAAAGAAATCTTGACTTTATTGTTCTGTGTGCCATTTCTTACCCCTACCTACTTTTTGCCCCGGTTTGTGATAAATATTGTTGAATTTTGCACTCGAAAATTTTATTTTGACTTTAGCGTCGGAATTGATAACTCATAAACAGGCTCTTGTAGAAATGTAGTAGGAATTTCGACATAATCAAGACTTTTTCAGGTCAGAAAATTGTCCCTGTGATATTTTGCACAGAATTCCTACATTATTCAGACTCATTTTAAGCATTTATAAATAGGGGAAAAGAGAGGACATGGAAGCCAAAACGTACAATTTGACAGAGTTTATCAGATTTGCTCTACAAAAATCCGACCTAACTGCGCCGCGCCTGGCGAAAATACTGGGCGTACACCGTTCTACTGTAAACAACTGGGTTAATGGAGGGGCTGAAAAAATTCCCTTTAGGCTTGAACTTGCAAAGGACACTCTGCAGGATTATGGAATCAATATCGGGAAGATTACCGATACCACCGTGGAAGTCCTGCCGGAAGCTGCGAAAAAGAAGGCTACCGGGAGCGACGCAATGCGCCAGTTGGACAAGCTCCTTGAAAGCCACCTTAGTGAAGGACACCTTGACACGAAAAGAAAGGAATGTACCTGCGGCCTGGAAGAGTATATCCGTTCGGTTGAACTGACTGTAGTTCACCTGGTAAGAGAGAATATAGGTCTAAGGCTGCAGCTATATAAGGATAACTCAAAGGGAGGTTAATATGGCAAACCTGTTTGCGCGTGGCAAGTATTACTACATTAGGTTCTATGACAAGGTTTTGGGGTATTCAAAGTATGTATCTACTGGCTGCCCCACTACCCGTGAGGGGAAAATGGTCGCAATGAGGAAGCTCCGGGATATGCAGGCGCAGATAACATTAAACCGTTTCGACCCATTATCGGGAGGCTTCTTCCAGAAGCGCCAGGGTGAAAGCCTTAAGGTCTCGGAGGGTTTTAAGAGGTTCCTGGAAAAGAAGGAAGAACAAAATGAGCAAATTGCACCTAAGACGCTTGAAGCATATAACTTAGGGCTTGCAAAGCTCTATGAGGCTATTGGAGATACTTATATCCACACCATTACGCCAGCCGTAAATAAGAGCTTAAAGGCAACATTTGATAAGGCAGACAATTCAGACAATACGCGCTCGGTCTATACGAGAGCCCTTCACAGCTTATTCGAATTTTTTACTTCCGAAGGATTCACAAAGCAAAATCCCATTAACTCGCTTCCTGTTATAAAGAAGCGCCCCAAAGCAATATCGCTTAAAGACATTAGGCGTATGCTGGGGTACTTAAAAGAGCGCGAAGAGTATTACCACACTGAAAACAGAAAACAAAGTTTCCGTCAGGCGCACGACCTGGTGAAGTTCCTGGCTCTTTCCGGCTTTAGGATAAATGAGGCCGATAGCCTTGACTGGCAGGACGTTGACATGGAGAGCCGCCTTATACTGGTAGTCCATAACAAGAAGGAAAACCGTGAAGACCTCTACTTCCCTTTGCATAAGGAGCTCTATGAGCACCTTCTTTCAATGGGCCCGAAGACAGAGGGGAAGGTTTTCGGCGCCTTCCAGGATAAGCGTTCCATAAGGAGTATATGGGACACAATGCAGGAAAAGCTCGGCATGGATTACAATATCCACCAGCTTAGAAAAACAACGGCAACCGTTCTTTCAAATAATGAGGTAAGTCACGTAACCGTGCAGAACTTCATACGTCACAGGAACTTTCAGACTACGCTTGATTCTTACGCCGAGGCGAAGGCAAAGGCCATGCGTGAAGAGATTGAATCTAAGGTAAAATTTGACTTGTAGAACACTTCGACTGCACTCGAATTGCACTCGAAAATCCTGTCGAATTTTACAATTTCTACATGGTTCCAACAATCTCAACATTTGAGATTGCGTTTTTAAGCTGAAATCAAAGGATTTCTACCACTTTCTACAAAGACGCCTGCCTTACAAGCAGGGGGTCATTGGTTCGAATCCATTAGCTCCCACAAAAGAAAAGCCTGACACATGTCAGGCTTTTTTAGTTTTAAAGGGACCGGATACTACTTCTTTTCCCTTCCACCGGTTACTTCATCATCTTTTGTTTTTTCATTTGCCTCGGCACTCTGCACTTCTTTACGACTGGTATCTGTATTAGATATATCAACCATTATCTTTAAGTTTCCGTCGGGCATCATCTTCCATACGGTAACATATTTCCCCTCGTCATTAACCGGGTTAGACAGGTTCTTCTTTTGAATAGTTTGCTTATAAGTTCCTATTTCCACAAAAAGGTTATTTTCCCCCATGACATCCTGAGTATTGAATTCCTCGTTTATGAATCTCTCAACATCTTTAATCCTTTCTTCCAAATGGGATTTGAGGGCATCCTTTCCGCGTAACATTTTGGCATTTGGCGGCATAACGATAGCATCATCGGCATAAAAATCCAAAACAGCCTGATAATTCCCTGTTTTATCATAATTTGCCCACTGTTCATTCATCTGTTTAATTTTACTCTTTACCTGGTCTATATTCCCCTGCCCGTAAAGGAAAGAAGGTAAGCAAAGAATCAACATGAATACAAAAAAATAAATCTTTTTCATTTCAGTCTCCTTTATATAATTTGCTGAATATACCTGTATAGACTGATATAAGAAAAGAGAAATTATTATCAATACCGGAATGTATGCCTGATTACCTAAGCAGGATCATCTTGTTTGCAGTTTTGAAACCGTTAATTTCCAAAACATAAATATAAATACCAGTGCTTAGTCCCTGCCCGTCAAATCTGACCGTATAAATTCCTGAGTTCTGCATTTTATCGACCAGGGTTGCAATTTCCTTTCCCAGCATGTTGTATACCTTCAGAGTAACGTGATTCGGATCTTTCAACTCATAGCTTATAGTGGTTGACGGGTTAAAAGGATTCGGGTAGTTCTGCACTAGCCTGTAGCTGCCCTGTTTTGGGGCAGAGAGTGTTTCTTCAACTCCCGTGAGATTTGTTCTGTACCTCATTATCTGCCCAAACTTACCCACTCCCCAAATATTCTCCGGCGAAAAAGAATATATATACTTCAGCGCAGTTCCGCCAGATATCTTTGAGAAATTTTTCCCTCCATCAGATGTATGATAAAGATTAAAATCAGAATAATGGTCTCCGCCTAAAAAATATGCTTCAGTTTCACTAAGATAAATCATCTGAGTAATAATGGGATATGGCTTTTTATAATCACTTACAACAGACCAGGTTTTCCCTGCATCGGTGGTTTTCCAGAGGGTATCCGGGCTTGTTGTCATCCAGCCGGCGTTAGGATTGATAAAATAAAATGCAGTGTAAGAATAGTCAATGCGGGTTGTATCCTGCCAATTCAAACCGCCGTCTGTAGTGTGATAAATTGTTGTGTACTGTGGCCCATCAGGAAAGGAAGCCTGGAAAATCCATCCGTTCAGACTGTCAGCAAAGAAATATTCTGAGTCAGACATATAAGAGCCGGAAGGAATTTTCAGGTTCAGCCATGAATTTCCTCCATCAGTAGTTTTCATTAAGGGTCCGCTCTTTCCTTTGTAAAATCCGTTAGTTGATGAGAAGAATTTTACTTTCCCGGAATTGCCGGGTAAACTGGTTAGCGTCCATGAATTCCCGCCGTCAGTCGATTTTACAAACTCTCCGTTATAGCCGGCAAGGAAGACAGAATTTTTGTCGGGAGCAGAAAGTGATGTAAATTCAATTTTGAAAATATCTTTGCTCTGCCAAGTCCGTCCGCTGTCAACTGTAATGAAAAGGCTTCCGTCATTTCCTGCGATCCAGCCGGTTGAAGCACTGGAGAAATCAATTCCCCTCAGTTCAGATTCAGTAAAAGAAGAAGATCGTTTATTCCAGAGCGAATATGTATTTTTAGGATCTGAGAATACTGCCGGGGTAGGGTTATACTTGTCTCCACCCGCGATCCATTTATTGGCGCCCGCATAAGTTATGCTATAGTAGGTATTTGTATCAAAATTTTGGACGATCTGAGTAAACCAGTTTTTTCCTCCATCTGTTGTATAGCGCACCCTGCCGGACTCCCCAACGAGGGTTGCATTCAAAGTATCAACAACCTTCAGATCATAATAGGCCATACGAGTCAGGCTGTCCTGCAAAGTCCAGCTGATGCCGGCATCAGTTGTTTTATAAATAAAAGCATCATTAGAGTATAGCCCATTGCTGATTATCCAGCCGATTTTGTTATTTGCGAACCTTATCTTTCTATGCCATTTGTTGTCCAACAATGCAATTTGCTCCCATGCCTCCCCTGCATTGGATGTTTTGTAAATCTTCCCTAAGGTTGAAGTGCAGAAACCATTTAAGGAATCGGTAAAAAAGACTGAGGTAATCCAGGAAAGATTATTGGAAAACTTCCATGTTTTTCCCCCATCAGTAGTTTTTGATATACCAAGAAAACCGGCAATATATGCAGACTGTGGTGTTGCAATATGCATATCGTTATAACCATATAATATTGGTCCAGGCTGTGGATCAACATTATTCCAAGTATTCCCGCCATCTTCCGTCCTGAAAATGGCGCCACCCATAGCGCCCTCATCGCCGCCGATAATCCAGCCGTTAGTCCGGTCAGTAAAAAAGATGCTGTTTAAGCTCGGGAATGAATTACCAGAATTAAGTGAAGGAGCCAATTGCGGAGTCCAGGACAAACCGCCGTCGGTTGTTTTTAGTATGGTGTTTCCGCCTCCAACCATCCAGCCATATAATGAATCGGAAAAAAAGATACCCTTTGGGGTAAAAGGATATGGTTTGGGGTTTATCCATTCCACCTGACCGACAAGCTTATTTGAAGTGATTTGGCTTAAGAAAAGCAGCAATAAAAGAGCCCTAAGTTTCATATGGCTTGCTCCTTGGGTTAGAATTTTCTTACTTTGAGTCAATATAATACTCTAAAAATTCATTCACAACCATGAAGGAGTTGTTTACTGAAGGTTGTGTGAAGAAATGCGGGGAAAAAGAACCCCCGGACTTTCAGGAAAAGTCCGGGGAAAGATAATCGGAACTAGTAGCTTATACCAACGGTGAAGTTATGCAGGTTGCCGAAGATTCCAAATTTCTGGAACGCATAGTCTATCCTGAAAGGAACATCTGAAATGGTTTTTCTGAAACCCAGACCGGCAGAAAAGCCCCTTTCGTATGAGTTGGTGACGTAACCTGTTCTTACGAAAAACGTCTTCTCGTAACTATATTCGGCGCCGTATTTCAGCCTTTCGCCAAAATCCCTCGGGTGGTACGATTCAAACATCACAACCAGGTCGTGTCCCTGCATGTTCTGGAAAGCAAACTGCAAGGGAGCGACCGTAAATCCGAAGCTTACAGCAAAGGGCAGCGGGAATACTTCGTTCTCGTATTTCATTTCTCGCGAGACGTTGGAAAGTGTTGCGGCAAAGGTTATACCTTTGAATTTGAAATCGTAGTATGTGCCGATATCAATAGCCACAGCACCAAGCCCGTACTCCTTTAATTTAATCGTAGATTTACTGGCGTCCATGGAATCCAGTGTTGCTGTCATCCAGGCAGAACCCAGGTTCTGATTAACGTATTTAATGTTCACGCCGTAGGAAAACCTGTCTGAGATCTTCTGTGCAAAGCCTAAGCCCAGCGTATAGGCTGTAGGGGAAAAAGTGCCAACTTCATCGTAACCGTTCGAGGTAAGAGATCTGCGCGTTGCAATCAGGTCTCCATAGTTAACAATGGTACCGCTTAGAGTCACAACGCCGAAATCATACGCATTAAAACTTGCGGCAACGGCATTATAAGAGATGTCAGCTATCCACTGATGGTAGTTCAGGCTGAGGTCTATATTTCCGGGAATCATGGAAGTAAGGGCAGGATTCCAGAAAATGCCGTTGGAATTAAATGTGGAATTAATGCCGGCAGTGCCCCTTCCGATCACCTCTGCCGAGACGGGATTGCTTAGGAACTTCATTCCAACCTGAGCCTTCTTTGTAATTTGGGCGCCGGCCGGGGCTGTAAAGATAAGCAGTCCAATCAGAACCATCAATTTATCTTTAATCTTAAAATTCATTTTTTATCTCCATAAATTGAGTATTATAAACTCTTACCTAATGATAACGAATTTAACAAACTGTTGATCCAGCGGTTTACCTTCAATATCTTTGCAGTCAGTAACAGCCAGAATATACAGGCCGCTTGATACAAACTGATTATAGTCGGTCTTCTGGTTCCATTTCTCATCGGCGGTACCGTAGTGAGTTTTCTCCCATACCAGTTCTCCTGCCTCAGTAAATATCCTGAGTTTGCATTCGATGGGAAGGTTAAAGAAGGAGATGTCATTCGGGTCATCCGTACCGTTATTAAGAGCTGGCCCGGCAACAATGGTAAACGGGTTCGGAACAACTCTGACCAGGTTGCTTTGATTAAGACCAGGTTTATAAGGTGAAACCGGTACCTGTGTCATGTTGACAAATCTGGAGCTTTCGAGTTTTTGCCCAGGCATATAGCCTGTAGTATTCTGGGACCCGTTGTCAACAGCAGTGACGGCGTAAAAGTAAGTGTGTCCTCTGACCACGTTAGAATCGATAAATGACTGTACATTCCTGTCGCGTGTTGAGAATACGAGCTCCCATTTTTCTATTACGCCTTCATCATTAGGATCGAAAGTAAGGAAAGATCCTTCTTTTCTGTACACTTTCCATTCGCTCCAGTCATCGACATTTGTAACTGCGTCCTGAAAATATGACTGGTCGGGGTAAGACCATCCGACGGTAATAATGTCCGGTCCTGAAGCTACGGTAACGTCAGGCGGAGGAGGAGCAGCAGGAAGTTTTACATTCTTATTGATCTGGTTCCAGGCGAAGTTAGCCTTATCGAGAGTATTGAATAGGCTGTCTTTACCGGGTTCAATAAAGCCGGCATTTTTCTCGGCGTCTGTAATTTTCTTGCTCAACCAGTCGGCGCCGAGCTGCTGGGCCTTATCGATGCCAATTGAGCCGCAGCCAATTGCATAGACGAAAGTAACAGAATCTGCCCTGTTATGAGCCCTGTCGAGTGTAAGGTCGTAAGGGCCGTTAACGACAAATCTCATAGCTCCTTGTTCATTCTGATTAGGCCTGAATTTCTGCAGATCATCGGGTGTCGGGAAACGGCCGAGCTCCGGTTTACGGCCGCTGTATAAGAGGGCATTTTCATCAGCCTTATTGGCCCATTTATCCTGTCTGATAGAAGCATAAGAAAGAGCAAAGGGCTGGGCTTTATCGTCAGTTGTAACCTCGCTGGCGCTTTTGCTTGCAAAAAGCAGTGCATAGCCCGGGATCTGCGGAGCATAGAGATAACCGGTCGAGAGATCCGGATCTCCAGAGTCGTCTGTAGAACCGTTGCTATAGGTCTTAGGGCTGAACTTTTTGGAATCCCAGTAGTATGCGATCTTGAGTGAGTCGCGGCTCTGCCCCTTTACAAGGTTTGATTTTCTTGCAAACCAGCTATTCTTGTCGTCGTCAGGAATTCCGCCGTAGTCTGAAGTGGTTTTATAGGTCCCAAGTCTTGAAGGTCCCATGGTAAAAGTTATAGGCCAATACAAACTTACCGTCTGGCTTGGCATAGTATCCGTTTTGCCGAAAGTTTTATCGGGGCCGGTTCTCTTATAGCTTACAACAACTTCGCCGGTAAACTTATGAGTAGCCTTCCAGATGAGGTAATCGTCGTTATCAGGGTCGGCAAATGCATAAGTAGTAACGTGACTGCGGAAGCCGTTTTCATAAACATCTTCCCACTCAACCTTAATATCAGCCTCAAGATTTCTGTCGACATACCAGTCATAAGGAGGCTGGACCTGAACACCATCAACGATGATGCTGGGAGGCCTGTAGCGTCTTATCTGGCGCCCCCAGTCCACCTCGCAAAGGTTAACGCACTTGTCAACTCTGGTAGGGTGAACAGAATATTTCTTTTTTCTTCCGAGGGGGTCTATTACGCCGTTAACGAAGACCAGCGGCTGGAAGAGGTTAGTCATCATATCAGAACGGAACTGGTCGCGTCCCCAGTTAAAGTTAAGGACCCCGCCGTAGTTCCAACTTGGTTGAACAGAAAGTCCGCCAGCTTCATTCTGGTTCATTCCATACTTCCTCTGAAGGAAGAAGGTAAAGTTGCCCACATCAATATCCATCTTCGGAGGATCAAAAACAGGGGGCATGCTTTGCGCCTTAATCTCCCCTGCTGAAATCAGCAGCAGTAAGACAAAGCTAAAAACTGTAAATTTATTCTTCATTTTTCTACCTTTTAAATCTTAAATAATAATTCATGAGATTAAAGATTTACGCGAAGGCCTAAGACGACTCTTCTCGGGTTCAGGAAAAGGACATTTTCCCAAGAGGCCGTGAAAATTTTGGCCAGGTTAGGAGATTTATAATCGCCCCACTGTCCTCCGTTGTTTATGATCTCAGTTCTATAAGCTGAAGCTTCGGCCTGAGTCATATTTTCAGTACTTAAGAACTTGTTGTTGGTCAGGTTTTTCACCGTAAGTGATAATTCAAACTTACTGTTGACAACTGAGATCTCCTTGGAGAGTCTGAAATCTAAGTTCCACCAGTTAACCCTGTCAGCCCACTTCTCAAGTTTTACATCCACATTATTAGTGAGTTTTTCTTTCCCGCCGTCTCTCCATTCAAAGAAGAAGTTGGCAAGCCAGTTTCCAAAGAAAACTCCAAAATCATCCGGAGTATGCAGGTTTAGATTGATATTTGCCCTTGGTTTTGCTATCGGTGTATATTGTGTCGCGTTTCTTAGTCTATTTTCTTTGTTTAATACAAGATTCTCAAACATAGTTTCAAAACCTGTATAGCCTTCTGAAGTAATCATATAGTCGTACATTGAGCTAAAAGTAACAAACCTGCCGGCGTTTCTTTCAAACCTGAGTTCAACTCCTCTTATATCAGAGTACCTGTCAGGATAGTACTTACTAACTATGTTTATTGCGTTGTAGTCCACGAACTGTCTTATCATTGGCTCGTTGGATACATCCTTATAGTAAGCTGTAATATTGGCTAGAAAGTCCAGAGGGAGCACCTGTTCGTAGCCGAATTCATACTGTACTGTTCTGGCCATGATTAGGTCCGGAGTAGGAATAGTAGTTGACATGGCATTCAGCTTCATATTATAAAGTATGGAAGCCGCGGGCCTCTGGTAAAAATGCCCGTAATTGAAGTACATTTTGCTCTTTTCGGTAATGGGGAATGAAACACCGAGTCTCGGTGAGAGCTTAAGCTGTGCTTTCGATTCAACTTCCGGCCATCCTGGAGGGTTAGCCAGGAGTCCTCTGAATAGGAGCCATCTTTCGTAGCTGTTGTAAGAACCGGGCGTATTGTTGTAAATATCTGTATAGAGTTTCGTATAGTCTTTATCCTCAGGGAATCCAACCTGGTAGCCTTTTCTCATCGGATTGAAGTAATCTAACCTGAGGCCGGCATTCAATATAATTCCCTCGAACTCGAGTTTATCCTGAGCGTAAAAACCGATATCGAGAGGAGAAGCCTTAAAGTACTGCCATGAATTCGGGGTAAAGGAAACTACAGACTGGTTCCAGTATCCGGCATAGACATTTATCTTCTGGAGCCCTGCACTGAATCCTGCCTGGAACTGGTTAAACCTGTTAAACTGCCAGGTAAAGTCGCCTTTCAGCTGGTAGCTATAAGAATTTGAGGAATCGGCCCACTGTCCGCCGCCGTACATATTGAATTTTGACATAGCATCGCCTGCCAGAAGTGTTGTACCGTTCGGGACTCCAGAGGTAGGCAAATTGAAATAGTACCATTTTTTTGCAGCCTGGCTGTACATCTTAACATAATTATGGCTGGAATCGGCATTCATATCCATCATCATAGGAGTAATATCCTGCCCTGTGTAGCCCATCTGGAAATCGATTGTAAAATATGAGTTTGGCATCGGCACATGCGTGAACTTAAAGCCGCCCATGGCAAAAGTCTGGTCGAAGAATTGAAAGCGGCTCTTGTTATATATATAAGGGAAGTTCGTACCCCCTATTTGAGCAGCCTGCCTTACAATTGCCGAAGGCGTATTAGTATTCATATACGCAAAGCTCTGCGAGGCGTCGTAACTTGCCGTCTGGCCGCTTGTGTTACTGTAAATTTTAGCGAGCATACCGTTTACGGAGAGCTTAGAATTATCGCTGAGCGATGAGGTCAGCTTCAGCTGTCCGTTCCAGTCCTTGTAGCTATCCCTTGGTCCAATGGGGTAAACGAACTGAGAGTTCTCATATTTGAATGCGGCCATAAAAGCCGTACTCGGAATAACAAAAGGCCCTGTAATGGTGCCTTCAATTACGTAGTCGGGCCTCCTGGCAACTCCGTATTGCGGGTGCTGAAGTTTCCAGAGTTCCATTCTTTGCAGAGTATCGAGCGCTTTTAGGTTATCTTTTGTAGTCTTTTTCCATCCCTGAAAGTCCCTTAGGTCGACCGGAACCGTGGGGTCGTCAGCCGGAGCACCGGAGCTAGCATACTGGCCTGAATAAATTTTGTATATCCAGGAGTCGTTGCTGAAAGGGTTGGTTCCAAAGAAGCGGTACTGCCCTTCGGGAGTATAGTCGGTCTTAAGTGTGACAGTAAATCTTTCGCGGCTGCCGTCTTTTGTTTTAACATTCAAAAGTCCGCTTCTGATGCCGCCGTATTTAGCCTCAAAGCCGCCTGTTACGACCTGGATTTCGTTGATGGTAGTTGAGTTAAAACCCAGGTATGAGTTATCGCTTCTAGGGTCTTTGAGTGAGATATCATCGAGCCTGATATCGGTTTCCCTGATTGCGCCGCCTCTTACAGAAAGGCCGTAGCCATCGGAAGAGCTTGAGAGCTGGACGCCTTTAAGCTTGCCCAGGAATTCGTCGACTCTTACGACTGGAAGGCTCTGAAGAGTTTCAGATGAGATCATCTGCTGAGTGCTGTAAACATCAGCTTTAATGATTTCTTTTTTTGCTGTAACAACAATTTCATCGGTTTGAATTGAAGCTGGTTCAAGTTCAAAACTAAGATTAATAGTTCTGTCGGGATCGACCCTTACCTCTTTGGCAATAACTGTGGTATAACCGATAATACTTGCCTTGACGGTATATTCTCCGGGAGGGATATTAAGAATGACATAATATCCTTCCCCATCCGTCCTGGCGCCCAGTGGAGAAGAAAGGACAGTCTCCTTTCCATCCTGCAGGATGTGGGTAATAATAACGTTTGCAAAACCGAGCGCTTCGCCACTTTTTTTGTCAGTTAATCTTCCGGTCAGCTTGCCGCCTGCGGCAAAGGCTGTCTGGGAGAGCACGACTGTCAGAATAAAGAGCTGGAGGCTGGTTTTAAGTAGTTTTTGCAGATTCACTAAACTCATTTTCTACACCTCTACTTTTGAGCTTTTTGGTAGTTAAAGAATGATTTGTCCAAATATATTTAGGTTATATATTGGATTATTAAACAGAATGTAATAAAATGAACAGCTTACAGAGTCACTTGCTGCGCGGATGGCAGCAGAAGGTTCTGGAAGACAATTCATCAAGGTATTTATTTTTGACCTATCCAAAATATCGTTTTAAAAGAAAGAAAACAAAATTTTTCACGGAATTAATTAAAAAAAATAGGTCCATTGTACGGCTTTCATTAAAGCGAGAGGTTAAATATTTAGGTAGATAAAATATCTTAGCTTTAAGTACGAAATTGTTTTAGAAAGATATAAAAAGGGGGTACTTGTCAGGATTTTTTAAATGAAGGCTCCTGGACCTTTTGGAGCAGAAAAATACCGGCAACAAAGAAGCTTCCGATAGCAAGGGCCGCGATTCTCTCGTTGGAGAAGTCGGCTACGATGCCGTAGACCAGAGGGCCGATAACGGCAGAGGACTTGCCGAAAAGCCCGTCATAAAAGCCGAAGAACTCAGCTTCCCTTTCCTTTGGTGTAAGGAGGGCCATTAAGCTGCGGCTGGAGGACTGAGAGCTGCCGATTGAAAGTCCCGCAAGAAGCCCCACAACATAAAACTGCCAGATTGCCGTCACAAAGAAAGCACCAATTATTACGGCAATCCAGATAAAGAGTGTTATGCTTATAGTTTTTTTTGGTCCAATATGGTCTGAGATAATTCCAAAAATAAAAGATCCAAATACAGCGGTACTCTGTACGATTACAAAAAAGTAGATCACCTGTGCATCGGTCATTTTAAGAATATTGGAGGCAAATATGGAGGCAAACGCAATTATTGTTAGTATAGCGTCATTGTACAGAAAGAAAGCCAGCAGAAATCTTGATACTGAAGGATATTCCCTGGTAAAGAAAAGCGCCTTAAAAGTGGAGAAGCTTTTTTCAAGGCCTTTTTTGACAAGATTTTCCCTCTGAACAATAGACACTTGAGGTTCCCTGACGAAAAAAAACATCGGAATGGAAAACAGTAAGAAGAAGACGGCTGCAACAATAAACGAAAGCCTGATATAAAAATAGTAATCGGGTGAACTCTGAACTGGCAGAATCATCATTACGATCAATAGTACGGCAAGTGCCCCAAGGTAGCCCATTGCAAAGCCGTAGCCCGAGACGCGGCCGAAGTTTTTCTTTTCGGTCAGATTAGGCAGGAACGCGTCATAGAAAACGAGCCCCCCTTCAAAGCCTATATTTGCCAGTACAAAGAGAATAAAGCCCAGGAGAATGTCACCTTTACTGACAAAAAACATCAGGGAGGTGCAGGAGATGGACAGGAGTGTAAAGATGAGTAAGAACCGTTTCCTGTTTCTCGAGCTATCGGCAATAGCGCCCAATGGAGGGCTAAGAATGGCAGCCAGAACCATAGAGATGCTGACTGCAAGCCCCCAGAGCCATCTTTTACCGCCGGTAACATAATTTGAAAAGTACTTTGAGAAAATAACAGTTACAATAATGACCGAAAAGGCGGTATTTGCAAAGTCAAAGAGTGTCCAGGCAAATATCCTACCTCTATTCTTCATCCGCCTTATTTCTTTTAGGTTTCTTCTGAATAGTTTCGTCTATAAGTCCGCGTCCTGTTTTGTTCAGGCTGCCCGTTTCCCTAAGGCCGGAGAGGACGGTATCGAGAATGCCGTTGATGAACTTTCCGCTGTTCGGGGTGCTGAAGTTCTTTGCAATTTCAATTACCTCGTTAATTGTAACCTTTGGGGGGATATCGGGAAGATACATAAGTTCGCAGAGGCCCATTCTGAGCAAAATTTTGTCAATAAGCGCAATTCTGTTAAGTTCCCAGTTATTTACGCGCTCGTTGATTTTTTTATCGAGCTCCGTCTGGTGGATGAGGGTCTTGTTAACCAGTATACGGCAGAATTCCTTGTCTGTTTCCTCTTCAAGATCTGAAAGTATACCCTCGGTGAGGGCTTCGAGGCCCTCGTTATTCATTTCAAATGCATACAGAATCTGTAGAACTTTTTCTCTCAGGATCCGCCTGTTTATCTTTTTTTTCATTTTCCCACAATAATTTTTTCAAAAAACACCGACAAGCATTCAGTATCACGCATAGGGTTAAGTAGTATAATAATACTGAATGCCCTGTCAGATCTACTTCATAGTTAATTCACCAAGTCTACCGGAAAAGTTAGAAGTGCCGGTATAAATTTTTCTGATATTTCCCATATGGCAGAGTCTTTCCTCCGCAATTTTATTTGATGCCACATGAGTCGGGACATTTTCCCTTTTAGAGATATCTATAATCTTTTTAAGGACGTCATAAATTCCTTCGGCCTGTTTCATTGCCCTGTCCTGGCGGTAGCCTTCGAGTTCATTTGCCACATTAATGAGTCCGCCGGCGTTAATGACATAATCCGGAGCATAGAGAATGCCCTTTTGGAGGAGAGCCTGGCCGTGTTTTGCCTCATCTTCGAGCTGGTTATTTGCGCCGCCGGCAATAATCTGAAATTTGAATCTTGGCAGAGTCTCGTCGTTAATAATAGCGCCTAAGGCTGTAGGAGCGAAAATATCGGCATCGATATCATAGATTTCCTCAGGTTTTACGACGTGAGCCTTAACAGTTTCCAGGAGTCTTTTCACTTTAGATTCAACGATATCGGTAACATAGATTTCAGCGCCCTCATTATAGAGGTGTTCGCAAAGGTAGCGTGCGACGTTTCCAGCGCCCTGCACGGCAACTTTTCTACCTCTTAAGGAATCGGTGCCCCATTTTTCGTGGGCGCAGGCTTTAATGCCGACGTATACGCCATAGGCTGTAACAGGAGAAGGGTCGCCGCTGCCGCCCAGGGCTTTAGAGATACCGGTAACGAATTTAGTTTCCATGCGTACATATTCCATATCGCGCACGTCTGTACCAACGTCCTCGGCCGTAATGTAGCGGCCTGCCAGGCCATCGACAAACTTTCCAAAAGTTCTAAAGAGGACTTCATTTTTCTGTGTTGCCGAGTCGCCGATTATAACGGCTTTGCCGCCGCCCAGATTAAGGCCGGCAACCGAAGCCTTGTAGGTCATGCCTCTTGACAGTCTCAAAACATCCTTGAGCGCAGCTTCACTCGTGGTATAGTTCCACATACGGGTACCGCCCAGGGCAGGCCCGAGTGTAGTGTTGTGGATCGCAATAATAGCCCTAAGTCCTGCTTCCTTATTGGCGCAGTAGATAACCTGCTCATGATTAAAAGTTTCCATCATTTCGAAATTAACCATTTAGGACTCCTCAAAATTGTTAAACTTCCTACAATTAAGTTATAATGCAAACAACCAGAAAAGAAGTAACGCCAGGCTGTCCCTGAATTTATAAAAGAACAGTTTTTCCAGGCTAAGCCTTAAGCCGGAGGCGATTCCGTCGGCTTTAACGTTATAAAAGTCGCACATTTCCATTGCCCGTTTCAGGTGGAACAGATCTGAGACAATAATTATTTTTTTAAGTCCTCTTTTTTCGACCAGGTTTTCTTTTATATATTCTATCTGTTCCGAAGTGGAGGATGTTTTTCTTTCGATCCAGATATTCTCAGGATCCACGCCGTAGCGGACCAGATATTTAAAAGCAACTTCAGCCTCGCTCATCTCGCCGGGTGCGTTTCCGCCGGTGACGAGGAGTTTACCAACCATTCCCGCGTTGTAAAGGTTATTTGCCTTTCCAATTCTTGAAGCAAATATAGGGCTGGGTCTATTTTTCGAGTAAACGGCAGCACCCAGTATAACCGCAACATCGGCCCTCGAGCCATTCTTAAAATATTTCTCTGAATTATCCTCATATTCATTTTCATGAATAAAAGCTCCAAGAACCAATACAAAAATAACAAATAGTGAATACAATAACGAACGCAAGTACAAATAATTATTATTTCTGAAAACAATCAGCCATGTTGCAGCAGTCAGATAAAACAGGAGAAACTGAAAGATTGAAAACATCAAGGCCACATAAATATTCTCAAGAGGATAACCGAACAAATATTTAAATGGCAGGGGTAAATTAAATTCTTTTATGAATAAAGTAAATATAAGGGGAATATTCATAACAAGCGTAATAAATAAAAGCCCGTAGAGCTTTTTAATGTCAATTTTTTCAGGGTAGAAGAAAAGAATAAAAAAGCCCGCAACAGGAATCAGTGTAAAGAGGAAATTTAAGATATTGCCGGTACTCCTGGGGTTAAATTCGAGTATAGAGAGATTCTTATGAGAATACTTGCTCAGATAAAGGAATACCAGGTCGAAGAGTAAAATCAGAATAACGGACATGGATATTCTTTTTTTAACGGGGGCATTATTTTTTTTTCCAGCTGAAGCCATTATTTCTCATAACCAGGTTTAATCACCACATTTACTCTTTGCGAGTCCTTATCTATGCCTACCTCTGAATTGACTTCAAATACCTTATAAATATTTTCACTAGTCAGTATCCTTTCTGTTTTATCATCCTCAAGGATTTCGCCCTGTTTCATCAGAATGACCCTCGAGCTATAGAAGCCCGCAAGGTTAAGGTCGTGTGAAACGCTAAGGACAGTAAGCCCGTTATCGGCATTCAGTTTTTTGATCAGGTTAAAGACTGAGAGCTGATGTTTGATGTCGAGGTGTGAATTCGGTTCATCGAGCAGAATGAGCTTAGGTTGCTGAACGATTGCGCGGGCAATAAAAGCTCTTTGAGCTTCGCCGCCCGAGACCTCATTGATCCCCTTGTCCTTCAGGTGAGCGATATCAACCAATTCAATGGCTTCCATAACGCGGTCGCGGTCTTCTTTTTTCTCGTAGCCGAACATATTCAGGTACGGGGTACGTCCCATCATGACAATTTCATAAATTGAGAATGGGAAAATAGTCAGCGACGACTGGGGCACAAAGGCAATTGCCCTGGCAAGAGTTTTCCTGGAAATGTTCCTGTAAGGGTTATTCTGAAGGGATATTTCACCCTTAGAAGGCTTTAAGAGTCCGGTAATTACTTTTAACAAGGTAGATTTACCCGAACCATTAGGGCCCAGAACGGAGATAAATTCTCCGTCGTCAATAGTCAGGTGGATGTTACGCAGCTGAAATTCAGATTCATCCTTTGAAGAACTATTATAGGAAAAGCAAATATTCTTTAATTCGACCAGAGGCATATTATTTGTAAAAAATCTAGTTCAAATTAAGGAAAAAATGCGCTCTATTCAAGAATATTTAAGTCCCTCATAGCTTCTTTTAATTCTTCAAAAGAGAACATGGGGCGCCTGCATGTATAATTCTGGCACAGGTAGAAGGTAATTTTGCCCTCAATCACCCTTTTTCCCTTCTGGAGTTCAATTTTTGTTGGGCTGCCCTCTGTGCGGCATGAAAGGACAGAGAACGGGAAATACTCATTAAAGAAGAGTTTTATGGTTTCTTTGATTTCAAGGTTTGTATTTGTTACAACAGCAACTTCCCTGGGTTTCATGAAGTCGTAGTATACGGCCGAGAGCAAATAGGCAAAGCTTTCCGGGTGTTTTATCAGGAGGTCGTGCATATAAGAGTAATCCATTCTGGCAATTTCGGTATAGCGGGATTTATCCATAAAGACGGCAAGTTTAAGGAGTGCCGTTACGGCCGAGGAGTTGCCCGAAGGGATTGCATGATCGTAGAGTTCTTTTGTTCTGAGGATCAGGCCCGGGGATTCTGTTGGGGCGAAATAAAAGTCGCAGGAAGCCGGGTCGTAGAAATTTTCGATCATTATTTCGCAGAGTATGTCTGCCCTTTCGAGCCAGAGTTCCTCGGCAGTAACTTCATACAAGGAGATGAAAGCCTCCAGTGTGAAGCTGTAATCGTCGAGAAATCCGGGGTTTTTCACCTCTCCATTCTTAAATGAATGGAGGAGAGTATTTTCCTTAAAGCAGTTATTCCAGATAAAATCCGCGTTATTTCTTGCAGCGTTGAGGTATTTATCGTTACCTGTAACTCCATAGGCCTGAGTGAAGCTCTGGAGCATAAGTGCATTCCAGTTTACGAGTATCTTGTTATCGAGTCCGGGTTTAGTCCTTTTTTCCCTATATGCAAAAAGCTTAGAGCGTATGTCGCTTATTAAGGTTTCGGCCTGTGTAGGGGTAATGCCGAGTTCAGCGGCCAGTTGGTCAAATGATACATGGCTGGTGAGTATATTTTTCTCCTCGAAGTTACCTTTTTTTGAAATTCCGAAGAATTTTACGGCAGCTTCAAATTCAACTCCGGAGAGAATATTTTTAAGTTCGTCATAATTCCAGAGGAAGAATTTACCCTCCACGCCTTCGGTGTCAGCATCCTGGGCCGAAAAAAATCCGCCTGAGGTATCTGTCATTTCGCGGATGACATAAGAAAGAGTATCCTCTGCAATTTTAAGGAAGGAATGGTCGCGCATCAGGCGGTAAGCCTCGAGGTATGTGCGGCTAAGGAGTGCATTGTCGTAGAGCATCTTCTCAAAGTGAGGTACAAGCCACTCATTATCTGTAGAATAGCGGTGAAATCCCCCACCGATCTGGTCATAGATACCGCCCTGAGCCATTTTATTTAGTGAATTTTCGATCATTTCAAGAGCGACCTTATTTTCCGTTCTTGAGGCGTAACGGAGCAGGAAGAGAAGTGTCATTGAGGAAGGGAACTTTGGCGCGCGGCCGAAGCCACCTCCCTCCTCGTCGTAATCGTTCAGGATAAGAGTAAAGACGCTGTTAAAGTCAGGGAGAGTAAAGATATTCTTATTTTTCTTAAAATCAGACGCCTTTGAGAGCGCCTCGAGGATTCCGGGTGTCTGATTTAAGATATCATCTTTTCTAGTTTTGAATATTTCCGAGATAGCATTTAAGATCTGCACGAAGCCGGGTCTTCCGTATTTTTCCCCGGGAGGGAAATAGGTGCCTCCATAGAAAGGAATAAGTTCAGGTGTCAGGAAAACCGTCAGAGGCCAGCCGCCCGATCCGGTTGTAATCTGAACAAAATTCATATACAGGGTATCTATGTCGGGGCGTTCCTCCCTGTCGACTTTAATATTGATGAACTTCTCATTCATCAAAGAGGCCACAGCAGGGTTTTCGAAAGATTCGTGAGCCATAACGTGGCACCAGTGGCATGCACTATAGCCGATGCTAAGCAAAATGGGCTTATCGAGCTCCCTTGAGCGCCTAAAGGCCTCCTCACCCCAGGGATACCAATCCACCGGGTTATCCTTATGCTGCTTAAGATAAGGTGAAGTTTCATATTGCAGTCGGTTCATAGTGCTCCTCAAAATATGTATTTTAAGGTAAGATAACACGCTGAATGCCGCAGTTCAAGGCAGATAAAGAGATTACTAAATAAGAAATGGATTTATGATGTGGATAAAAGGGCAAAGTTATTGTTTTACAATATGTTAGGAAAACCGGGGCAAATAGATTCAAAGGGATTTTACAGGAGTGTTTATTTCCCGGATTTCAAAACAGCCATTGCTGCATCGTGGCCGCTTTTAACTGCTCCTTCAATTGTAGCAGGAAGCCCGGTTTGTGTCCAGTCGCCGGCCAGGAAGAGGTTATTTATGGAAGAGATGGTTCCAGGCCTGTATTTTATTATATCCGGAGACGGTATGAATGTTGCTCGTTTCTCCTTAATGAGTTTTGCCGCACTTACGAAGCTCCTATGAAACTGCGGGAAAAACTTCTCCAGCTCTGAAACGATAATCTCCTGAATGTCCGCGCTGCTTTTGCAAGAAATTTCATCTGCATTACTTATTACAATAGTAATAAATTTCCCGTGGTTAAAGATCCAGTGAACCGGAGAATCTATAAGTCCGTAGAATTCCTCCTGGAAAGGGTTTTCCTTAAGCCATAGATTCAGTGACAAAATGGATGAGTAAGAGATGGAATGCATATTAAGGCTTTTTACAAAATCCCCGGGAAATATCCTGGAAAAAGAATAGTACGGGACTGCAGAAATGACAAAATCAAAACCGGTTACTTCCCTATTCTGAAGGATGATCTTTTTAATAATATTATTATGAATTTCGACTGATTTTACCGGTTCGCCAAGAAATATGCTTCCGCCGTGTTGGCATATGAACTCTGCTGAATCATGGCAGTAGAGATCACTCAGGCCAGTCCGGGGCAGGACAATGGAAGCCGCACGGCTGCCTTTTAAGAACATTTTTTTCAGGATTGAGGCAAATATGGAAGCCGATGCCCTAGTAATATCTGTATTCAGTGCTCCTGTTGAGAGGATATCCCAGAAGGCTTTTATAGCGCCCGGGCTTTGATTTTCTTTTTTCAGCCATTGAATGACTGTGAGGTTTTTTATACTCTCTGGGTTCAGGAAAAGAAGTTTAGTAAAAAGCTTTATTATTTCCAGCCTTTCTGAAAACCTCAGCGCTTTATAGCCAATTAGTCCCAAAAGAAGGTTTAACGGGTAAGGGATCTTTCCTGTCCTAAGGGGGGTAAGTCCCAGTGTTTTATCGACGAAGTTAACCGAAAGGCTCTTCTGGATTTTAAGTTTACTTTCAGAGCCGATGAGATTAAGGAATCTGAGGGTTTCATAGTAGCAGCCCATCATGATATGCTGTCCGTTATCTATCACGTCGCCCGAGTGTGTTTCAGTAAAAGAATAGGCGCGGCCGCCAAGTTTCGGGGAGCTTTCAAAAAGTTCCACACCGATTCCAGCCCTAGCAAGAGAGACTGCGGCACTAAGGCCCGCAAGACCGCCGCCAATTATTACACACTTTTTTTGCATTAATAGACAAGGCTGTATTTTGCCCAGACTCCGAGTGCGATGCCGACTTTTTCAAATTTAGTAACTTTGATTTTCTTGTCGTAGACGTTATAATGGCTGGCCTCGATTTTCTGGAGCAGTTTATAATAGATATGCTGCATTGCGCGGGCGGCAAACATGGCAGGTTTATCCTCAAGGTCGAGTGCATGGTTTGCCTTATCGAAATAGTTCTTAGCCCTTTGGGCCTCATACTTCATGAGCTGGACGAAGTTTTCATTATAGACGCTGTTTAAGAGCTCCTGTTCAGAATAGTTAAATTTCAGGAGGTCCTGCTGCGGCAGATAAATGCGGCCGTTCTGGGCGTCAGTTTTAACGTCTCTAAGGATATTTGTAAGCTGAAGGGCAAGCCCCAGGTTGACGGCAAAATCCCTGGCCGAGTTATTCTTATAGCCAAAGATTTCTATGCACATGAGTCCCACGGTTGAGGCGACCCTGTAGCAGTAGAGTGTCAGGTCGTCAAAAGAGAGGTAGCGGTTCTTCTGAAGGTCCATTTCCATACCGCAGATGAGTTCAAAGAAAGGCTCAATCGGGATATGGAACTGCTGAATTATATGAGAAAGCTTATTAAAGAACTGATAGTCGGAGCTTCCGGTCAAGGATTTTTCGAGTTCAATGCGCCATTTCCTCAGCATTTCATATTTAACTTCCTCAGGCTCATTACCGCTATCAACGATATCGTCGGTCTGCCTGCAGAAGGCATACACAGTATTCATGGCATCTCTTTTGTCGTTTGGCAAAAGGCTGAATGCGTAGTAAAAACTGCTTTTGCTGCTCTTAGCAATCTGCTGTGAAAAGTCTGTCATTAAAAGCTCAAAGAAATAGATTTAATTAAAAGGTTAAAATACTCCAGTTTACTAATACAGGGCCTACGGCTCAGCGCGTCGTAGTCATTTGCTTCAATCTTGTTTAGAATCTTCTCCCCGCCAAGGATAGTCCACTTAATTTCAAAGTTAAGCGGTTTTGGCAGTTCTCCGGTAAGGGGCCTGCCCTCAAGGAAGAGTTGTTTAGCCCTCCCGACCTGAAGCTTTATCAGTTGTTTAAAGTTAGTATTAATTTTCTTTAACTCAAAATCATTTTCATTCACCCCGAAACTTTTCATCTCCTGAAGAGGAATATATATTCTTCCTTTTGCATAATCTACCGAGACATCCTGATAAAAGTTAGTAAGCTGAAGCGCAGTGCATATTTTATCGGATAACAAGGCAAGGCGAGGCTCTCTTTGGCCGAAGAGTTCCAGTATAATTCTCCCTACGGGGTTAGCCGAGAGCCTGCAGTAGTCGAGGACTTCATCAAATGTATTATACCTCTTTACTACAACATCCTGTATGAATGCCTTAAGGAGGTCAAAAAAGTAAGACTGGCTAAGGTGCATTTGATTTATTGTACTGCTTAAAGCCTGGTAGAAGGGGTTATTCCCTTTTCCCTCGAGGGCATCCTTAAGTTGGGACTCCATCTCATTCAGGGCCGAGATTCTATTTTCCGGCAAGAGATCGCCCTCGTCTGCCAGATCGTCGGCCATGCGGGCATACTTATAAATAACCGCAACATGCCTTCTAAGCCTCCGGGGGACGAAGAGCGAGACAACCGGGAAATTTTCATAGTGCGATGAGGCTACTTCAAGTGAAGTTTTATATTCTTTTTGTAAGTTTTTATTATTCAATTTCTTATAGACATTCAAGTATTTGAGAAAGGGCTTCTAAAAAGCCGTTATAAAACACCCCACTAATTTAGCTCATGTTTGTGTTTAATGCAAAATTACCCAACAGGTTCGGGAAATTCTTTCAGTGATAGCCGTCACAAAACTTGCGGTCTTCAGGTTGAAAAAGTTGCGGGGGTCACAAATTCGGTTACATTTAAAATAAAGGGATTTACCCGGGGATACGACTAAATTAAGACACGTTGCCACATACAAAAAGAGATTACAAATTATGAATATCAGAGGGATCCTTTTAGCAATATTTACATTGTTGCTTACCAACATACTTCTACTGGCGCAGACCGACGAGACAGAAAAGATAGAATATTATCAGATGGAGCCATATAATGACAGCCTGTTTGTCAAGATACAGGAAGAAGTCTTTATAGATCCGCCTGATCCGAAGGCCGAGATAATTGTAGATTTAAGAGACGCAAACAATCAGACCGTTTCAATAAAAGGAGCGCTATACCCGTTTTTATCGTTTACGCCTGAGACGCGTGCAAAAGTAATGACTTACCCGTTCAAGATAAATCTTCTGGATGACATCAACTTCGGGAGTGTTTTTACGCGGGTTGTCAGCAAGATCAGGATGAACAAGATTTTGGAGCCACCGAGGAAAAACCAGATTGCCTCAACCTTGTTTTACGTAAATCCGTACCTGCAGATCTACGGCTGGGAGCGCTTTGGAATTCCATTTAAGGATGACCTGGGAATTTCCGTAGGTTTCGGGACCCCGTATTCGGCTCCATTAGAGACAAACTTTGCAGAAGCAAACGTTCATATTCTAGGCTTTTACGGCGGGGCTTTTACAAACATGGAGCCTGTAATAGAACCGAAATTCTTCCGCAACCCGCTCATTGCGACAACCGGTTATCAGGTAGGATATGTCATTCCGCTTGGAAATTTCTTTGAGTTTAATTACCAGAGAACGGTAAAGGACTTAAGTGACAACTACATTTCCTCAATCATAGACGGCGACAGCACAAAGCAGCTTAAGATAATGCACGGTTCATATTTCAACTGGGAATTCCGCTATCCATTCAGGACCTTAGGCAGCAGCCGCGCGAAGCTTTATGTTGCAAAGTATCAAAATGAGATGCATGTTGGTTATATGGGCAGAGAATTGTCCTTAGCCGGGAGCACATTTGATTTCAGGTTCGATGCTATTGTAGAGACGCAAGACAGAAGGCACCAATATGCTCTTGATATACTGGTTCAGAGGGTTGCTTCAGGCTGGGGCTTCAGCACACTTGCTCTGGGCCCCAGCATAGTTATGGCAAGGGATAAAGACGGGCATTTCGGTTTCATGACGTTTTTTATAAATGCCAGGCTGAAGGTAGGGACTTCACTTTAGAATAGAAGACCTATCCGGCAACAGCCAGGAAGATAACGTAGACGGCGAAGATAATGGCGAAAACCGCCGCTATTTTGAGCAGTCCCCCGGCAATTTTTCTGGCATTAAGCCCGGCCTTTTCAGCTGAACCAGTCTCAAAATTAACCTCCGGTTGTTTTTGACCTTCAGGCACGACAACTTCTTTTTTTTCACCGTTTTCATAAAGTATGCGAGCCTTAAGATTTCCTGCTTCATCAAAGAGGAGGTTTTCGCCATGTCTTTTACCCGTTACAAAGCTTATTTTCTCTTTTAGCTTCCCGTCGCGGTAGAAAATCTGAGTAAAGCCGTGGTCTTTACCTGCCGAGTAGTTTTTCTCACCCAGTAGTTCGCCGCTTTCGTAATAAAATTTGGAAGGACCGTCGGGCACGCCATTATTATAAGACCACTCCCCTTTCAGCATGCCGCTTTTGTAGTAAGTGGTCATTTTACCTTCAATTTTGTCGTCGACGAGGGTTTTGTTCTCTCTGAGGGGGCCGGATTTGTAATAAATTTTCGTCGGGCCGTTTTTCCGTCCTCCGGCGTATGAGACTTCAGCTTTCAGCTCTCCGTCCTCATAATAGTATTTTGCGTCACCAGAAATAAGGTCATCCTGGTATTGAAGGTCACTTTTGAGTATACCGCTTTCAAAGTATGTCCTTGCAGGGCCATCCTTCTTACCCGCCTTGAAGTAAGAGAGCTCCATGAGGCGGCCATCAGTATAGTAGATTCTGGACTCTCCTTCAGGAATGCCGTTTTTGTAGTTTGTTTCTTCTCTTATGTTCCCGTTTTCATAATAGGTAATAAAGATGCCGTCATATACCATAAAGCTATACCGGAAATTGTTGGGGAAAATTAGTTTACGAGTGTAAAAATTAAGATCTCAAAAAAAAATAGGAAAAGCATATTTAATTATCGAAAACTTTTTTCGAGTATTTAAGAGAAGATTTTAGAATGTAAGAAAACAGGTTAATGGAAAACGAATATCCAAATTTAACTCCAGACAATTTAGAGAAAGAGTCCCCTTTTGATTATTCCAGCACATATTACGACAGCGGGAAAATCAAATGTGAGCGCTTTTTTACAGATGATCATCTCCTTTTAAAAGAGATTCACTACAGCCCGGCAGGACAGATCAGGGAGATAGTCAATTATAAGAAAGACGGGACAAAGTACCTTCATCAGTATTTCCAGAATGAAATTGTAAAAAGCGGGCTCTCACTGACTTATTATGAAAGCGGAGCCATACAGAGCCAGAAATACTATGTTGACGGGAAGGTACACTGGGAGGAGAAGATATTCGGACCTGAAGGGCAGCTTTTGGAGATAATTACTTATATAAAAGGGGGCAAAACCGGGGTTAACACCATTTTCAATCATCTGGGGGGTAAAATCAGTGAGATCACATATAAAGACAACCAGCCCGAGGGGATCTCGAGGTTTTATTTTGACAACGGGCAGCTGAAAGCCGAAATAAGCTACATCAAAGGGAAGAAAAACGGTGTTTCTAAAATATACTATCAAAACGGAATAATGAAAGTAATTGAAAGTATGAGGGACGACTTAAGAGACGGTCTGACAAAAACCTTTTATGAAAACGGGGGTTCGAAGGAGGAATGGTATTTTTCCGACGGAGAGCTCAACGGAAACTGCAAGTTTTTCTACAGAACGGGGCAGCTCTTCGGAACCAAGAATTACGAAAACGGGAAAGAAGAAGGTCTGTCGCAGTTTTATTATAAGAATGGGAAACTAAAAGAAGAGATTACCTATCACGAAGGGAATAAATGGGGTGTAAGCAAGTTATTTGATGAATACGGCAACGTACAGGTTGAATATTTATATCAGGATAACGAAATAATAGAAGAAAAGAGGAGCGCACCTGTTTACCATGGAACAGCCGGCAGTTCATCAAAAAGAGAAAACGTCAGGAGAAATATCAATTATTTCCTGATTTTTTCAGCGGTGCTGATAATGCTTTACCTGCTCTACGCATTCATTCTTTACGTAGTGTAAAAGGCATAAGAGCCTTAGAAGACAAGCCTCAGGACCAATTATATCAGGATTTGTTAAATTTGGTCCCTTTCAAGAGAAGATTAGCGCAGAAGACACTCACACCGTAATTTTTCACATAATCGCTCAAGGATTTTTCAAATCTCTTTTTGTCGGTGACTTTGAAATCGAGTTCCTTCGAGTAAAGGAGCTGGTAGCAGAATTCGTTTGCTGTTATCTCTTTTTTCAGATAACCTTTCATTGAGGAGGAGTCGGGAGCCTGAAGAATAAGACTAATGCCCATGGACTTCTCCCACTCAGCAGGTGTTTTAACCGTTTGTTTCTGAAGGACTTCCATCATGCATCTCACTCCAATTATTGATGAGTAATTTTATTGATTTTATTTTTAATATGCAATATGGGGAGATGAAAAATATGCACGGTATATATTTACCTTCCCTACCCTCTCCTTTTATTGATGGTTGTCTGTGCAAATAATCCTGAATCTTTTTATCAAAAGGTGAATCAAATATAAAAGAACTTCATTAAGAGTTGTACTATAATGATTTAACAAGAAGATGTAACTAAGTCAAACATTAATGAAATAAACCCATACAGCTTAAAGAGAAAGGATATTTAATGCCCGCAGGACAAATCATTTTCTATATTATAATCGCTTTATTCGTCATTTTATACATAAACAAATCGCTTAAAACAAAGTCTCTCAAGAATTACAGCACCCACGAGGTAAGGGATAAGTTAAAGAGCAATGCCCGGGATTTTGTGTTACTGGATGTAAGGACAGGAGCCGAACGGGCAGACAGGCATATAAAGGGGTCGATGCACATACCGCTTAATGAGCTCAATTTAAGGATGGGAGAGCTTAAAAAAGTAAAAGACAAAGAGATAATCTGTTATTGCAGGAGCGGTAAAAGAAGTTCCACAGCAGCACTGCTACTTCAGAAAGGGGGCTTCAGGACCGCAAATATGAGGGGGGGCATGATGGCCTGGGACAACGGATAAAATGTAAAAATAAAAAGGTAAAAATAAAAAGGTAAAAATAAAAAGCCGCATAATGGATGCGGCTTTTCAGCAAGAGTGTTAAAACCTCCTGTTTTCAGGCGGGGCGTCGGCATTATAATCCCCTGTTGACTCGGAAGTTGAAGAAATATCCTCAGCGCCTGTCTGCGCAAGCATTTCCCTGGCTCTTTTGACCCAGTTTTCATCATCGCAGTGGATGGATAGAAGAATTCCGCCCTTACGGATACGCCCATCGTAGCGTTTCGCCTCGAATTCAGGAATTCCCATTCCGATTAGAGTTCCGGTAATGCCGCCAATGGCACCGCCAGCGCCAGCGCCAGCAAGTGCAGCTACGATAGGGCCTGCAGCCAGGAACGGGCCTATACCAGGAATAGCAAGCGCCCCGATACCAACCAGCCATCCCAAGGCGCCTCCTACGACCAGTCCTGTTCCGGCTCCTGTTGCCGCGCCCTCGGGGGCTTTAGTTCCTTTTTCAAGTGCAAAGTCCTTAGAGCCTTCATTTTCCTGCATTAGGACCGAAATGTCTGTATTTCTAAAGCCTGCGTTCTTAAAGGCATCCACAGCATTTTCGACGCCCAAGCGGGTATTATATATACCGAAGACCGCCGTGTTTTTACCAGCCATTTATCCTCCTGTTAGTTCATATGAGTCTATTAATTTAGAGTAGACATTTAATTACGATCAATCAAGTGACTTTTGTGGTAGTTAAAAGGAAACAGAAATGCTGAGGCAACCCTGGTACTGTTTTTCCGCAGTTGTTTAATTTGCATTCTTATTTATCCTGTCTGGTCATTTGAAAGCTTTTGGGGTTGTAGCCCTGTTTTTTAAGGATTTCCCAGGCTTCGTTGAGTTTTTGATCAGGAAGCTTAGGGTTCCGGCTTAAAATCCAGCCATATTTTCTGTCGGGGGAACCTATAACTGCATACTGATAATCCTTATCCAGTCCAATTATCCAGTAATCCCCCCAGAATGGTCTTATGCCGAGAATGCTAAAGAAGCTGACCTCGAGTTTGGAGTTTGTAGATGGTTCAACGATACGGGCAATACCGGTAGCAACATTTCTTTTGCCGTCCTGCTCGTCGCAGCTATTAGTAACATTAAGTCTGCCATCGTCCCTAAGAGAATATTCGGCTGTTGTATTTCCTGTGCAGTTTTTCTGAAATCTGTTAGGGATTTTTGCAATTTCGTACCAGAGTCCCACGTAGCGTTTAAGGTCGACGAAGGGTACGGTTTGCGGCTCGCCGGTCTTTTTTTCCTGGGCAGAGACAATTCCGGCCAGGACCAATACTAAAGTCAATGCTGTTTTCATGAATTACTTCCGGATACTTATCGATCGAACACTGGTTACTTAAAAATTTAGCACGAGAAACATTAAAATCAAGGCGGAAGAGATAAGACAGAGATTTTGGGACGGGGTGTGCGGATTATAATTAAGTCATTATGGTCTTTTAACCTTATTAATATGACAAAAGCCCGCCAACAAGTTAATTTATTAATAGTAAACGAATATTATCCTTTTATTTTTTAAATAATAGGCTTATTTTTGTGGCGTAATTTGAGTTACAAATATTTATATTTAACAGACCGGCCTAAAACAATTATCAGATCAAAGCCATTCTGTAATTTCAACAGTATCATCTTAGTATTATTTCATTAAAAGTAAAAAAATAAAACAGGAGAAAGAAATCTTACATGAAAAAGTATTTGTTCATTTTAATGTTCTTTGTATCAGGATCACTCATGGCCCAGAATTTTCAGTTGCATTATGATATGGGAAAAGACAGGCATTACTTCACATCTACGGTGGAAATGTTTAAGCCCGATGAATATGGTTCGACGTATTTATTTGTTGATATGGATTACAACCGCGGCGGCAATAAAAGCGCATCTTTGGCATATATGGAAATTGCGCGTTACGTAAATCTTCCTTTTGTAAAAGGTTTATCCGCCACAATTCAGTATAACGACGGAATGGTTTACAATAAGGATCTGAATATGGATTTTCCGCTTGGGCACGTCTGGCTGGGAGGATTCAGTTATCCAATAGATTTAGGTTTTGTCACTTTGAATACAGATCTATTATATCGTGCAGATTATCTTTCGGAATCGAAGGCAAACGCACAGGTAACGACCGTATGGTTCAAGTCGTTTTTTGACAACAGAGTTAACTTCACTGGTTTCATGGATATATGGTCTACGAAGCAGGCCGGGAAGAATCATATTGTACTTTTAACAGAGCCTCAGATATGGTATAATTTAATAAATCACCTTGCAGTAGGAAGCGAAGTAGAGATAAGTAACAATTTTATACCTGGCAAGTCGAGCGTACAGGTAAATCCGACAATTGCGGCAAAATGGACATTTTAACGAATTTAATCCGGGGAATAGCATGTTAAGTCAATTTTTCGAGTTTGAAAAAAACAAAACGGACCTGAAGACGGAGATTCTTGCCGGAGCAACTACATTTCTTGCAGCGATGTATATAATTGTAGTGAATCCATCAATACTCAGCAAGACCGGGATGTCGTTCAGCGCAGTGCTTACGGCAACCGTACTGGTATCCGCTTTCTGTACAATAATGATGGGGATATACGCAAAGAACCCTATACTGGTAGCGCCGGGGATGGGATTAAACGCATTCTTCACATTCTCAGTTGTTCTTGGCATGGGTGTCAGGTGGGAGACCGCATTAGGAGCGGTTTTCTGGGCAGGTGTGGCGTTTATGCTGCTTTCAATTTTTAACATACGCACATTTATTGTAAAAGCGATACCGAAGCAGATACGTTACGCTGTTTCAGCCGGCATAGGGTTATTTATTGCGCTCATCGGTTTTGTAAACGCAAAATTTATCGTTTCGAACCCTGCTACAATAGTTGGCATAGGGCATCTGGATGCAGTTACAATAACATTTCTTGCAGGGCTTCTTTTAACCTCAGTACTGGTAATAAAACGCATTAAGGGGGCTCTTATCTTCGGTATAGTACTGACAACACTTTTTGCCATCCCGATAGGCAGGTTTTACGGGGATGCCTCGGCCATCAACTTCGGGGTTCCGACGCTGGTAACCTGGAAGGGGCTTTTTTCTGCTCCTGACTTCAGTCTCATTGGCAAGCTGGATCTTTTAGGGTCTCTTCAGTTTTCAATCTGGCCGATTGCCTTCGCATTTCTTTTTACAGATATGTTCGACAGTCTTTCGACGTTTGTAGGGGTTGCCGAGGCAGCCGATCTTTTAGATGAGAAGGGTGAGCCGAGGAACGTAAAGCAGTCGCTTATAGTTGATGCAGTTGCAACGGCCGGTGCAGGTTTAGTTGGAAGCAGTGCAGGCACAGCGTACATCGAATCGGCTACAGGAGTTGAGGAAGGTGGAAGGACAGGAATGACTGCACTTACGGCTGGGCTTTTGTTTATCCCATTTATGTTTATATCGCCATTATTATCCATTGTGCCTTCAATTGCCACCTCCCCTGCGCTTGTGCTGGTAGGTGTATTTATGATGAAGCCTGTACTAAAGATAAACTGGTCGCAGTTTGATGACGCGATACCGGCATTTCTAGCGCTTGTGCTGATACCATTTACATATTCGATTACTGAGGGGATAATATGGGGATTTTTATCCTGGACGATCATCAAGCTAGCCCTGGGCAAGCGGAATGAAGTGTCCCCTATGCTCGTAATAATTGACATATTTGCAATTGTTGCGCTTGTGTTGGCACAGAGGTAAGTGACAATTATTTACTTAAGAAAAGGGCCTTTGTGCCCTTTTTTTATAGACCTTAATACAGTTAAAGTACATTTCGAATTTTAAGAAGGAGTAAAATGGCAACCCGTGTTATTGATGTAAATGAAAGGCCATCTATGGCCGAAAGCATTCCTCTCAGTTTCCAGCATTTATTTGCAATGTTCGGGGCATCGGTTCTGGTTCCCATATTATTTAAGATTAATCCTGCCACAGTTCTTCTAATGAACGGAATAGGCACATTATTATACATTTTCATAACAAAGGGCAAGATTCCGGCATTTCTGGGGTCGAGTTTTGCGTTTATTTCGCCCGTATTCCTGGTCATTTCCGGGGGGAGTTATCAGCAGGCCTTAAGCGGGTTTATTGTATCGGGGCTAATTTTTATTACAGTGGCAATTTTATTTAAGTATCTGGGGACAGAATGGATTCACGTAGTATTTCCGCCTGCTGCAATGGGGGCGATTGTAGCCATAATAGGGCTTGAGCTGGCGCCGGTTGCGGCAAACATGGCGGGACTGATATCGAAGAACAACCAGCCTTTAGACCCCAAGGCCGTAACGGTTTCCGTCAGCACTCTTGGAGTTGTAATTTTGGGATCAATTTTATTCAGGGGGTTCCTGAAGATTATACCGATACTGGTAGGAGTTGTTTTCGGTTATGTTCTTTCACTATTAATGGGAGTTGTAAACTTTTCGGCAATCAGTCAGGCGCAGTGGTTTGCGCTGCCGACTTTTTACACTCCAGAGTTCAGTCTTTCAGCAATAATAGTCATCATTCCAGCCTCACTGGTAGTAATAGCCGAGCATATAGGTCATCTGATTGTAACGGGGAACATCGTTGGGCGCGACCTGACGAAGGATCCGGGTCTGCACCGTTCGCTGATGGGTGACGGGGTCTCGACGACGATTTCCGGATTTTTCGGTTCTGTGCCTACGACTACATACGGAGAGAACATAGGGGTTCTGGCAATAACGAGAGTTTACAGTGTATGGGTAATTGGCGGTGCGGCGGTAATATCGGTTGTGGTATCATTTTTCGGGAAGTTAGCCGCCGCCATACAGACGATTCCCCTTCCTGTAATGGGTGGAATTTCGCTGATGTTATTTGGGGTTATTGCAGCCTCAGGAATCAGGATGCTTGTTGAGGCCAGGATAGACTACAGCAAGCCGAGGAATCTAATTTTGACTGCCTTTGTTCTTGTGATAGGCCTGAGCGGTGCACAGATAAAGATCGGGTCGGTAACATTAGCCGGGATGGCTCTGGCAACGGTGTTTTCAATTTTCATCAGCCTGGCCTTTAAGCTCTTTGAGGTGTTGGGCTGGATGAATGAGGAGGAAGGGTCCGATGTCCAAAGTCCAAAGTCCGAGGTCAGACAGTAAGAAAAGGAAGAATTTTCATGATAAGCCGCGGTTTGTGCCGTGGCTTTTTTGTGTCTGCATTATACTTTCATTACTTCCCTCTTATTGATAAGGCAGAAGGTTGATACTCATCTGATAGATAAAATTTATTACCCGATAAATGGGATTGATTTTAAGAACAAAAGGGATTTATTTCCGAATAATAGCACACATCTTCAGATTGGTTCAAAACTAACTAATTCATGGGGAGGTAATTATGGTGAAGAAGAGGATACTTGTTTCTTTTTTCGTAATTGTTCCCGTTTTACTCCTGTTATCAATTCAGACAATTTCCGCGCAAACTTTAACCATTACAGTCAAAGGCCGTTCACCCGGGCAGTTAAAGCTGACCGAGACTTCGCAGGTGTGGCCCGTTTCTCCGGGTTTGCCTGTAGTAGCCTTGGGTAAGAGAGTATACCTGTCGGCAGACACAACTTTAGGGGGCGATACGACAGCCAAGGCGCCATTAGTAACCTGGACGCTGACGGCAAAACCCACAGGTTCAAAGGCCACGCTTGATTCGAGCGGCACAACCAGTGGAAATTCGTTCATAGCTGACACGAGAGGCACATATACGGTAACAGCAACAATCGGCTCCAAGACAGCGACACAGAACATTTTTGTTAGCATATACAAAGGCACTCCTCTGACAAGTACCTGTGCGCCGTGCCATGCGGCACAACCAAATCTTGTAAAGTTCCCGCAGTGGAGCAAGTCTTTACACGCCACAATGTATAAGCGCGGCATTACGGGCCAGCTCCATGGCCAATACGGGACATACTGTGTTAAATGCCACACTACAGGATGGGATTCGACACTGGCAAACGGGAACTTTGGCTACAGGGCCCGAATTACCGGTTGGGATACAACATGGTATAAACCGAGGATATTAGTCAATGATACCATTCATATAACACCGGGAGATTCGAGCAGATGGACGCTGCTTGAGACACAATACCAGAGTGTGGATTCGGTAGCTAATATAGGGTGTGAGCAGTGCCACGGTCCGGCACAGGACCATGCATCGACTGCTGATCCGACAAAGATTGCCGTATCACTCAAAGGCAGTGTATGCAATGTTTGCCACGATCTGCCGCCGAGCTACGTAGTAGGAGGCGACTGGAGGCAGTCGAACCATGCAACGATGCCATTAAGCGGTGAGGAATCCGGGCGTACGACATGCTACCCGTGCCACAGTGGTGCAGCAATTGTTAAGTTCGCAAAGAACAAAACAAATCCGGGCTACAGCGCGACTACAGATAACGTTCCTTCAATTTCTTGCGCAAGCTGCCATGACCCACATCAGGAAGCAAATACAACTTTCTCAGTCAGACTGATAACGCTGGATTCACTTGTCAATGGTTACAAGCCACAGACTCCGACAGGAACGGGATCGATGTGCATGAACTGCCATCATGCCCGCGAGAACTCGCAGGTAAGGGTGACAAATCAGGCGAAGAAATTCGCCGACAGGTTCTACCCGCATTACAGCCCGCAGTCGGATATGTTCCTGGGTGCTAACGGTTATGAATACGGACAGAACCTTACGGGCCAGGGAACTCATAAGAATGTCATGCCGAATGCCTGTGTAACCTGCCACATGGCGGCTAACCCCGATACGACTGTCAACACCTTTGGAGAGGCCAATCATTACATGAAGATGGTGGACCAGCAGGGTAAAGACAGGGTGTACGCCTGCAAGGGTTGCCATCCATCGGTTACCACGTCATTTGATGATGTCAAGGCTTCAAGCGATTACGACAAAAACGGTAAGATTGAAGGTGTACAGACAGAAATCACTGGATTACTAAATCAGCTAAAGGCAAAACTTCCGACGGATACGACGGGTGAAGTTGTTACAATGGCCAGTGATTCCATGAAAGTAAAGAACTTCCCGGGATATCCGAAGATTCTGGGGCCGATGTGGGATTACTACTTTGTCAAGAACGACTGGAGCTACGGCGTTCACAATGCAAAATATGCCGTTGCACTCCTTCAGGCTTCCTTGCAGCAGCTGACCGGTGTGGAAATGACGAACAATGTAATTCCGCAGGTTTACGCACTTGCGCAGAATTACCCGAACCCGTTCAACCCGGCAACCACAATCGAGTTCTCAATTCCTGAGAATACAGACGTGACTCTGAAGGTTTACGATGCCGTGGGGCGCGAGGTAGCAACACTGCACTCCGGGAACCTAAAGACCGGAAACTACAAGGTTGTATGGAATGCCAGCAATCTTGCCTCTGGAGTTTACTACTATAAGCTTTCGACAGTTAACTATTCAACGGTTAAGAAGATGGTCTTCCTGAAGTAATAATTTGTTGGAAATATTAGTGCTATAAAAGCCCGGTTAAATGGCCGGGCTTTTTTATAGTCATCAGGTAAACTTAATTACCGTGAATTCAGTAGCACTATGCATTATAATAAAATAAACATGGTTATTGAGTAAAAGATTATTCAGGTGAATTATTTCAAGCAATTTATCTAAGGCAGATTCCCCTTCCGGAGGGCAAAAAGAGGCAAAGACAGAACTGCACCCGGTAATTTTTCTGTTTCTGATATTGCCATTCGGTATTGTAAGCGGGTTTATATCCGTAGCAATGGCATATCTGCTTGCGCACGTCGGGATGAGTATAGACAGGATAGCTGAACTGGTTGCGCTCAGCATTGTTCCGCACACGTGGAAATTTCTCTGGGCCCCCATAGCTGATACGACTCTTAAGAGAAAGAGCTGGTATATAATTGCGTCCATAGTAACCGCGCTGGGATTATTTATAATTGGGATAATACCTGTAACAAAAGATTCATTTCTTATCTTCAGCATAATCATACTTGCTTCAAATTTTGCTGTCACCTTTCTTGGGATGTCGGTTGAAAGTCTTATGGCCTACAACACGCCCGAGTCTGAAAAAGGAAGGGCTTCCGGCTGGTTCCAGGCCGGGAATCTTGGGGGAGCCGGGCTTGGCGGCGGTTTCGGGTTGTGGCTTGCTCAGGTGCAGCCTTTTCACTGGCTGCCCGGTGTGGCATTAGGAATAGTGTGCATTCTCTGTTGCCTGGCGCTTCTATTTGTGCAGGAGCCTGAGGAGGTATTCCATGAAGGGAGCTTCATAGAAAATGTTTTCGATGCAATAAAGGACCTCTGGAACGTAGTAAAATCTAAAAGCGGATATCTGGCACTGCTGCTCTGTTTCCTTCCGATTGGAACAGGAGCGGCTTCGGGGCTGTGGTCAGCCGTTGCAGGCGACTGGCATGCCACTGCCGGGACAGTGGAACTGGTTACGGGGGTTTTAAGCGGTATTGCTTCGGCCATAGGTTCAATTGCCGGCGGGTTTATATGCGACCGAATGGACCGCAAGGCAGCCTACAGCATGTTCGGGTTTTTAATGGCGTTATCTGCAGTTGTGATGGCGCTGGCTCCCCGTTCCGAGAATATATTCATAATTTTTACGCTGGGTTATGCTTTTATAACGGGGTTATCGTACGCAGGATTTTCGGCATTTGTTTTGGAAGCAATCGGGCACGGGGCTGCAGCAACAAAGTATAACTTATATGCCGCTCTTTCAAACATGCCGATTGCGGCCATGACGGTCGTAGACGGATGGGGCCACCAGAAATGGGGTGCCTCAGGGATGCTCCTTACTGAAGCTGCAGCTGCTGTTGTAGCTTTGATAATATTCTTCAGTGTTTACTACATTGTAAAAGGGCGCAGAGTTCAGATATTGTAGTTTGCTTACGCACTAGTCCAATATACGTTATGATTGCGCCATTCAGGTTTTAGGAACAGCACTTTTACTTTTTGAAATTAAAGCGAGTGTAGCTTAAATTAAGATCCTTCAATAGCTCCTGGGCTTTTGGAACTTCGTCGCCCAGGACCATTAGTATCGCAGGATCCACGAGCGGATTCATGTTCTGAATGATATCCCCTTTTATGAAATAGTGAATACCTTCGCTATCCAGCACGCTTTTAATAAAAGCAATATCAACAAGGTTCAAGGTTCTGAGTACTTCAACGAACTGAACATCGGGGTCAATACTGTAATTTTCTTCCGGGAGTTTTTCAACCAGGTCAACTCCGCAGTCTGAGCACCTGGTAAATCCTTCCCTATATTCGGCTTTGCATCTGGGACAGAACATTTAACCCTCCATGAAATAGTTATGAATAATATACAATATTATTTAATAACTTCCAGAGGCGCCCGATAAAACCATTTGAGCTTCTACATCATTAGAAATGCGCACTTAGAATTCATACATTGATTTTCCCGTAGTTTTTACTGTCTATGTAAGTATGGGCAGATCCGAGAGGTGGATTAAACCATTTTTCTTTCGGGCTTGTCCATTAATAGATACGGTATTTTAGACTCAATAGATTTAACGCAGGAAATAAGATGAAGAAAAATGTTATGTTTCCCCAGCCTGGAAGTGCAATTGGTCAGCTTTTGAGAATTATGCTCGTGGTTTTTGTGCTGATAATTCTGGCTCTTCAGTCTGCGAATGCACAGCCCTTAAGGCTGACATTTTCGCCCGAAAAAAAACACTTTCCTTTGGAGGATAACTCTCTCCTGTTAAATTCGAGTATATCTGCGGATCTTAGTCTAAGGGCTGTAATGGCATACACTGATACAACTATAGCACAGGATACATCCTCACAGCAGGATACCTCAGCCTTTCCTGTTGAGACGCAGGTAAAGCTTCTTCCTGATAAGATAAGCTTCATGGAAAAGTTTCTCTGGGGAGAAAACGGTTTTTTGCGCAGGACAGGAATAGCCAAGCCGCTTACGCCCGAATCGAGGAAAAGTGAACTGGAAGTGCGCCGGACGATGCTGACGGCACACATGATAGGAGGCTTTACGACGCTGGGGCTGATGATTGCGGCAAGTTATTTCGGGCAGAAGATCATTGACGGGCACCGTAATTTCCGCGATACTCATCAGGCATTAGTCAGTGCTGTAATAGCGGATTATGCCCTGACGGGGCTTTTAGCCATTTTATCGCCGCCGCCTTTAATCAGGCGTGATGAGGAAAGTACAATTTCAATACATAAGGCACTGGCCTGGGTTCATTTTGCAGGGATGGTACTAACGCCAATTTTAGGCAATGCAATAGGAGGAAGGCGTCACTTTAACATCAGCAAAGCGCACGTTCACCAGATTGCAGCATATGCGACAACCGCAGTTTTTGCTTCAGCAATGATCGTAATAACATTTTAATGAAAGGATATAAATTTATTTATGGTTAGAAGAATATATGCACTCGTTATTGCTGCTTTAATCATCAACTTAACCCTTAATGCGCAGGCAAAGCGTTTTGAGGCGGACAAAAAGCAGTCTGAAATTTCCTACAAGCTTACACACCCATTACACGAAATTGACGCGGTAAGCAAGGATGCATCGGTCTGGATAGATCTTAATCAGGCAAACAGGCTGATTCAAAAAGCATTTGTACAGATACCGGTAACCAGTTTTAATTCAGGGAATTCAAACCGCGATTCGCATGCGATGGAAGTAATTGATGCAATTACGTATCCTGAGGTGAGGTTTACGAGCACCAGTATTTCGCAGAAAGGTGACAGCCTAAAGATTACGGGCAATTTAACATTTCATGGAGTAACAAAACCCGTAAGCATTTATGCTGCAGAGGCCTGGAATCAGGACAACCTCACGGTTAACGGGAAGTTTGATATAAGTCTTACAGCCTTCAAGGTCGACCGTCCTTCCCTGCTGGGAGTTCCGGTAAAAGATGACCTGCAGTTCACTTTTAAGCAGATATTCAATGTTAAGTAAGGTTACCGGTTTTTACGCTGTTCATTCTCTCCATCTAACGTGAAAAGCTGCTTGCAAAGGCGGCTTTTCTTTTGAGAACAGAACAGGTCAAAAAAAGCATCATTTAAAAATGAAAAAAGCTGCCTTGAAAAAGCAGCTTTTTTTTGTGCCCGGAGCAGGACTCGAACCTGTATGGGAGTTCTCCCACTAGACCCTGAACCTAGCGCGTCTACCAATTTCGCCATCCGGGCATTCAGAATTTGTAGTACAAATTTAAGTAAATTTTATCTTATTTGAAAAACAATTTTACTTATAATTGAAA
>JBLMYS010000204.1:0-7444 GCA_050258415.1 Acidobacteriota bacterium | reverse complement strand
TCTATTTATGTATGAACGGCAGAGATATTCCCCCTATCCATTCGTCAAAACGATAGATAAAAACCTTGGGGAACAATTATGAAAAAAATACAGTACGCCGCCGTGGCATTACTATCCTTCTCCATGATCGCACTTGAGCTTTCATGGACGCGCATTTTCTCGGCCGAGTTCTATTATACCTTTGCTTTCCTTATTCTTTCTCTTGCAATTCTGGGACTTGGCCTTGGCGGCCTAACGCTCAGGCTTTTCCCGAAATTAAATGAAAAAGATAACCTGGGATTGCTGCTTTCTCTGTCCGCTTTAATGGCGCTTGCCGGGCCCCCGCTGGTATTCCAGCTTAATCTCGATTTTACGCGGCTTTTCTCAAGCCCTCTAATGCTCTTAAAGCTGCTTGCAACGGTGCTCCTTTTAAGCTCGTCGTTTTTAATCGGCGGCATTGCCCTCTCCAAACTCTTCAGAAATAACTATTCCGACATGCCGAAGCTTTATATGACGGACCTTACCGGTGCCGCACTGGGCGTGGTATTGTCAATTACTTTTATGAACTGGTACGGCACTCCCGTAACAACCTTCCTTATTACGCTGCCGCTTTTAATTGCTTCTTTTCTTTATAGCCGCAGGTGGATGAAACTAATGCCGGCTTTTCTTGCCCTGGCTATGATCATACTCTCTGTAAATTCTGCAAAGATGCTTGAAGCCAAAGGAACAGATAAATTTAAGGGAGATATAATCTATAAGCACTGGGATGCAATGTCGAAGATAAAAGCTTTCCGCTACAGCGATGATCTTATCGGGATGAATATAGATAACGCAGCCCACACATTTACAACAAAGTTCGACGGCAACTGGAATCGTCCCGACTCAATGAAATTCCAGTTCGCCCTTGACGTAAGCTATCTCATAAACAGGTTTGATCACTGCCGATTTGTATCCTTGGGCTCGGGCGGGGGAGTGGACGTCCTCCAGGCGCTTCAGGCCGGGGCCTCCGAGGTCCACGCCGTTGAAGTCAACCCCGAGATCAATTACCTCATGAAAGAGGGAGGACTGGCAAAGTTCTCGGGTTATTTGTACAGGGACCCGCGCGTGAAAGTTGTTACCGAAGACGCCAGAACATACATAAGGCGGTTTCATAATAAGTTCGACCTTATATATTCATTCAGCTCAAACACATTCGCGGCGCTTACCTCAGGCGCATTCGCGCTTGCTGAAAATTACCTCTTTACAACCGACGCATTCAAGGATTACTGGAACGCAATGTCGGAAGATGGCTTTATGATGATGGATCACCAGTTTTATATTCCGCGCCTTACGGGTGAACTCATGGAGGCCTTAAGGCAAATGAAAGTTGAAAACCCTGAGCATCACTTTGCGATTTATGACGTTCCGAAGATGAAGCGCATGATGATGCTTATTTCAAAGCAGCCCCTTACGCCTGAAGTAATTGATCTTGCATTCGGCCGCACAAAACCCGATATGGAAAACTTCAGGGTTGTAATGCACCCGGCGGCAGACTCACTTAAGGGCAACCTTATTGATGTAATTGTAAACAAGGGGTGGAACGCGGCTTCGCAGAAAGCAGGGATTGATATTTCCCCCTGCTCCGACAGCCGTCCCTTTACAGCCCAATTGGGCCTCTGGCGCAATTTCTCACTCTCAAAGCTGGATAAGATTACACCGTATGATTTCAAAGGATTTCCGTTGTCAAAACTGATGATTGTAATTATTATTGCAATAGTGTTGCTGATAATAATTCCTCTTAACTGCCTTCCCTATTTTACAAAAGGTCCCAGGCTGAGGCCTTATCCGTGGCTATACTTCTTCTCAATAGGTATGGCATTTATGATACTGGAAGTGATACTTATGCAGCAGTACACGATGTACATAGGTCCCTCTTCCTACAGTGTAGTAACCATACTTTTAACCCTGCTGCTCATGTCGGGTATTGGAAGCAGGTTTGCCGATGTGATCAGGGCAAAGACAGCGTTTACCGGAATAATTGTATGGATACTATTAGATATAGTATTATTCAGCAGGATGTTTTATATGATGGGCGACTTCTCAATGACTGCAAGGATAATTATTTCAGCAATAATGATTGCGCCATTGGGGTTCTTCATGGGAATCCCGTTTCCGAAGGGGAGCCTGAGGGTAAAAGAGCTCATTGACTGGGGTTTTGCCGTAAACGGCGCCGCATCTGTCTTAGGCTCAGCCCTGATAATACTAATAGCCATATCCTACGGCTTCACCGTTTCGCTCATCATTGCAGGACTTTTATATCTCGCAGCCTATTTCCTGATTTCAAATCACAAAGCCTGGGAGCAGGGGGAAGTCAATTAAAAATTAAAAATTAAAAATTAAAAAGTGAGGGCAGGGGAATATTCTCTGCCCGTCCGGATTAGAATTCAAGGAGAGCATTTAGAACTACACAATCATAGAATCCCGGAGGGATGATTTGTTTGTAGCCTGGGGTGACCAAATTCGCTGCGGCGAATGCGGGAACCCCCGGGAATAGCAGGTGGCAATATTATTTCAGAATCAGCATCTTTTTTGTGTCTGTAAATTCACCGGCACGGATCTGATAGAAGTAAAACCCGCTCGGCAGTGAGGTCCCGTTGAAATTTACTCTGTGCTCGCCGGCAGGCAGATATCCGCTGAGTAAAGTGCGGACCTCTGCTCCCAGTAAGTCAAATACTTTTAACGTCACACGGCTCTCATTTTTTAATGTGAATCTTATCTGCGTCTCCGGATTAAAAGGATTTGGGAAGTTTTGTGAAAGACAATACTCCGTGGCCCCACTCCGGTAATCTGCCGTCTGGCTGATTTGCAGTCCTTTATATTCTGTACTTAATATCAGTCCGCCCTCACCAACGGCAAAAACATTCCCCCCCACTGCAGAAACATCAAGCAAACGTAAGGAGCTTATTCCGCTATTCATTCTTCTCCAGCTTTCACCCCCGTCTGTTGTATGCGCAATAAAGCCTGTGTCGCCTACTGCCCAGCCGTTTTTTGAATCGGCAAATGTAATCTTTCTGATTGAGCCTTCAGGAAACAGAGTACTCTTCCAGCTTTTCCCGCCGTTTGTTGTCATAAGTATTATTCCTTTCGCGTTTGGGGAAAAAGCTTCTTCACCTGCAACCCAGCCTTTATTTTCATCTGAAAAATAGCAGCACATCATATTACTCCGGAAAAATTCCAGGGGAATGTCCGGCAGCTGATTCCAGCTTTTCCCACCGTCCTCAGTTTTATAGATTAAGTTTGAAATTGCCCATCCAATTATGCCGTTGATAAAGTGAATGTCCTGCAGAATGAAATTTACCGGAAAAGGGAGCTGTGTCCATGTATTGCCATAGTCTGTGGATTTAAGGAGGCTCCCCGGTTCTCCTGCACAATATATTACGGCGTCATCTGTAACTACAGCTTTTGTAATGTTAAACTTGCCCGGAAGCATAATTTTCTGCCAGGAATGCCCATTATCACTGCTCTTTAACAAAACGTTGTCTGCGCCTGAGGCCAGGGCGTAAATGGAGTTTTTTCTTTCGCATACTTCTATTATCTGCTGCGAGGCGGGTAAGGGCAGGTGCTGCCAGCTTTTTCCTTTATCCGGAGAATAGAGTAAAAGCCCGTTGTATCCCCCAATAAATATGCTTCCTGAATCGGAAAGAGAAACTGAGTTTAATTTATTGCCGGTTAATCTGGCATTCCGGTCCCATTCGGCAATTGAAAAAACAGAGCTGAGGGCAAAAGTGTCGGGACTGCTAAAGTTACTTATCCTTATCCGGCACGAATCGGAGAGTTCATCGGGGACTTTCCAATTGTATTTCATATTTACGGAAGGGACTTTCCGGGCAATTGTCTTCCATTTTCTGCCTGCGTCTGTAGTGTATTCTATTCTGAGACTGCTGCCAGTAAAGCCGCTCCACCTGACTTCCTTTATTGTGCCTGATTGCCAAACGTCATTTTCACCGGCTTTTGATACTTTTTCAGGAGGCAGGGGTGACAAAACAGCAGGTAACTTTGAAACCCATGGTGTAATTCTTAAATCAAATCCTATGGAATCGCCGCACGTACCGACGTTCATAATACTGATGCCGCTTTTAGCTCCGTCACAGAGGTGACACGCCGGATCCATATCGTCCCCGATTGCGGAATATTTCCCTTCGGCACATAAGCCGGCATTCCATATCTCTCCGTTACGGACCATGCCATTGGTGGGCCTGAAAATATAAACCTCGTCGGGCACGTGTTTTTTGCCGCCCGAGAGGCTGTTGCCATACTTAAAAGGGCAGATCCGGTAAACCAAAAGGCCTTCTCCCGGCAGGGAGCTTTCAAAAACGTCTGTTTTTTTCCGGTACTCAACAACAAAATATTCTCTATACGAATTGGGTGATCTGATAATATAGCCCTGGCCTCCGGGGGATGAAACGGGCTTCAGGTAATATCTCCCGTCAGCTTTGATCTCTGATATATTATCCCTCCAGTTTCCATAATGCGCCTTCATGTAAATACCGGGATGCTGCGGCACATTTCCCGTATTTGCCATAACATCCCATGGACCGACCGGATCAACCCCATCGTCGTCGTAATGATAGAGATCCGGAAATCCGATGCTGTGAAGCATTTCGTGAGCCAGAACTCCCGGTCCTGAAAGCTTCAAAAACCCGTCCAGCTGAAGGTTATACTGAAAAACCTTCTTCCCGTTTATTTCCGGTGAGTCCTCTGTATTACTGAATTCCGACATATGGGGCCAGAGTAAGGTTGACCATGCTGTCGGCATCCCTGAGACAATAAAACACACATTGTCTACCAGCCCATTATTGTCCCCGTCCACGTTGAGGTTGGCCGGCACTTTATCCTGTATGCTTTTAATCGCATTTGTCAAAAGTGCAAGCTCCCTCATATAGCTGTCAGTTCCGTAAACTTCATCTGAATAACCAGAGTCGTTAGCAATCTGATCGTAGGGCTGGTAATAAGCCCTGCAATGAGCATCACGATAGGATATAATTTTTTGCTGGCTGTTGAAAGAAAAGAAGCGGGATTTTACAGAAAGCTTCCCGTCCGAGATTTTTGCGAGGTAATTGTGCATGGAAATATCATTGCCGGAATTAAAAAGCCCGTCATAGTATGAAATGCCCGTGTCAAATTCAGGCTCATCCCTGAACCTGATAAAAATAACGATATTTGATAGTTCACCCGTTGTGCTTGAATTTATCCCAACCGGCCGGCCGGAGGCTTCTTCTGACTGTATTTTCCATAGGCGTGTTTTTTTCTGAGCACTTAAGTCAAAATCATCAATTGCGTATTTTTCCAGCAAATATCTTTTATCATCGTCCACTCCGGCAATATAGTTTGAGGCAGTAAGCCTGCCGTTTTCTTTTATTGCATAAGTATAATAGCCGGTAGCGGAATTCCGGATGATTGTATACCCGTCCTTGTCGTGCAGCCAGTTAAAATATTCATCCCCGCTGGCATAGCAGTTAATTATTTTCCCGCCGGGCTGTGTGATTTGGACGGGAACAAATTTAAGCGGGGCAGAATGTAAGAAAGTATTTAAGGAGAGCAATAAAAAGAGAAGTGCACAAAAGCGCCGTATCTCCGGTAGCATAAATCCTCCTCTTGCCAGGTGTTGACATAGGTGACAAAATAGTATTCATCAATTCAGAGACAATAAAAATAATTCAAACCGGTAAAGCCTGGTGAAAGCGGTCCACAGATAACCATAATCTGCCTGAGCGTAAATTATATTAACCAATGGAGGAGTAAAAAGAAATGGTATTAAATGAGTAGCAATGTCCCGTCCGGGCGGGCCCACGCCCGCCCTTACTTTTTCATTTTTAATTTTTAATTTTTAATTGATTCTCCGTTAAACTCCATTTCGTTTACTTCAACGTTCAGCCATTTGTAATCCCCATCTTTCAGCTTCCAGGTTACACTGCTTTTGGCAGGGATGCGCATTCCGCCAAACTCCTTGTAGCCGTCTTTGGCTATCTCTATAAACCACTTCTCAAGCGTGGAGCCTTCTTTCCTGAAGTAATAACGCATGGCTTCAAAGCCTACTAAATCTCCATCGGAATTAAACCTGTATATGCCTGAAGCCTCAACGCCTTGGTAAGTCATTGTCGCCCTTGCACTTAATGAATCCAGCTCCTCCCATTTTAAATAACTGCTTAATGCAAATGGCGGAAACCACGTGCCCTCTGCCAGAAACCTCAGCATTGTACCCTGATCGATGTCTTTGCCTTTTACATCCACTACTGGAATAAGCGACATCACTTTTATCATCATCTGCCCGTGACCGTTATAATACTTGTCGCGCCCCGTCATGTAAAGAAACGGATTTGCCTTTACCTCCACTTTCCATAAGAAGCCCGGCTTTTCCACCGTAAAATACTGCTCAGCCGTAAAGGGCCACCAGCTTCCTTCGGGACTGGTACGCATTTGTCCCGTCTGCTTTAAGCGTACAGTCTTAACCAGGTCTTTTCCAATCACATTTGAACGCCTGAGCCACTTCTGCACTACCGGGGGCAGCACTGCAATGTCACTTTCTTTTATGGCCTCAGACTTAACGGGAGCCTGGTGGATAAATGACGGGAGTTCACTCGTAACCATTCTGTCAAAACTCCAGTCGCCATAGCCTATTACGCACATTACAAGAATGATCACGTTTGCTATGGTGCCGAACTTTGCATCGTGCCAGTATGTGATAATCAGTATTTGTGAAACTATAAGCGCAGCCGCGGCGGGAATCCACCACCAGCCCTGCTTCATAAGGTAAGAAAAAGCAGATAATACAAATAAAATACATGTTAAAAGCCAGAAGAGTCCGGCTGCTCTTGCCATTCCGGCGCTAAGGGGGAAAATGGTTTTCCCCGTAAGCTCTTTGACTTCAGAAATCTTCCACTCTTTTAAGAAGCCTAAAAGATGTATAAACCCATGTATGAATACAATAAAAGAAAAAATAAACTTCAGCATTATATCCCCTCAAAATAAATATTTTTTCAGGGATAAAACTCCGTATTTTTCCTCCTATAATCAAGCCTCCATTACTTTATGAGAAGCATCTTTTTTGCCTCACGGAACCGGATTTTCCCATCAGATCCTTTCGCCTCCATTGAATAGTAATATACTCCTGATGAAATGGCGCTTCCGTCAAAGCTCACCTCGTGGTATCCGGCCTCACTGAAGCTGTTTACTACATCCTTTACAAGGCGCCCTAACATGTCGTATACTTTTATATTCACAAATGCATCCTGTGGAACTGAGTACCTGATCACAGTGGCGGGGTTAAAAGGATTCGGATAGTTCTGCAGGAGCGCGAACTCCTGCGGCATCAGCTTCCGGCTCTCCTGCTCTATAAAAGCACTGTTTCCGATTAAAAGCTCCATTTCCGTCAGCTTTGCGTATGAAGGGAGTGTCAGATCCGTTTCCTTCCTGAGGTTGTAAGCCC
>JBLMYS010000203.1:0-7409 GCA_050258415.1 Acidobacteriota bacterium | reverse complement strand
AGAAGGATAGTAATGCCACGGCGGCGTACTGTATTTTTTTCATAATTGTTCCCCAAGGTTTTTATCTATCGTTTTGACGAATGGATAGGGGGAATATCTCTGCCGTTCATACATAAATAGAACCGCTGGTCAGAAATCAATTAAAAATTAAAAATTAAAAATTAAAAAGTGAAGGCAAATGAATTTTTAATTTCAAAGTCGTATCACGCCGAAGATCTGGTATGCGAAAACGTAAAGGGTTACCAGCACTGCAAGCCAGCCTGCAATATCCAGCATGAAGCCCGCCTTTATCATGTCACGTACCTTTAAGTAGCCCGATCCGTACACAATTGCGTTCGGCGGCGTTGCAACCGGCAGCATAAAGCCTAAGGACGCCGCAAGGGCCGCACCGACTGCAAGCGCCACAACGTCATTACCCATATTCCTGGCTATTGAGATTACAACGGGGAGCATCATTGAAGCTACAGCTGTGTTTGAAGTAACTTCAGAGAGGAAATCTATCATTACTACCATAAATACAAGCATCAGAAGTGTTGAAGGCATTCCTGCAAAATTTATAAACGTTGAGGCGAGATACCCCGCAAGTCCCGTTCTGAACATTCCGTCTGAAAGCGCAATGCCGCCTCCGAACAAAAGCAGCACTCCCCACTCCACATTCCTGGAATCCTGCCAGTCGAGTATGAAAGTGTGTTTTTTAATGTCGGATGGAATAATAAAAAGGAGGAACGCCGCAAAAAGAGCTATTACGTATTCGTCGAACCATGAGAGGCGGTCTGCAAGCCATGATGGGAGTATGTAAGGCCAGAAGGGGCTTGAGATCCAGAGGAATACTGCAAGTAAGAATACTCCCGCAATTATTTTCTCCTCCTTTGTAATTGGACCCAGTTCCGCCTTAAACTTGAGCAGGAGCTCTTTCCCCCCTTTAATTGTTTTTATTTCGGGAGGAAACATTTTCATCAGTATCAGCCATGCCAATGGCGTCATGATCATTACGCAGGGAACGCCGAACTTCATCCAGTCCACAAATCCTATTTTGCCATATCCCGAGGCCGAGAGTACAGAAAGGCATATCCCGTTTGGAGGAGTACCGATAACTGTTCCTATTCCCCCTATTGAGGCCGAATATGCAATGCCGAGCATAAGGGCTTTACCCATATTTGAGCTTCCGGCTTCAAGTCCAATTAGTCCCAGTATTCCGAGTCCCAGCGGCAAAAACATGGCGGCAGTTGCGGTATTAGATATCCACATAGAAATAAAGGCAGAGACGGACATAATGCCCAGGACAACCATTTTGGGTTTGTTTGCAAGGTTACCCCGCGTAAGGATGAAGAGCGTAAGCCGGCGGTCGAGATTCCACTTATGGAGTGCCGCGGCAATTAGAAATCCCCCCAGGAAAAGGAATATTACGGGGTTTGCGTAATTTATGAATGTATTTTTCGCGTCAAAATTATAGATTTTTCCGCCGAAGACGCCTGTTACGTGGAATAAAGGAAATATTATTCCGGGCAGAAGCGCTGTAACGGGGATCGGGAGGGCCTCGGTTATCCACCAGCAGACCATGATTGCGAGTGTTGCAAGGACGGTCTTTGTGCCGAAGGCGGCTTCCATAACCTGAGGCGAAGAGGCGTTCATTTTAAGGGAGTCCGCCGCCATCTGAATAAAAACTCGGGGCACTGGCAGAATCATTATTATAAGGAACAGTACAAGTCCAAGTGCAAAGCCTATTTTACGGCTTTTAAGTTCAAGAGATCCCCCCATAATGGCAGCTCCGGAATTATGTTTTGAACTCAAATGGAACGTATTTAATACCGCAAAATAGAAATCTTTAACTCAAAAACAAGCCCGGCGTTCCCCTTCGGCGTTTGCCCTTGAATTATTCGGGAATATGGAGTATCTAAATATAACTCTGCCTATGGCAGGATTTTATAATCATAAATGGAGGAGATGAATATGGGACTGATGGATGATATCAAAGGCGCGGCAGGCGGGGTACTGGGAAATCTGGGCGGACAGAATTCTGGAATTACCAACGCTCTTTTACAAATGTTTACACATAACGAGCAGGGCGGCCTGCAGGGAATGATACAGTCCTTCCAGCAGAAGGGACTTGGAGGCGTTATACAATCGTGGATAGGCAAAGGTGAAAACCAGCCTGTTTCAAAAGAACAGATCAGAGAAGGTATGGGTGAGGAAAGAATCCAGAACCTGGCTACAAAAACGGGACAGTCACCCGACACTGTTGCCTCAAAACTGCAGGAAGTATTGCCGAATGTGGTTGACAAGCTCTCGCCTGAGGGCAATGTGCCGCAGGGCAACATGCTTCAGCAGGGAATTAACTTTATAAAAGAAAAACTGTAAGAGCCAAAATAAGAATGGGCAGATACGAAGTCTGCCCATTCTGTTTTAAGATATTACTTCATAATAAGGAGTTTTCTGGCAGAAGAATACTTCCCCGCCTGTATCTTATATATATATACTCCGCTTGTAAGCTTTGAGGCGTTAAATTCCACTTCGTAATTGCCTGCCGCCTTTTCCTGGTTAACGAGTGAGGCTACTTCACTTCCCAGCACGTCAAAAACCTTAAGCGTTACAAACGTCCTTTCAGGCAGGCTGTAGCGTATTTTTGTTGCAGGGTTAAAAGGATTGGGATAGTTCTGCTCCAGTGAATAATTTTCAGGAACTCCCATTCTCTTTAATTCCTCAACGCCCGTAGTCATATTGTAAGGAGAAATTGTCGCGCTCAGGTTTTGCCTTAGCGTCCTGTGCGCGCCGTCGCTGTCCTCAGTGGTCTCACTATTCGACCAGTTTACCGAGTAACCTGTATCGGAACGGCTTACATAAACTCCAGGCTTGCTGTCGAAGCCCAGAAAAACCGCGTCACCCCTGTCATAAGGGCCGCCGTAATTCCACCATCTTACATCGCCCCCGTCCGGAGGGCTCCCGTAGTGCCTGCCGGTGGAAATAGCCTCGCCTGAAAATCCTACCGTGATCCCGAAGTAATCGGTTGTATCATTAAAATCCATTGAAAGGATGATATCTTTATTTATTACGGCATTTCCGCTGAAATTATCGCTTCTGACGTCTGCAACGTCAAGGGCTCCCAGGCCGTACTCGAAGGATTTCGTATTGTAAATTTCAGAGAAGTTACCCCCTCCGCTTACAGTAATGGGAGGATGAACTTCATGAAAAAAGTTGAACTGACCGGCCTGATCCGACATGTTATCCATTATGGCCGTCAGGTGCCCTGTGGCAATTGAAGAAATCCTGTCGCTGCTTTTGCCCGACATGCCGTAGAAATCCCACGAGGAATCCCTCTCAAAAGTCCTTGTTTCTGTAAAGCTCAGGCTGATTTTATAATATTCCACCGGGGGCTGCTTGATATTAATAATACCTGTCCCTATAAAAATGGCAGGCTTTCCTGTAGGTTTTTCATGGACGTAGTAGGCACGAAGAACGCCCGTGCCTTTTTCACTTCCGGCCTTAAATTTCGCTTTGGCGATTCCGTTTTCATCGGTCATAGCCGAGGCTGTTTCGAACTTTCCGCCCGTTGAGGCTTCCAGGGGGTTGCCTTCATAGTCGGTGCCTGTAAATTTAATTTCCCTGTTCTTAAGCGGCACGCCGTCGCAGTCGATCATTTTTATTTCAACGTCGATGGTTTCATCTGTATCCACCACTTTTTTAGAAGGTAATACTTCCATTTCGGGGATGGAAGTCTTTGTCCATTTATCCCTTATAGCCACTTTTGTATCGGTATTTCTTTTTTTCAGTTCAAAGTCGCGTATCGTCTTAAGGAGGGGCGAGATCCCTGCTGCAAGTTTAATTGCTGCGTTATCAATCGGATCCGAGCCATCGGAGCTGGTATCGGTAAAGGCTACTGTAGCCGATGCCACCACTTCCCTGCTCCAGGCAGCCTCAAAAGAAATGGTTGCCGTATAATTGCCTATTGTGCCATTAACCTCACCCGTTAAAATATAGTCGGCATACTCAAATGTACCTGCCGGGGGGAGATTTGTAGTTTCGGGACCGAAGCGGAGTGTATCCCCCTGAAGTTCAGTCGCATTAATCATCGCCCCGTCGAGCCACGTGATGCAGCTTCCGTATGGGTAAGGCTCTCTTACATGGCTGCGGGCAAAAGGACCCACAAAAAAGAGTTTCAGATATTTTAGTATAGCCTTTGTTTCAGCAGGCCTGGGAATTTTTATGGCAAAGTCGTAAAGCGCAACCCTGGGGTTCGAGCAGTCGCCGCATTCCTGTTGTGCCTTCAGGCTGTTGGAATTAAAAATTAGAAATGAAATGAGTAAAACGAACAGAGAGGAAGAGCGGTATTTTTGCAGAGGAAAGGACGTCATAATACTCCTTCTGATTTTTGTTTTTGTAAAACTAAGTACGCGGGAAAACAATTGCAAACGGAAACTTATGTGCGTTTTTGTGAAAAAAAACGGCATAAAAATGAATAAGACCAAATATTAATTCAGATAAATAGTTCCCACCGTGTACATTTTTTTAGTATCTTTGGTAGTAATTAATTCTTTGGCAGGTTTTTTATATCTACTTATTTCTTCATCCGGTATTTTTTCTGCGTTCCATTAAGTTAAGATATTCCTGGCTCTGAGTTTTCACATCAACTTCATTCGAAAAGTGTTACACAAATTATGATTATTTCTGAACATAAGTTTCACATACCCGTTCTGGGTGTTGGTTTTTCTGTGGATTCACCCGTAAAGGTTTCAAAATACGGCATTTCATCTGTCATTTCGCTCGTGGACGACTCTCTGATGGAAAAACTGCGCAGGCATTATTCCGAAAAGATGAACAGGCCTTATGAACCGATTTCTTCAAAGGATTACGATTCCAGGGCTTCAAGAATAACAGCTTACCTTAATATGATCAACAGGATTGTAAAGGAGCAGTTCGAGGCCTTAAGAAATTCTGCGTTTTCCAAAGGAAGCGAAATAAGCAGATATTTTGAAATGCTGCCCGACTTCTCAGAGCTCAAGATGAAGTACAATGAAATGCTTAACTCCAGGGATGAATGCGTTATAAAAAAGCTGCAGGCCTGGCTTAGGGAAAACATCTGTTCCGGCTCAATTGACGTAAACATCATGAGCAAGGTGGATAACGGAAATTACGACTCAAACGGGCAGGCTCTTCCGCAGGAGTTCAATGATGCCCACGCGGCATTAAGAGGATTTGCACAAAGCGAACTTGAAAGCTCCATTATTTTTTCTGCCGGAATGAATCCCAGGCTATACAGCTATCTGGAGAATTTTGAAGATTTCTATCCGGCAAGTAACGGGCGTATGAAAAAGAAAATTGCGGTCAAGGTAAGCGATTTCCGCTCGGCTTTAATTCAGGGGAAGTTTCTGGCAAAAAAAGGCCTGTGGATATCGGAATACAGAATTGAGTCGGGTCTTAACTGCGGCGGTCACGCCTTCGCCTCCGACGGGCAGCTGATGGGACCGATATTAGGCGAGTTCAAAGATAAAAGGGATGAGCTTTTAAGTTCAGTCGGTGAAATTTATATTGATGCGTTAAAGAAAAAGGACATTTCATTTGACTCTTCAGCACTTGGAATAGACGTTACCGTGCAGGGCGGCGTCGGAAAGTCGGAAGAGCAGAATTTCCTCTTAAGGTATTTTAAGGTTAAATCTGTAGGCTGGGGAAGCCCGTTTCTTCTTGTGCCTGAAGTAATGAATGTTGATGAAAATACACTTGATAAACTTGCCCGGGCAGGTGAAGAGGATCTTTATCTTAGCGGCATTTCACCCCTGGGTGTACCGTTTAACAGTCTGAGGAACAATGAAAAAGAGTTAGAGAGGATGGAAAGGGTTAAAAACGGGAAAGCCGGGAGTCCATGCCCGAAGAAGTTCCTGCAGTCGAGCAAAGAGTTTTCAGACAAGCCATTATGCACCGCTTCAATAACATTCATGAATAAGAAGATAAAGAGCCTAAAAGAGAAAGGGCTTAGCGAAGAGGAATATAAAAAAGAATTTGACAAAGCGGCCGAGAAGACGTGTCTTTGCGAGGGGCTTGGCGCCTCGGCATTAATTGTAAACGGAATTGAGACCCCGAAGATAAGCCAGGCCGTTGCAGTGTGCCCGGGGCCGAATCTTGCATACTTTTCGAAAATCACGGGCTTAAGGGAGATGGTCGATCACATTTACGGAAGGATTAACCTTATAACACATCCATCCAGGCCGAACATGTTTGTTAAGGAATTATCCCTTTACGTGGATTATTTCTTCAAGAAAGCCTCTGAAAGCCTGAAGCCTTACCCGCAGCAGACAGAAGCATTCCTTAAGACGTTCAAAGCGAACCTTTTAGAAGGGATAAAATATTATAAGGGAATGATCCCGAATGTAACAGAAGAGACGGAGCGTGTAAGGCAGATGATGAAAGAAGAGATAGAGAAATTTGAAGCAAAGCTGTTGGGGTTTGGTATATAAGCCAACTATCCCATGAAAAATCCGTCCGCCAGAGGCGGCCGAATGGTGTCAGGAAGTGGTTCCTGACACCACCTTAATGCCTCCCGAATCTTTAAAATGAATATGAAAAACTAATCCCCGAATAATCCCCTCCAGCGAAGGGGAGGAAGCGGAATTTTACGTCCCCGTTATTACTATTATCCACCATATTCCTGTAATATTTGCCCACACTTGCGCCAATAGTGTATGTCATCAGGCTTGCCGCAATCGCATCGGAAAACCAGTGCATCGTTCCTTTATGAAATATGCTTACGCTGGCCATGGTGTATGCCACCCAGCCGTAAGTTAAATACTTAAGCCAGGTCTTCTCAGGATAAAAATTTGAAAGTGCGGATGCAACAGCCATCGCCCCGCCCACATGCCCCGAAGGCCATCCGTGGTATATGCCCCCGCGGAAAAAACCGAAATTAAACTGACGGCTTATCTCCTTCCTGTCGGCCGTGGAATTGGGATCCGGATGAGCGCGGGCTGTGATGCCTTTAAGGACGGATATGTAAGCCACGGTTAAAAGTCCCGCCTGAAGTACGGCAAAAGATGCCGCCACCATCTTTTTGTCATTATTATGCTTTCCCAGAAAATAGAGAACTCCTCCTGTCGTAATTGGCAAGGTTGAGCCCAGCACTACCCCCGGGAGCGCATAATTAGCATCTGATGTATGATCCATAGCGTAAGTGGTCACGTGGTAATCCACATTTGTATGGATGAGAACATATGTGGATGCAATTCCCGCAAGCTGAAGGAGCCCATTATAGCCCGAAAAAGCATTTAAGAAATTATTACCTATGTTGTCGAAAGGAGACAGGTGAAGTTCTGTTTGGTTCTGCTGAATGGGGATCTGGAGCGAGTCTCTCAGAAGTCTCTCCTGGGGAAATCCCTGCACTGAAAAAACAATCAGCGCAATAAAAATATAAATTCTTCGCATAA
>JBLMYS010000202.1:0-4692 GCA_050258415.1 Acidobacteriota bacterium | reverse complement strand
TCCTTTTATAAAGAACTTTTACCTGCAGACAATAGGCAACTATCCCTGGAACAAGGATGCAATTAAAATAGAATGGATGTTTGATGCGGCCGTTGAGGCCTTCAGCAAAAAAAGAGCGCTGAGGTACCTTGAAAATCTGAAAAACGACATTATGAGCTCCCCCATCCGCTATGATGAGTTCGACCTTAGGGGAGCAATTGACAGGTACATAGAAAAAAGGAAAAACGAGCCTTATAAGAATCTTGCTCTTTTAGGCGCAATTGAGCGTTATAATGAATGGATAAGTCAGAATCCGGAATCCACCAGTGAGGCGCGCGAGCAGTTTATAAGAAAGCTGTATACACTCTATCAGCTGAACCGATTCCCTGTAATAACGCGTTATATGTTTTATCAGAAGACATATTTTGCAAACGCGGATGAGCTGGTTAAAGAAAGGTTCAACCGCCTCATACAAATAATGTTCGAGCAGCCGGAGGTGCATGCAACAAGGCTCATTGAGCTTTCGGAGCTTCAGGACGCGCTTACTTCCTATGATGACCGCCAGGTCTTCAGCAAGCTGGTGTTTCCTGATGTTTCAAAAAGGCTTCAGATGGAGCTTATTCCCGTAGGAGAAGATGAAAAGAAGAGTGTTATTGTAAAGACGCTCGTTTCAGACCGCAGGAATGTGGCGCACGTTGTACGTCAGGCATTGTCACCATTTGAAGTAGGCAATTTGAACCGCCTTTTTATTCTGGATGATTACCCGGTAAACATTACCTCGGAAGATCATTTCCTTATTCTGACAGACAATGAGGAAGAAGAAAGCGTAAACGGCGGAATATGCTACAAGATACTGGACTCGAATGTTGCGCACCTGGAAGGCATTGTAGTTGCGGCACCGTTCAGAGGCAGGGGCATTGGAAGCGTATTACTGGAAGATTTCTGCAACCGTCTGAGAGCCGAAGGGGTGCAGGTGGTAACGACGCACTTTTATCTTACCTCGTTTTTCTCGAAGCACATGTTCAGAGTGGACAGCCGCTGGGGCGGACTGGTAAGATTTCTGACGTAATAGCGGAGAAAACACCGTCCTCCGCGGAGGACGAGTGGTGTCAGGAAATGGTTCCTGACACCACTAAAATTTCAGTTTGTATGTGATTGTGTTTTACATAAAGGGCGACCGCCGGTCGCCCCTACAATATTCCGGAATGCATATCAAATCTTTTCAAGCACGACGGCGGTGCCGTAGGCAAGGACTTCTGTTACGCCGGACATCACCTCGTTGGCATCGTAGCGGATGCCTATAACGCCGTTTGCGCCAAGCTCCTCGGCGTGCTGCACCATAAGTTCAAATGAATCGAAGCGGGTTTTTTCGCAAAGCTCTGTAAAAAGCGTTATGTTGCCGCCAACCAGCGTCTGGAGGCTTGCCCCCACTGTACCAAAAATCGAGCGGCTCCTTACCACTATTCCCCTTACAATACCAAGATTTTTTGCCACCCTGTAGCCGTCAATTGAAAATGCGGTTGTAGTTAAACTGTGATCCATACCCCTCTCCTGTTTTTAAGTTTGACAGGTTAAATATATTAAAACAATTAATTAATAGAAAACCGGCTCCCGGCAATTACATTGATTTTATTTTTTAATTCTTTTAGCTTGAAAACGGACAGGAATAGTTAAGAATGATAGAACTAATTGTTACATGAAAAGGAGGATATAAAATGGCTGGAAGGAATAAGGTAATCTTTGTCACCGGTGCCACGGGCAAACAGGGTGGAGCAGTTGTAAATCATCTGCAAAAAGAGGGCTTTCAGATTAAGGCATTAACACGCACCCCGGAGAGTGAGCCTGCGCGAAAATTGAAAGATAAAGGAATAGAAATAGTAGTTGGCGATCTTTATAATCCGTCGTCATTCAGGCAGCACATAAAGGATGCATACGGGGTTTTTGCCGTGCAGAACTTCTGGGAACACGGCTACCAGGGAGAGGTTGAACAGGGCAAAGCTCTTGTAGACGCCGTAAAAGACAGCAATGTTGAACACTTTGTTTACAGCTCTGTTGCAAGCTGCACACGCAACACGGGGCTTGCACACTTTGAGAGCAAGAAGGAAATAGAAGATTACATAAGAGACAAGAAATTAGCCTATACAATATTCCGCCCCGTATTTTTCATGGAAAACTTTATCGGGATGAGGAATGAAATCTTCGCCGGCAAACTTGTAAGCGCAATGGATGAAAACGTTCCGCTTCAGATGATTACAGTTGATGATGTAGGAGCCTTTGTGGCGCAGGCGTTCTCAAATCCCGATATTTACAAGGGAAAAGAAATTGAGCTTGCAGGTGACTCCAAGACGTATCCTGAAATCGCTTCCATCTTTAGCAGTGAGCTGGGAGAGCCTGTTAGCTACGTTAAGCTAAGTCTGAAGGAGTTTGAAAACATAGTAGGCAAAGAATCGGCACAGATGGTTGACTGGTTCAACAGGGTTGGTTACGATGTGGATATTGAAGCCCTGAGGTCACACTACGACGTTGAGCTGACAACATTCAAGGAATGGCTGCACAAGATAAACTTTGCACAGTTCAAGGTTAAACAGTATAAATAATAAAAAGCGAAAGGTATGTAAGTGAGACCATAAGAGAAAAGAGCAGTGATCTTTTCCCTTATGGCCTTTTTTCAGGCTTCAACGCTTTCATTATGGCTTTCAAGAACTGAAAGCGCTTTTATGGCTCTATCCTCTATAGACAAATTTTCTTCCTTCAGCTTTTTTATAAAGGTGTCAGACTCAGGGTTTCCGCGCACGGCTAAAAAGTCTTCATCCTTAAAGCCGTCAATGCCGTAGCCAATTTTTGAATCGGAGTCAAATTCCCGTAGGGCGTCTTTTAATATCATGTTGTTAAGTTTTACCGATTCATTCTTCCAGTCGGTTATTATTCCCGCCAGGTATTCGTGTGTGGGCTCCTGATGGGATTGGGCACATCTGTTTCTAATCAGCCTCAGGCACCAGCGCCATTCATTTTCATTATAGGCCCGCCATATTGATTTCAGTTTTTCTTCAACCTGCTCAACGCGGTTAATTTCTCCTAGTTCCACAGAGTCAATAAAATCGTTGATCTGTGAGACAGGAGCAAGGAGCCCTGCAATATCCGTCCAGACTTCCATTGCCGAGCTTTCGCCCTCTGCTTCCGAAGTTCTGAAGCTCTCCAGCACTTTAGAGCCCAGCTTTTCAATCCTGCCGACGAGGCACTTGCCCATAAATATTTTAATTCCCATTTCATAGTACCGGGCTGATGTTCTCATCATGAGGCGGTTGATCTCTATTCCCTTATATGTGACTGTCCTTACGTCCTTGGCAGTCTTCTTATAGAGGTCCTGCAGTATCCCCATTGCCAGGAGCATTCTGCCTGTGGTATAGGGGCTGAAGATATCAAAGTTTATGAGGTCCAGTTTGTCACTCCCTTTCCGCCTGTCGCGATTGGGCCACTTCATGCTGTCTCTTTTCGATCCCGAGGTAAAGAGGTTTATTGCGGGGGTAAGGATGCTTTTGCCCTCTTCTTCAGAGATATAGGAAAATGGGAATTCAGAAGAGTCGAAGTTGGTAAAGTGCTTTCCTATTACTGCCGTATAGGCTCCCACTCTGCAGGGCCACTTGAGGTAGCTGAAAGATCCGGTTTTGCAGCCCCTTTCCATAATACCCTGGTGCACAGGGCCAAGCCTGTACATATGGTTACTCTGATTAGTGCCGCTTCCGGCGTTAAAGAATGAGAAGAAGCCCGCAATAAGAAGCGTCGACTTATGGTGAGTAACCGTATAAGGCCCGGCAAAGACGCTGCACCCCTCGCCGTGGAAGGCTTCCGAGTTGGCAAAGAAGGCAGAGTTCTGAGCAGAGTATTGTTTTCCTATTTTAACTCCTTGTCCCACGAAGCACTTATCCAATATGGCGCTGTTCTCCACGCTAGAGCCGGTTTGAATTATAAAGTCATTTGCCTCGACGCCAGCACCAATCAGTGTTGGGCTTTCTTTTGTGCTCAGGACGCTTCCGTTACGGAGCTTAAGTGTGCCATTGATCTCAGCATTTTCCCCCACATAAATGTTCTTTAGTTCACCGCAGTTGATGATGCGGCTTCCCTTTTTTATTCTCCCCGTTTCAAAAGTTTTGTCTTTAACGTAAGTGTCAATTATATTTTCGAGCTCACGAATAAAGCCCGCTTTATGGCGGTAGAGCGTAAGGAAGTATGCCAGCTGTGAGGAGAGGCGGTCGAATATCTTAAGTGTGCGCCCGCCTGCTTCGTTGAGGATTTCAAGCGTGGTTCCGTTACCGAATGAAGTCATGCCTTCACAGGCGAGTGTAAGGACATTTTGGATTATGACGTCCTCTTCTATGTCATAGTTAGCCAGGAGTCTCACACCGCTGATAAAAACGTCGTCGCCCAGTGAGCAGTTATGTATGTGTGAGTTATAGAGGCCCGAAGGCATTTCGATGCCGCCCGGGAGTGTGACTGTTTTTCTGAAGCCGCCCAGGATATTATCCCCTGAGAAGTGCACGTTGCGCACTCTTTCGGTTTCAAAATCCCTCGGCACCTGGAGGCAGCCCCAGTCTTCGGCCGAGCACGCCTGGCTATGCAGCATGTTGATTTCATATCCGGATAGATTTCTCAAATACATATTGGCCCCCGAATGTTATTGTTTCCCGCCGGGCTGCGCCCGGGGGCTATCGACAT
>JBLMYS010000201.1:0-14709 GCA_050258415.1 Acidobacteriota bacterium | reverse complement strand
CCGATTCCTAATCCCGTTTAACTTTCCTTAAAATCTTTACGCCAAAGAAAATTATTATCATCAAACCGGAAACAATAAAAGATAAATACGGAATGATTAAAGGATGCTTTGAATAAAATGTAAGTTCTGTTTCTAAAGGAGCATCACCAGTTATTTCTGTCCTTGTAAACATCTTCGACTCAATTAGCGTTCTGCCCAGTGGATCAATTATTGTGCTAATGCCCCCGTTGGCGGCTCTTACTACCGTGCGGCGGTTCTCAATTGCCCTTAAGACCGAAATTTCCTTGTGCTGATATGGGCCGCTGGAATTTCCGTACCAGCTGTCGTTCGTTACAACACTTATCAGCTGCGCCCCTCTTTGTGCAAAGGCAGCAACAAAAGCAGGATAAACCGATTCGAAACAAACCAGGCTGTTTACTTTTACCGTGTCAGAAGCGGATTTCGCCCCCTCAGGCTTTTCTATTAAATTAAATACCAGAGTGTCGCGCCCTATATTCCAGCCCGAAAGACCAACGTTCCACTTAAGAAAATCTCCCAGGAAGGGAAGCGCATCCACAAACGGCACCCTTTCACCAAAGGGTACAAGCTTCTGTTTTGCATAACGCTCAATATGGTATGAGTAAGGTGAAAAAACCAGTACCGAATTATATGTAGCATAATACATCTCGTTTACCTTGCTGTACTTGGCGTCAGGCGGGGCTTCACTCTCCTTCGGGAAGTAAGTAAAGTCGGGCATGCCTGTAATAAGATAAACTTTGCTTACCCGTACAAAATTGTAAATTGAATCAATTGCATCCCTATGGCTTCCGTCCCTTAAATAAAAAGGAAGCGCCGTTTCGGGCCAGAATACTACCTGCGCACCCTTGCCTGCTGCCTCTCTGGAGAGCTGCAGGTATTCATGCGTAAGCTCTCGGCCCCCAGTGCCCGACCACTTGTCCCACGGGTCAAGATTTGGCTGAATGAGCCCCACCTTAACGGCCTCTTTCGAGATCTTAAAAGTGCTCAGGCGGTACGTGCTGTAAATTATTGGAATAATTATAAGGAGTAATGCAGCACTAAGCGCAAGATAGCTCCGCTTCTTATTGTCACGAAAGTGCCTGTATGCAAGAAAGAAAAATACGTTAATGAATACCGCAAGAAGTGAGAGCCCGAGCGCGCCAATGGTGTCGGCAATCTGTATGAAATGCAGAAAATGCGTCATCCCGTTCCCTAAAGTCAGCCATGGGAAGCTTGCATCTGTTATCATATAAAAATATTCATACGAAACCCAGAAGAAGGGCAGCAGCAAAAATGCTGTAAAATTACCAAATGTCTTTCTGGCAAAATAATAAAGAGTTGAGGGAATGAGAAAAAACGCGGTATTTATAAAGAGCAGGAGAAAGCCTCCAATCATAAGGAACGGATCGGCCTCACTGGTCCAGCTTCCAACCCAGTAAATAGTTATAACGTTAAAGACGAAAAAGGTAAGATATGTAAATCTATTTATATCTATCAGCTTTTCTTTCTTTTCAATCACGCTTAAATAAGGAACGAGGCCTATAAATATCAGAAGCGTAAAAGGCATGGGGAGAGGGGGAAATGAAAGCCCCATGAGCAGTCCGCTTAATAACCCCAGTATGCGCTGCCTTTTTCTTAATTTCTTTTCTTCCGGTGTAACAGGGATTCTTTGGAGGAACTTAAGCTTCACTTTTCTGCCGCTTTTGTTTCAGTAAAATCTGTCTTATAACTATAGCTAAAACGACCAGTAATGTCAGCCCGATTACCGCATTGCTGTAAATAGCGAGGTATTTGTCTATAGCCTCAATATTGTTGCCAAGTATTACGCCTAGCCAGATGATTATAACATTCCAGGCAAATGCGCTTATTGTTGCATATATAAAAGTCTTTTTGGCGTCAAGCTCGCTGAAGCCCGCAAAAAAGCTTATTACAGAGCGTGTGCCCGGCATGAAACGGTTAAAAAGTATAAGTTTATTTCCGTACTTCTTAAACCAGGCGTCTGTCTTTGCTATCGCTTCAGGTGAAATGAACTTAAGGTTCTTATGCCTGATGGCTTTTTCCCCCAGGGTCATCCCCACATAATACATCAGCATGAATCCTGCTGAACTGCCCAGGCTTGTTATCAGAAGCACCGGTATGAACCCTATATGCTGGTCTCCTCCCGTAATAAGCGAGGCTCCGAATATAACAACCACGTCACTTGGCGAAGGTGGAAAAACATTCTCAATGAAAGAAAAGAAAAATAACGTAATATAGACCCAGAACGGACTTAAATTACTTATATATGCTATTATATCTTCAATCATTAAACCTCTTTACTTTTAAGTAAAAGCACCGTGGCATAGGCAGCAGCACCTTCTTCTCTTCCTGTAAAACCAAGATGCTCTGTTGTTGTGGCCTTTATAGAAACCTGATCTGTTTCGCTTTCTAAAATCTGAGCCGTTTTATCCCTCATCCCCTCTATAAATTTGGCCACCTTCGGGCGCTGCATTACAATTACGGCATCCAGGTTCCCGAGAATGTATCCCTTATCTTTTACAAGCCCATAGACACTCGCTAAAAGCTTTGTGCTGTCGGCATTTTTGTACTTTTCATCCGTATCGGGGAAATGTTTCCCGATATCTCCAAGAGAGAGGGCACCTAAGAGTGCATCGGAAATTGCATGCAGAAGTACGTCTGCATCCGAATGTCCTAAAAGTCCTTTTTCATGCGGTATTTCAACACCGCCTAAAATTAGCTTGCGGCCCTCGGCAAATGCATGAACATCGTAGCCGAAGCCGGTTCTAAATGGTAACTGTATCATAAACCCTTGGTATTGTGAGGCCAAAAAGGGAACAATTCCCTGGCGGCCTCTTCTGTGGAAAACTAATGCCTTATTTCAAAGGAGGAAAATTCCCCTCTGTATTCTTCCCATGCTATTGTGCAGCGGTTTACTGAAGCGTGCATAGGACCAACTCTTATAATCTTAAAAAGCTCTTCAATAGAGGCTTTACTGCCTTCAACTACAGTAAGCACCTGGTCGCCTGTATAGATGTTCTTTGTGAAGCCTTTTAATCCCAGCTGCTGTGCGTTCCTGAGCACAAAATACCTGAAGCCTACACCCTGAACCATTCCTTCGGCAATAATTTCCGCTCTGGAGAGTTTTTCTGCCATAGTTTTATAAATTATCTGTTAAAGAAAAATAAGAACAGATGGAATATTTTCAAAATTCCTCTTCCTAAATGCTGATTCCCTCTTCTTCCATCCTCTCTTCAACTTTGCCTTTTGAACCCACCTTTTCAAGAAGCTCTGAGGCTAAAAGCCCCGAGAAGATGAGCGCGCATCCGATAAAACTGAAAAGCGTAAAACGCTCACCTAAAGCAAAAAATGCAAACACTGCAGAGAATAAAGGCTCAAATGAATAAATAATTCCGGCTTTCGTCGGACTTACTTCCTTCTGAAATCTTGTCTGGACTGTCATTGTAATAAATGTGGCAAGAAATGCCGTATAGGCAAGCCCCCCTAATAGTGATCCCGTGAACTCCGCACGCATCGGTTCAATACCCAACGCCCCGAGCGCAAATGCAAGCAGAAGCGCAAGCATTGAAGTAGCAGAAATCTGCAGCAATGTAAGCGCCTTGAAGTTTATGCGGCGGCTTGCCTTATCCAGGAATACTATCTGCATGGCAAAGAAAATGGCGCATAAAAGCGTCATCACGTCGCCAAAATTAAAATTGCTCCCCAGCTCATAAAACAGATTCCATACAGAGGTGTCCCTTACAGAAAGAAATACCAGTCCCAGAAGCACCAGGAGGCTTCCGAACATGGCCCCGGGTGTCGGCTTCCTCTTTTCAATTATCAGCTGCAGAAGGGGAGTGAACATTACAAGGGAGCCTGTTATAAACCCGGACTTTGTTGCAGACGTATAGTTAAGGCCAACAGTCTGCGTGGAAAAACCCAGGAATAAAAATACTCCTACCATGAGACCCATAAATACAGATTTCCCGTCAAGCTTCCTTAATTCTTTTATCGCAAAAGGAAGAAGAATAAGGGATGCAATTAAGAATCTGATCCCGACAAAGAGCATTGAAGAGATATCGTTCAGCGAATTCTTTACAATTACGAACGTGCCCCCCCAGATTATTGTATTAAAAAGAAGGGCACCTTCACCGAAATATTTTTTGTGTATGATCGATCTGGAATTATTCTTCATCGGTCGAGTAGCCGAAGGATTTTAGGAAATTTGGATCAGAACGCCACTTATTCCTTACTTTTACCCTGAGCTCCAGATAAACGGGCCTCTGCAGGAAAGCTTCAATTGCCTCACGGGATCTTTGTCCCAGCTCCTTTATCGCAGAACCCTGACGCCCGATTATTATCGGCTTCTGGCTTTCTTTTTCAACTACAATTGCCGCCTGAATCAGGTCTTTTCTGCCTTCCCTTTCCTTGAAGTCCTCTATTACGACTTCTGCGCTGTAAGGGATCTCTTCCTGGTACTGCTCAAGTATCTTTTCGCGTATGATCTCTGAAACGAAGAAACGCTCGGGCTCAATTGAAACTATGTCGTCGGGGTAGTATTTCGGGTGCTCGGGCAGATATTCCAGTATACTTGCCATCACGTTGTCTGTATTGAAGTTAAGCATTGCTGAAACAGGGAATATCCTGTCGAAACTTCCTGTCTTCTCCAGTTTCGACATTAAAAGCTTAACTTTCTCCTCATTTGAAAGATCCACCTTGTTAATAAGAAGTATCTTCTTTGCCCGCCTGAAGGAGAGTATTTTCTTGACGTTCTCATCCTCAAGCGTCTTTTTGCCTTCGGGATCGGTCGTAATATCTATGATGAAAAGAATCACGTCTGCATCTTTAACCGACTGGTGCACATATTCGAGCATTTTTTCCTGCAGGAGGTAATCCGGCTTCAAAATGCCCGGGGTATCCAGAAATATTACCTGATACTCTTCTGTGGATAAAATTCCCAGTATCCTCTTGCGTGTCGTCTGCGGTTTATTTGTAGTAATTGAAAGTTTTTCACCTAAAAACGCGTTAAGCAATGTGGATTTACCCACATTAGGCTTTCCTATAATCGTCACATAACCTGATTTTACTGCCATAACTCCTGACTAAAATTAAAATAATGATAACAATCAATATATCTAACTCAGGCCTTAAAGGCAATGTAATGAAAAAAGCGCCTGATTATTCCGTGCACAAAAAAGCCGGGAGGGTGCCCGGCTTTTGTAGAATAACCTTAAAATGATGTCTAATGAATCCTTCCTTTTACCCCCTTAAAGGATTCATATACAATGTAGATGCTCACTAAGACTATAAATGCAAGTCCCGAGCCAAGGATGGAAAAGCTCCTGTTCGTAAAAAGGCTGTTGTAACTGGAAAGTATGCCTGAGAATTTAGCTGAAGCAGTATCCAAAACCGCCTTGTACCAGGCCGGCTCTGTGGTCATTGCAGGAGCCGATGCCTTGACAGTAAGAATAGCCGCAACCAGTATGGCGGCAGTCAGAACCAGGAATGAAGCTACAACAAACCTGAAGAAATAGCTTTTTCTGGGTGTATAATGAAAAGATATCCTTTCAATTTTCTTCATCAGGTTCTGCGTAAAGTCGCCCGACACCTGGAAGGTTTCCATCTTCTTTAACTGCTGGTCCACAATCCGGAGAGCTTTCAGCCTGGAGAGGCACATAGTGCAGAATTTCAGGTGCTCGTTCAGCTCCGAAAGCTCTCGGCCGTCGAGTTCATTGTCAATATATTTGTTTAAGACTTCATCGCTTATGTGCGTCATAACAGCTCCTCATGATATTTATGCTTCAGAACCAGGTCCCTTAATGCGTTGCGCGACCTGTGAAGAATAACTTTTACGTTTACCAGTGATAACCCGGTAATTTTGCTTATTTCATCAAGACTCATATCATCTATATAGAACATATTAATTATGCTCGAATATTTCTCGGGCAGCTTGTCTATCATTTTACTTACAAACTGCGCCACGTTCTCACTCTCGGCGTAAACCTCGTGGTCGCTGTCACTTAGCTCAAGATGATCTTCAAGCGAGGAAAGCTCTTTTTCGTTCCTCCTTCTCTTGCTTGAAAGGAATGTAAGCGCCGAATTGTAAGCGATCCGGTAAAACCAGGTCGAAAACTTCGCATCCTGCCTGAATGAGGAAAGAGACTGGTAGGCCTTCAGGAAACTGTCCTGCAGCACCTCCTGGGCATCAAAGTCATTCCTCAGCATCCTTTTGAGCAGAGAAAAGCCTTTGTCCTTATAGCGCTCAACAATGAGCGCGAAGTCAGCCTGGTTGCCCCTTTTTACCGACTCTATGATTTCTATGTCACTTAAATTCCTCATCGTATACTTGTGACCATTTAATTAAGGAAAAGGTTACAGACAGCAGGGTTAAATTAATAAAATATTTTCCACGGGCAAAATATGTAACCTTTCTCAATTTCCTATAGTCTCAAATAGTAGAGATCAGAAAGATTTATATCCGGATATAAAAATTGAATAAGTAAATAAATTCATAAAATTGTAACCTTTTGGCGGGAAATCCTGTCAAAACAAGTAGACAATAGAAGGAGTCAATCATGGAACCTGGAGTAATCGGAGCATTTATACCAATAACTATAACCCTGGTGATTGGTCTTGTATGGGTGACAATCAACTATTTTAAGTCCAGAGAAAGACAGATGCTCATAGAAAGAGGGCTGCCTGCTGAGGAAATTAAGCAGTTTTTTGAAAACAAAGGGAAAACAAATCCTTTTCTTCTGACCAAGATCGGGATAATAGCCATATTTTTTGGTGTCGGTGTTGGTGTGGGGATGTATCTCCAGGAAGCTACTGATCAGGAATTCTGGATGCCGCTGCTGTTATTCACCCTGACAGGACTCGGCTTTGTCCTGGCCAACCTCATCGGCCGTAAGCTGGAGAAGAGTTTTTAACTGCCGCTGTAGAGTGATTTGTCAGTAAATAAAAAAAGCAGAGTAAATGTTTTACTCTGCTTTTATTTTATCCTCTCTAAATCAATCCCGGAAATGAATCCGTTATTTTCATAACCTTTAATCCATTCCCTGTTCTGTAAGCCATCTCTCGGCGTCAATTGCAGCCATGCAGCCCGTTCCGGCAGCGGTAACGGCCTGACGGTAATGCTTATCGGCAACATCGCCGGCGGCAAAAACGCCTTCAATGTTCGTGCGTGTGGTGCCGGGCTTTACAACAAGGTAGCCCGTTTCATCCATTTCAAGATAGTCTTCAAAGATCTCAGTATTCGGCTTATGCCCGATCGCAATAAAGATGCCGTCTGCTGTAATCTCTTCTGTAGTGCCGTCAACGGTGTTCTGAAGAATTGCGCCCGTAATGAACTTGCGCCCGTTTTCTTCAACTCCCAATACTTCTTTAATTACCCTGTTGGTGAGGAATTTGATCTTTGAATTCTGTTTTGCCCTTTCAAGCATTATCTTTGACGCCCTGAATTCGTCTCTTCTGTGGATAACAATTACTTCTGAGGCATGCTTGGTCAGATAGGCCGCTTCTTCCATTGCCGTATCGCCACCACCAACAACGAGCACCTTCAGATTCTTGAAGAAGAAGCCGTCGCACGTTGCACATGCCGAAACACCGCAGCCCATATACTTTTTTGCGCTTTCCAGCTCCAGAAGCCTTGCTGAGGCCCCGGTGGAAATTATAACGGCATCGGCTGTATATGTCTCGTCATATGACTTTATGGTAAAAGGCCTTTTTGAAAAATCCACTGCCGTAACTTCCTTGAAGAACAGCTTGGCGCCAAACTTCTGCGCCTGCTTGCGCATAATTTCCATAAGGCGCGGGCCCTGAATACCTTCCTCAAAACCGGGGTAGTTTTCAATATCAGTTGTAATTGTAAGCTGCCCTCCGGGCTGCATCCCTTCAAAAACCACGGGGTTTAAGTTGGCCCTAGCATTGTAGAGAGCTGCTGTCAGTCCCGCAGGGCCTGAACCGATAATTAATACTCTGTAATGATTTGACTCTGTTTTCATTTGTTCTAATACCTTACCTGCATCCTGAGTGGTGCTCATGAATTTTCCTCCTGAATTTAACAATTTTTTCCAGCTTCATGTAATCTGGCGTCTATTATATAAAATATCAATCTTTTTTCAGAAATTCTGCGTTCCTTTTAAGCCCTTTTAATTTTGCGCGGCTTATGGGACTTCTGGAAAATCTCGCCTTAAAATCAGCGCTTTCCATCGAAAGCACTTCATTTAGATCCATTTCCCTGTTCCCGCCCTCCGGGTAAAACTTTTTTTCACTCGTCAACTTTGGAAATTTGACGTTCCAGGGGCAGACTTCCTGGCAAATATCGCATCCAAAGAGCCAGCCTTCCATTTTCTCTTTGAACTTACTTTCAATTTCCCCCTTATTCTCAATTGTCAGGTATGAAATGCACCTGGAGCCATTGACGACATACTCACTGGTAATTGCACCCGTGGGGCATGCATCCATGCACCTTGTGCAGCTTCCGCAGTGGTCTGTAACTATGTCTGAATAGCTGAACTCATAGTTCGTTATTACAGTAGCAAGAAATACCCAGCTCCCGAACTGCTTTGTTATCAGGTTCGAGTGCTTTCCTATCCATCCCAGCCCTGCCTTTGATGCCCAGGCCTTGTCCATTACGGGACCCGTGTCAACATAAGTCATTGCCTCAAAGGCGGGATCAATTTCTTTAAGCTCACTTACCAGACGCTCGAGCTTTTCCCAGATTATGTAGTGATAATCTGTTCCCCAGGCGTAACGCGAGACTTTGCCTTTATTGGGATCTCCCGTATGTTTTTCATCCGTATAATAGTTTAAGGCCAGTGAAATTACGCTTTTTGCCCCGGGGAGGATATTCTTTACGTCGCGCCTTTTTTCAATGTTACGCTCCATATAGGCCATGCCGGCCTGATACCCGTTCTTAAGCCATTCCTCAAGTTTTTCTGTCTCTGCAACGAGTTCGTCTGCCTGTGAAAAACCCACGAGGTCAAACCCGGTTCTCTTTGCGATGTCTCTTACTATTTCATTTGTCAGCTTCATTAAACTTACTATACCTGCCTTCAGCCTTTACATAAACATAATTATCAATAACTTTTACCTTGTAACTCTTAAGGCCTCTGGATCCTGTTTTCATGCAGCCCGATTTGAGGTCAAACATCCAGCCGTGGGCAGGGCATACGATGCATCCCTCTTCAACAAAGCCGTCATAAATTATAGCTGCATGCTGATGCGGACAGATATTGTCCAGTGCGAAAACCTCTCCTTCTGCCTTAATAAGAGCTATCTCCGCCTCATCTATGATAAATTTTTTGCCTTCATTTTCTTTTAAGTCACTTAACCTGCAGAGCCTCGTAAACCCCTCTTTGTCTGTCATTTGAGAGTATCGTACCTTTCTTTTATTTTGAAGCCCTTATCAGTAGCTGTAACTGTGGCACAGGCTGAATAAGGATCGTGCTCAAAAATCAGTTTCCAGTTCTCCTCAGCAGCACGGGTAAGTATATTCTTCTTTTCTTCCAGCGTTACAAGCGGCTGAAGATCATAGCCCATAATATACGGTAAATGAGTATGCGAAGCCAACGGGATTAAGTCACCGCAGTAAACAAAAGTATTATCCCCGTCGGAAATTTTAACAAGCTGCTGGCCGAAAGTGTGCCCGTTCATCTGAAGAAGTGAAATGTTTTCGTCAAAAGCCTCGTTTCCCTCAAAAAACTTCAGCACCCCATGTTCTAAAAGCGGCACAAAGTTATCCTTAATGTAGCTTCCCTTGTCCCTGTCGGAAGGATTTAACGCCCAGTCGAAGTTCTTCTTCTGCACATAATATGCGGCATTTGGAAATGCCGGCACAAGCTTACCGTTATCGTACCTTGTTGATCCTCCGGTATGGTCAAAATGCAGGTGCGTCAGTATTACATCCGTTATCTCCTCAGGCCTGATCCCTCTTTGCAGGAGGAGCTCATCAATGGTTCCGGCAGTGTTTTTAATATCATATATGCTCTGCGACTTCTCATCCCACTTATTGCCCATCCCGGTATCGACAAGCACCTTCTTATCCTCTGAAGTCAGAAGAAGGCACCTTGTGCTTAAGGTAATGCGGTTTTTCTCATCAGCCGGGTTCTGCTTTTCCCATAGTGGCCTCGGTATAATACCGAACATGGCGCCTCCGTCAAGGGCGAAGGTTCCGGCTTCAAGAATTTCGAGGTTATATTTTCCTATTTTCATATTAATAAGATGCTAAATCCGTTATAAAGTTTCATATAATATAAGCTAAAATCCGCCGAAATTCTAATCTTTCCTGAAACGATTAAGTCCTTTAAAAACAAAAAACCGCAATGGCCTGCCTGAAAAACAGGCCTTTACGGTTTTAGCAAAAATCAAAAGTCCGGTACCTGGGGCGAGTTTATCTGCCTACGGCATCCAGTTCATCTTTTTTAGCCATTAAAGCGTCTTTGTCTTCTACATGGTTCGGATCGGGTACACAGCAGTCAACCGGACATACGGCAGCACACTGAGGCTCATCGTGGAACCCAACACATTCTGTGCATTTGTCAGGAACGATATAAAAGAAATCATTCTTGAAGAATCCGCTGGCGCCTGAGGGAGCAGCATCGCCTTCACCAAAAGACTTTCCGCCTAAAACCCATTCGCTGCCGCCTTCATAGATGGCATTGTTCGGGCATTCAGGTTCACATGCACCGCAGTTGATGCATTCTTCGGTTATCATAATAGCCATGGTCTTAAACTCCTATAATTAAGTTGAACATTTATTAAGCATAATTAGGATACGTTTTTGAGAAGAATTGTACCGGCAGAAATAAAGTACTAAAAAGAAATAATTTTTACAATAATTTTCATCTCTCCGGTAGGCAATTTTAATAAATAGCATAATGATAATCAAGACAAAAAAATCTGAAATAGAAAATTCTACCAGCTTCCGCTGGAGCCTCCTCCTCCAAATGAGCCCCCGCCACCTGAAAAGCCGCCGAAACCGCCTCCGCCCGACGATCCACCGCCGAAGCCTCCGCCGCCAAATCCTCCGAATCCGCCACCGCCCCAGAAAGTGAAGCCTCTCCGCCTTCTTCCACCCCTGAAAATAAAGTTAAAGAGTATGAAAAGAAGAATAATTATGAAAGTACCTACACCTTTGAAGTTTGTTCCTTTATGCTTTTTGTCCTTGGCTGTGTATTCCCCAGCCGTGGCAGCCTTGATGGCATCAAGCCCGGCACGTACACCTTCAAAATACTCTCCCTTCTGAAAATAAGGCTTTACTTCATTTCTTAATATCGAATTCGAAAGTGCATCGGGAAGCGCTCCTTCAAGCCCGTAACCAACCTCAATCCTGAACTTGCGGTCTTGTTTTACAACAACGAAAAGTATTCCGTTGCTGTTTTCCTTTGTGCCGATCTTGTTCTTTGCGGCTACATCATAAGTGTAAGATTCAAGCGGGTAATCACCCAGCGAGGATATCATAAGGAATATAACCTGGTTTGATGTGGTATCACTGAAGGTCTTAAGATCCCTGTTCAGATACCCAAGTTCTTCATCTGAAAGAGTACCTGTAAAATCAGTTGCCCAGCTCTTGAGACTGGGAATCTCAGGCTGCTGGGCAAACAAATTCTGTAGTGTCAGTAAGAAAATTAAAAGGAATAAAAATGAAACTTTTTTCATGTTATCCTAGAATTCCACCTTTGGGGCAGTCTCTGCACCCGGAGCAGATTTGAAATACTGTTTCTCCCTGAAACCTGCCATATTTGCAAATATGAAGGCCGGAAACCTCTTTATCCTGGTGTTGTATTCCTGTACCACCTGGTTGAATTTCATCCTTTCAACTGCAATGCGGTTTTCTGTCCCTTCAAGCTGTGCCTGAAGCTGCAGAAAGTTTTCGTTTGCCTTCAGATTAGGATAATTTTCCACCGTAACCAGCAGCCTTGAAAGTGCGCTGCTTAAATTTCCCTGTGCAGACTGGAATCGCTGAAAAGCCTGCGGGTCGCTCAGCATCTCAGGCGTCAGTTTTATCTGGTTGACGCTTGCACGGGCCTCAGTTACCCTTGTTAATACCTCTTTTTCAAAGTTTGCGTAACCTTTAACCGTATTAACAAGATTCGGGATCAGATCGGCCCTCCGCTGGTACTGATTCTCAACCTGGCTCCAGCTCTGGTTGACTGATTCATTTAAGGATACCAGGCTGTTATAGACGCCGACACCCCACATTATAAGACCGATTATTATAACAAGAATGACACCGGCAATTGAGCACCCTACCAGTACACCTCTTTTCATTCATTCCTCCGTAATTAATTTTGATTCCAAAATGAGCACAAAAAAGGACCTGGACGAAAAACACACCTGACTTGCCTTAAATACGACGTTTCTTAGAATATTTAATCTATTATCTATGAATATAATAAAACAGCGACAAAATCAATTTGTCAGACTTCTCATCGGGGCAGGAATTCTTCCGCCTCTTAAGACAAGATTATCACACCTTAAATTGCGCACGGGCATTATAGGCGCCTGGCCCAGGAGGCCGCCGTAATCTACAAAGTCACCCACTTTCTTCCCGTAAGCAGGAATAATTCTAACGGCCGTGGTCTTGTCGTTTATCATACCGATTGCACTTTCATCCGAAATAATTCCGGCAATTGTTGTTGCCGGCGTGTCGCCCGGAACGGCAATCATATCCAGACCCACTGAGCAAACGGCAGTCATTGCCTCCAGCTTTTCAAGTGAAAGATAACCCATCTTTGCAGCATGGATCATTCCGGCATCCTCGCTTACAGGTATGAAAGCGCCGCTCATTCCGCCCACGGAAGAGCTGGCCATAAGTCCTGCTTTCTTTACACAATCATTTAACATTGCAAGTGCCGCGGTCGTTCCCGGAGCACCCACATATTCAACACCCATTGCCTGAAGAATGTCTGCAATCGAGTCTCCTTCGGCAGGTGTGGGAGCAAGTGAAATATCTACAATACCAAACGGGAAACCGTGCTTCTCGGCAACCTTGCGCCCCATAAGCTCACCGGCACGCGTAATCTTGAATATCGTGCGCTTGATTACCTCGGCAAGCTGCTGAAGGTCAACTCTGCCAGCCGAGCGGATTGCATCCAGCACAACACCCGGGCCGCTGATGCCTACGTTTAAGACAACTTCGGGCTCTGTAACACCGTGGAAGGCTCCTGCTACAAACGGATTGTCCTCTACTGCGTTGCAGAAAACAACCAGCTTTGCGCACCCGATTGAATCGCGGTCCTTTGTAAGCTCGGCAGTCTTCTTGATTACTTCAGACATAATGTTTACCGCATCCATGTTGATGCCGGCCTTAGTGGAGCCTACGTTAACGCTTGAGCAGACTTTTCCCGTTTCAGAAAGCGCGTATGGGATTGACTTAACCAGTTCAAGCTCGCCGTTTGTAAAGCCTTTCTGAACCAGGGCCGAATATCCGGCCAGGTAGTCAATGCCTACTTCTGTTGCGGCTTTGTCTAAAACTTTTGCTATCTCAACAAATTCATCGGCCTTAAAGGCGTCGCCTACAATTGAAAGGGGAGTAATGGAAATTCTTTTATTCGCAATTGAAATGCCATAGCGGCTTTCAACTTCTTTTGCAAACTTAACATGGTTCTGGCCGTACTTTGTAATTTTTTCGTATATCTTCTGCTTTACTACTTCAAGATTCCTGTCGGCACAGTCCCTTAAACTTATGCCCAAAGTAACTGTACGGATATCGAAGTGCTCGATTTCCGTCATCTTTATGGTTTCTAATACTTCATCAAATTCGTATGCCAAAATGGTATTCTCCTAAAATCTTTATATTAAATTCTGTGCATAAATCTGAAGAGCTCTTCATGCTGCATGAATATTTTTATCTTCAGCTCATTTGCGATTGCCGACATTTCATCCTGGATCTCTTTGAGGTCTTTAGGACTGTTTGTAATGTCGATAAGCATGATCATGGAAAAGAATTCCTGCATTATCTTCTGGCTTATGTCCTGAATGTCGCAGTTTGATTCACTGAGTGCCTTTGTAATTGAGCTTACGATTCCGGGGTGATTTAATCCGTATGCTGTTAATATTACCCTTCCGCTTGTAATCTCTCCTCCGGACTTGCCGCTAGCCTCAATTTTCGAAACTGATCTTTGTACAACTTTCTTCACCAGTTCAGGAGAGGCCTTCTCGCCAAGCTCCTCAATAGCACTGAGTGTAATCTGTCTTATTTCATCTTCTGATAATCTCACGGTTTTAACCCTTTATAATTATTCTGTAAGTAAATTAGCGCATCTCTTGAAATTTCTGAATTTCTCTCTATGGCAAATTTTTCGGCGTTCTGAACGTTACCCCTGTGGAAACGGAAAAAAAGCCCGGCCTCAACAAGCCCGTCAAAGGCCCTCTGTTCCGCAAAGGAATTGTAAGTCAGGTATCCAAAGAATCCTGTCCAGGCCAGGGACATAATGCCTGAGACGTAATTTCCTGTATAAAATTGCCCAGAACCGGGTAGAATATAAGAAATTACTTTTGCAAATGACACAGAATATTTTGCCTTTTCAACCCCCATTGAAAACCCCGCAAGCTCGCCTGTACTATCCGCTTTACGAAATTCTTCTGTTGCTTTTCCCCATTCGTCTTCAAAAATATATGCCCAGCCTTTCCAGTATCCAATTTCCTTTTCTCTGTTTGAAAAGCGCGCCTCTTTCTCCATCTGCCTGAGCAAAAGCAGCGCGTTGTCTG
>JBLMYS010000200.1:0-35815 GCA_050258415.1 Acidobacteriota bacterium | reverse complement strand
GAATTATTCATTCCGTATGCCCATACCGATGAAATTAGAATTGACAATTCCAGGAGAACCACTTATATTTATGAGGTGGGAATTCCCACCAATTATTAATTGTTTTAATAAATGAAGTATTAAAAAGTACTAATATTTTATTGAATTAGTTTGAAAGGCAGATAAGCAATGTCACCTGCAGTATTAAAAGAGTATACAGCTAAGCTGGATAGCAAAAAACGGGTAACTATAAGAGGCGCAAAGTACGACCATTATAAAGTCCAGATACTTAAAAACGGCCAGATTCTCCTGAAGCCCCAGGTAGTAGTGGATTTAGAAGCCATCCCTCCCAAAACCCTGGATATGATCGAAAAATCGATGAAAAATTTTAAGAAAGGGAAGGTTTACGGCCCCATTAACACGGACAAATACAATTTTGAAGAGGACTGAGAATAATGCATTTTAAGGTATGGATGGGGGTTCCTGAAATGCAGGAATATTGGGACAACCTCTCCAGGCGGTATGATCTGAAAGAATTGGACAACAATGAACTGAAGGAATTTAAGAAGTTAGTCAAATGCATAAAAATGCTGGAGAACAATCCCAAACATCCGGGATTAAATTCACACGAAATTAGTTCATTATCTGAGAAGTATGGTGTTAAGGTGTGGCAATCCTATCTAGAAAATCGCACACCCGGTGCAGGCAGGATATTCTGGGTTTATGGCCCGACATCTGGCAACATTACAATTGTAGGAATGGAACCTCATCCTGAAGATGCTAAAAGAGGAGCTTACAAAAGGATAAAGCTGTCGGAAATGCCGGATATTCCGGATGAAGACAAGTAGCCAAGCATTTATTATCTTCCAATTATCAAAGCCCGCAATATTAACCGCTCCATTAGTTCTTCAACCGCTTAATCCATAGTGCACGGGCAATTTTCTTTTTAAAAAGTTATTCTTTCTTTATATTCTGAAATGGCGTATTTTCCTCAGAACAGTACTTTAAAATTCATGAGCCTTGAAAGCGCTCTTTAACTTTTACAAAGATTAAACTTTCTTTCCCCGAGGTAATATGAAAATTTTCAGTAAAATTTCATTCCTGCTACTTTTTTCAGCAACTATCTTATTTGGTAAACAGATGGATAATAAGCTAAACCTTATGCCTATGCCCGCTAAAATAACTTTTAGCGAGGGCAAATTCCGCCTTAGTCCTAAATTCGCAATTTCCGTTAAAGGCAATCCTAACGAGAGACTCTATCCTTACGCTACAAGGATATTAAGAAGACTCTCCGGAAGAACGGGACTTTTCTTCCCACAGGATTTTATAACTAAAGCCTCACAGAGTGACACGGTTTCTTTCTATATTAATTGCCAGAGACCGGGCGAAGTAAAACTAAACGAGGATGAATCCTACTCTCTTGAAGTCACCCCCGGAAAAGTAACCCTTAACGCTACAGACGACATTGGCGCCTTGAGGGGGCTTGAGACTTTCGTGCAGCTTCTTTCGGTCGACCAGGATGGCTACTATATCCCTTGCCTTAAGATTGAGGACAGCCCGCGCTTTCAGTGGAGAGGCCTCATGCTGGACGTGGCACGCCACTTTATGCCGGTTGACGTCGTAAAACGCAACATCGACGGCCTGGCAATGGTGAAAATGAACGTCTTCCACTGGCACCTTAGCGACGACCAGGGCTTCAGAGTTGAATTAAAAACGATACCTGAACTTACAAAAATTGCCTCAGACGGGCTTTACTACACACAGGAAGAAATCAGGGAAGTTCTTCAGTACGCAAACGACCGCGGTATCAGAGTAATACCTGAATTTGACATACCCGGCCATTCAACAAGCTATCTTGCAGTTTTCCCTGAACTGGCAAGCGCTCCCGGACCCTACAAGGTTGAACGGAAGTGGGGAGTCTTCGATCCGACTTTTAACCCTACAAATGAAGCCACCTACACATTTTTCGACAAGTTCTTTGCCGAAGTGACAAAGCTCTTCCCGGATCCTTACATGCACATCGGGGGAGACGAAAATAACGGCAAGCAGTGGAGCAGCAACCCTGAGATTCAGGCGTTCATGAAGAAAAACAATATCCCGAACAATCACGCTCTACAGGCTTATTTTAATAAAAGAATTCTTCAGATTGTAACTAAATACGGCAAAAAGATGATCGGCTGGGATGAAATACAGCAGCCGGATCTTCCAAAAAATATCGTCATACAGTCCTGGCGCGGACAAAAAGGCCTGGCCGATGCCGCAAAGGCTGGCTTCCAGGTAATCCTTTCAAACGGTTATTATATAGATCTTATTCAGCCGACGGACTTCCATTACCTGAACGACCCTATCCCCGCAAACTCTCCTTTAACAGAGGATGAGAAAAAGCTCGTCATGGGAGGCGAAGTTACACAGTGGGCTGAACTCGTTACGCCTGAGAACGTGGATTCGCGCATTTGGCCCCGCACGGCAGCCATTGCCGAAAGATTCTGGTCGCCTCAGTCGGTAAACGATGTTCAGGACATGTACCGCCGCATGGACGCCATAAGCCCATACCTTGAAGAGGTTGGCCTTACACACATCAAAAATCAGGGGATGATGATCCGCCGCCTGTCAAATTATGCGGATACCACGCCTCTTAAAACATTTATCGATGTTTTAGAGCCGGTAAAGATCTATACACGCCATTCTCAGGGAGTTAAGTACACACAGTATTCACCTTACACAAGAACGGTCGATGCCGCAATACCCGATCCCAAAACTGTGCGCGACTTCAGGGGCCTTGTCGACAATTTCCTTAAAACAAATGACGAGGCTTCCTATAATGCCGTAAAAATGTGGCTTACCATCTGGAAGGAAAACCACAAGAGCCTCCTTCCTGTTATAAATGAGTCACCAATTCTTAAGGAAGTTGAGTCGATGTCTTTGGACCTTTCGGAAATTTCACAGGCCGGTCTTACGGCACTCGAGACACTTCACTCCGGCAAGCCGATCGACAAAAACTGGCAGAATGAACAGGCGTCTTTAATTGAACGTGCTAAAAAGCCGCGCGGACAGGCCGAGATTATGGTCGTCCCCGAAATTCAAAAGCTTATTAATACCACTCAGAGTCTGAGCAGTTTCGGTAAATAAACCTGTTCTCTTAAAAAAAGCCGCATAAGAAGCAATTTTTATGCGGCTTTTTTTATATCCTTTGTTGTACACTCCATAACAAGTCATTTTTTTCTGCAATAAACTTTCTTAATTCCGTGCCGATAATATGGCAGTTTCGGATTTTTTCAGACCCGATGTTTATATTTGAAAACGATTTTTTGAATTTTTTGAGAATTTTATGCCTATTACCATATTATCGCAGCTCGACTACCCCGCAGTTTTTATGGCTGCATGCGCTTATTTTGTTTTAGGTGCCGCCTGGTACACTCCGAAGACCTTCGGACATAAGTGGCTCCAGATGAACTATATGAAGAACAACGACAAAAGAAACACATCTAAAATTTTAACGATAGCTTTCCTTTCCACACTTACTGCAGCCCTCATATTAGATTATTTTATCTGTTTTGCAAAGGCCAGCACCGTAACAGGGGGAATGTGGATCGGAATCATACTCTCAATTTCCATTCTGGCCCTTACGGTTGGAGTCTCCTTTATTTTGGAAGAAAGAAAAGTAAAACTGCAGTTTATTGACGCAGGATATCACCTGATCGGCTTTATGGCCATGGGTTTTATATTAACTTACTGGCGCTAGAATTTTCCGCTATATAAATTTTCCCGGGCAGCATGGGAAATAATACAACGGCATGAAGAGTTTTAAGTATTCATGCCGTTATGTTTTATATACCTCTTCCTTAACTTTTACCCCGATTAATTTTCTATAAATCTTATTCTTTTTAGGTATACCCCTGTAAATTTGCTTATTTTAATGACGTTAATAATTTTCTAATTTCCAGGCTTTCTGGAAGATTTACAATGGAGACTTGTTAAATGGAAAAAAGTGTAATTAATGAATTCATTAAGGAAATTGAGCTCTTTAAGGATCTGACCGAAGATGAACGCCAAATGCTCTCAGAAGAGATAGAAGTTCAGATTTATCCGGCCAACTCTATTGTTTTTGCCGAAAATACACCGCGCAAGAACCTGTTCATTATTTATGAAGGCGAGATCGAGCTTTTTAAGAAAACCCCTTTCGGCGAGGAAAAACGCCTTTCCTTCTTCTCAAAGTATGATTTTCTGGGAGAAGGCGCCTTAATGGACGACTCCCCGCACTCGACGAGTGCCAGAACGCTCTTAAATTCCATGCTCTTAAAAATTAGCAGGGAAAAGTTTCACGAACTCTTCAAGCAGAATTCCACACTTGGAAGCAAAATCTTATCACGCATCGCAAGGGTAATTTCACGCCGCATGAAACAGACCAACAGCCATATGGTTAATGCGGCAGCGGAATTTGAATCGGGCAGAACACGCCTGGAACATGACCTTTTGGGTGAACGCGAGGTGCCTCAGGAATTTTACTACGGCGTTCAGACACTCCGCGCAATTGAGAACTTTAACATCAGCGGCATTACACTTGCACAGTACCCGGTTTTAATCCAGGCGCTGGCAATGGTCAAAAAAGCCGCCGCAATTGCCAACTATGAACTGGGACTTTTATCAAAGCCTGTAACTGACGCTATCGTGCAGGCATGCAATGAAATTCTTAACGGAAAACACCATAACCATTTTGTAGTCGATATGATTCAGGGTGGAGCCGGCACTTCAACAAACATGAACGCTAATGAGGTGATTGCCAACCGCGCCCTTGAAATACTGGGATATGAAAAAGGGGAGTACAAGTACTGCCACCCCAATAATCACGTTAACCTCTCACAGTCGACAAACGACGTTTACCCATCGGCTGTTAAGATCGCGGTTATATACAGCAATCAGAAGTTAATTGAAGTGCTTAAGAACCTGATCCTTTCCTTCAAAGCCAAGGCCAAGGAGTTTTCGCACGTCATTAAGATGGGACGCACACAGCTGCAGGATGCGGTTCCAATGACTCTTGGACAGTCCTTTGAGGCTTACGCCGTAACCTTAGGAGAAGAAATTGAGCGCCTTGAGCAGAACGCTAAGCTTTTCCTGGAACTCAACATGGGTGCCACTGCAATAGGTACAGGCATTAACTCCGAGCCCGGCTACAGCGAAAAAGTAATCAGCCATCTTAAGTCGATTACAGGGCTTGATGTTGTTCTGGCCCCGAATCTTGTAGAAGCGACACAGGATACAGGAGCATTTGTGATGTATTCTTCAGCAATAAAGCGCCTGGCTGTTAAGCTTTCAAAAATCTCAAATGACCTCAGGCTCTTAAGCTCAGGCCCAAGGGCAGGCATAGGTGAAATTAACCTGCCGCCGATGCAGCCCGGTTCATCAATTATGCCCGGCAAGGTTAATCCCGTTATTCCTGAAGTTGTAAACCAGATAGCCTTCAAGGTAATCGGAAACGATCTTACAGTAACCCTTGCCGCCGAGGCCGGACAGCTGGAGCTGAACGTTATGGAGCCCGTAATTACGCAGAGCCTTTTTGAATCTATTGAAATGCTTAAAAACGGCATGGAAACGCTCAAGTACCGCTGCATTGAAGGCATTACGGCAAATGAAGCCCGCTGCAGAAAGCTGGTTGAGGACTCAATTGGCATTGTTACGGCACTTAATCCCGTTCTGGGCTATGAAACCTGCACGGAACTTGCAAAGGAAGCCCTTTCTACAGGCCGCGGCGTCTGTGAGCTTGTTCTGGAGAAAAAGCTCTTATCGAGGGAAAAGCTGGACGAACTTCTTGCACCCGAGCACATGATCAGCCCTCAGAAAATGAAATAATTTTTCTTAGTCAGGGTCCTTTTATGGACCCTGAATTTCTCTACAGCTCTCCCGGAACTAATCAATTGCAAATGATGTATACATGAGCTAAGTTAGTAACCTGTTTTTGACCGGGACTTTAATAAAATACTTAAATCATAAAAGGAGAACGAATGAAAATTCGATTAATGGCGATCCTGGCTATCCTAAGCGTGGGAATCGCAGCTTGCCAGCAAAAAGATATTAAAAAAGAGGATCTCAAGACCTCAAAGGATAAAGTCAGCTACTCGATAGGTCTGGATGTTGGCAAGAATTTAGGTACGAATTTAAAAAGAGGGGAAATTGAGATCAATCAAACCGCTCTTTTACAGGGAATAAAGGATGCATTAACGAGAGACAGCCTCTATCTTTTAACTGAAGCCGAAATCAGGGAAACCATGACGAATTTCCAGAAGGAAATGATGGAAAAGCAGACCACAAAGATGAAAGAACTTGGCGATAAGAATAAAAAAGAAGGGGAAGCTTTCCTTGCCGCAAACAAGACAAAAGAAGGCGTTAAGACCACGGCAAGCGGCCTTCAGTATAAGGTTATCACAGCCGGAAACGGTCCGTCGCCCAAGTTGACCGACAAGGTTAAGGTTAACTACCGCGGTACCCTGGTTAACGGAACTGAATTCGATAACTCCTACAAAAGAGGCGAACCGATCGTATTTAACGTCGGCAGCGTAATTAAAGGCTGGACCGAAGCCCTTCAGCTGATGAAAGTCGGCGACAAGTGGCAGCTTTTCATTCCTTCTGAACTTGCATACGGCGAACAGGGTGCAGGACAGGCTATTCCGCCAAGCTCAACACTCATTTTTGACGTTGAACTCCTTGGAATTGAAAAATAATTTTATCTCACAATAGATACTAAAAAGGCCTTCAGGTTATGTTTACCGAAGGCCTTTTTTGTTTACTTAAAGAATTCTCTCAGCTTCTCCAGGTCTTTGCTCACACCAAGAGCAAGCATCATCTTAATTCTTGCCTTCTGCCCGTTCAGATAATCTGCAAATATGACACCTATTTGGGAGAGCCATTTTCCTGCCCCGGGATATCCGTATATGTCAAGAGTTTCACCGGCAGGGCATCTTGAAACAAGAACAACCGGAACTCCTTTTTCCCTGGCGTATTTAATTCCTTCAAATGCCGCAGGAGGAACGTTCCCGACGCCCATTGCCTCAACTACAATTCCGTCGGTTCCGCTATCGACCGAAAACTTAAAAAACTTATCGTCCATTCCGGCATAAACTTTTAAGAGGTCCACGTTTGGATTTATGCTCCCGGTCAATATGTGCTCAATTTTCCTTGGGAGGCGGTTAAAGAAGACCCTTCCGCGGTCAACGAAGCCCAGGGCTCCAAAGTCCAGGCTGTGGAAGGTTTCAATGTTATCGGTGTGTGTTTTTGTGACTTCGCTTGCGGCGTTGATCTCACCGTTTAAGCAGACCAAAACTCCAAGGTCCCGGCTGTTGGGGTTAAGGCATATGCTAATTGCATCCTTAAGGTTTCTCGGACCGTCCCAGTCCGGCTCAGAACTGTTCTTCATTGAGCCGAGTACAACGATCGGGATTTCAGTTTTAATTGTAAGATCCAGAAGATACGCGGTCTCTTCGAGCGTATCCGTGCCGTGAGTTACAACAACGCCGTCGGGGTGGTCTTTTTCAATATAGCCTTGAATGTCTTTTGAGAGTTTCAGCATCAACTCCGGAGTCATATGAGGCCCGGGGTATTTGCCGAAATCATAGATGGAAATTTTTGCCAGTTTGTTTATTTCCGGCATCATATCAATTAAAGCGTTACCAGAAAAGTGCGGTACGGCGCCTCCTGTTGATTCATCAATTTTCATTGAGAAAGTGCCGCCCGTAAAAACCACGAGGATATTTTTCATGATCACATTTTCCTAAAAATTGTCTCAAAATTATCAAATCCCCGCCAAATTAAAAAATGAAAAAATGATATTTTGTTTTCCCGGGGTTCCAGCTTTCCCGGGGTTCCAGCTTTCCCGGGGTTCCAGCGCTCCTTCGGAGCTTGTCACCCTGGGCTATCGATATTGCGCCGCTGGCCGCGGCTTAAAACATAATGGTGGATTCAGTCAAAATTAGAGCATGTTTCCTTTTGCGATACGAATTAATTATTTAACTTTGTATTAAATGTTTTTGAAATGGAGGTTACATTGAAAAGATTTTTGACCCTGCTATTAATTATTGTCTCTTTTAATTTTACGAATGCCTGCACCTCGGCAATTGTTTCGGGGAAGGCTACGCCCGACGGGCGGCCGCTACTCTGGAAGCACAGAGACTCGGGCTTTATTGAAAATAAACTCATGTTTTACCACGGCTCTAAATACGACTATATAGGGGTTATTAATTCTGAAGACTCTCTGGGGCGCGAGATCTGGATGGGAAGTAACAGCGCGGGCTTCAGCATTATGAATACAATGTCCTATAACCTTAATATAGGACAGAAAGCCGGTGTACCGGATGACCAGGAGGGGCTTTTTATGAAGGCCGCGCTTGAAAGGTGCGCTACTCTCCAGGACTTTGAAGAGTTCTTAAAAGAAGGAAAAGGAAAGTGGGGCGTTGCTGCAAACTTCGGCGTAATTGACGCCAAAGGCGGCGCAGCTTACTATGAAACCGGTTATTACTCATATGTAAAGTTTGACGTCAATGATCCTAAAGTTGCCCCCGACGGATACCTTATCAGGACCAACTTCTCCTTTACCGGCGACGAAGAGCACGGGCTTGGCCATATACGCTACAACACGGCTGAAAATCTCTTTAAGAATTATTACACAAATAAAAATATAACGCTGGAATTCATTCTTCACGACGCCGACCGCAACCTCCAGAACTCTCTTCTTAAGACGGACCTTTATAAGATGGAGCTTCCTGAAGATTTAAATGACGTAAAATATATCCCTTTCAGAGATTATATAGTTAGAAATTCCACTGTGTCTTCTATGATCGTTCAGGGCGTAAAGCCGGGTGAAAATCCCGATATGACTACACTCTGGACCGTTCTCGGCTGGCCTATGACCACGCTTGTTACACCCGTATGGGTTAAAGCTGGAAAAGATCTGCCGGAAGTAGCAGTTGCCCCTGAAGGTAAAACGGCTCCCATAAACAGGTTTGCTCTCGATTTGAAGAAGAAATGCTACACGGCTACTATGGACAACGGAAGCGACTATCTTAATCTCTCAGCGTTATTAAATAAGAAGGGTACAGGCATTGCACAGACACTTCTTCCGAAGGAAAAAGAGATAGTTTCAAAAACAAACGCCTTAATTTCAAAGTGGCGCGAGAAAGGCTTTAATACAAGCGAGGCAAAAGAATTCTACGGCTGGCTGGATAAATACATTTACTCCCAATACAAAGCCGTTTCAGGAATATAAATTAAAAGGCCGGATGCTTCAAACTCATCCGGCCTTTTTTCTACTTACTACTTACTTCCTGCTACTTACTTCCTGCTTCTTACTCACTTTTCCAGCAGCGCAACATTTTCAATGTGATATGTGTGCGGGAACATGTCCACGGGACGAACCTTCATTAAGCGGTAGCCTTCCTCGTTAAACATTTTTATGTCGCGCACCTGAGTAGCCGGGTTGCAGCTGATGTAGACAATACGGTCGGGATCTAAAGCAACAACGTCTTTAACAGTCACAGGATTCATACCGCTTCTTGGAGGATCCAGAATCACGACGTCAGGAGAAGGGAGGTTCTTAATTTTAACCGTGTCAAGAAACGAGCGATTCAGGTCTGCGGTAATAAATTTCACGTTATCAATTTTATTTATTTTTCTGTTTTCCTCGGCGTCCTTTACCGCGGGCTCAACGGTCTCAAAAGCGTAGACTTTCTTTGCAGCCTCTGAAACATAAATTGATATTGTGCCGGCACCGGAATAAAGGTCGTAGACAACGTCGTCTTTTGTAATCTTTCCAAACTTAAGCCCTGTGTGATAGAGTTTTTCGGCCTGCAAAGTATTTGTCTGGAAGAAAGAGTTTGCGCTTATTCTGAAGTTATATTTTCCGATTGTGTCGTAAATATTTCCCGATCCGAAGTAAACCTTCTCGTAGTCGCCGACTGCTATCTGGGCCTTCTTTGTATTGATGTTATTTATCACCGTTGTCACTTCAGGCACTGCCTTCAGGAGCCCATCAGTGTACTCCTTCAGGAGTGAGTCATTTTCTTCTGAAGTAACAAGGTTCACCATGAGGTCGGCTGAGTGGTGAGTTTTTCTTATTACCAAATTTCTTAAGTAGCCCGAATGTGTCTTTGTTGAATATATCGTTGCCTGTCTTTTCTTAAAGAAGTCTCTTGTGAAGTTAAGTATCCCGTTGCTTTCCTCCGACTGCAGGAGGCACTCGTCAATGTCAAGCACCTTATCGAATATGTTCGGCAGGTGAAGCCCGAGCGCAAAATTTCTTTCTATATTTTCGTCGCCCAGTTCTTCCTTTCTAAGCCAGCGGCGTTCGGCAAAAGAGTACTCCATTTTGTTTCTGTAGAAGAATATTTTCTCAGAAGGGAGTATATCCTGGAATTCAAAATCGTGGAAGCCGCCCAGGCGTTCAAAAATATCTTTTACCTGTTCCTGTTTATATTTCAGCTGCGCCTCGTAAGAAAGGTCCTGCTGTTTGCAGCCTCCGCAGACTCCGAAATATTTACACGGTGCCTTGGTTCTTTCTTCAGAAGCATTAAGAACTTCAACCGTTTTTGCCTCGGCATATGACTTCTTGATCTTTGTTATCATTGCTTTAACCCTGTCGCCGGGGTATGAGCCATGGACAAAGATGACGTAGTTTTTCTGGTCTGCTTCCAAGGGCAGTTCATCGGACGAGCCTTCAGAATCTATTTCAACTTTTTTTTGAGCTCCCGGAACGATGAGACTTTTCTCGACCTTTGCAATTCCTTTTCCTTCAAAAGCGTACTTTGAAATCTCCAGCTCTATTATATCACCTTTTTTCAATTCTTTATTCTCCAGTCGTCTAGTTCAATTTTTATTTTTCGTTTTTTAATATCATTACCTTAAAGCCGATATGCCTGTCGCCGCCCTGTCTTAAGTAGACATTGCTTTCATGGCTCATTCTGTTGATCAGTTTTTTGTTGTAGCTTTTTTCCTGCTCTGTCATTGTGTTAACATTTTTCTTCAGCTGTTCCTGCCCCATGGAGTAAAATTCTTTCAGCGTCCGGCTCATATCAATGCTTTTTAAGACTTCGAAGTTTCTTGATTTGTAGAAGTCTTCTATTTCATCATGGTTAAGAGGGGAGAGGTCGGAGCTTTTCCAGACGTCCTGCACAAAGCGCGGAGTGTCTTTTGTAAGCTTTACAATTTCACCCACGCACAGATATCCCTGAGGTTTAAGAATTCTTTTTATTTCCTTGAGTATCTTTACTCTTGAAGAGCCTGAAATAGAAGCCTGAGCATAGACGAGGTCGAATGAGTCATCTTTGAAGTCCGTTGCCGAAAAAGACATTATACGGGCCTTCACTCCCTCAAGATTTTTTATCTCCAGCTGAGCTTCTATGAGCGACTCATAGTCTTCAACAATAAGTTCAACAGGAGCGCCAGTGTCATCGTGAAGCATTCTGGAAATCGTGCCGCTGCCTGAGCCGAAAACAGCAGATGCCATTGCTTCGATTGTTATTTCATTTTCAAGGAACCTTAACTGTTCGCCCGCGCCGGGTAAAAATATTTTCTGTTTTACTGCCATTTTTGTTTCCCAAAGCCAGATAAAAAATTTTTGAAGAATTAAACATAACTAATTCCCGCCTGAAATTAACTATAAAATTACGGGGAGGGTTCAGCGGGAAGTAGTCCGGTAATAAAATAAAAAGAGCGGACTTATAGAGTCCGCTCTTTCAATAAATTATTTTACTTTTATAAAATAAATTAAAAAGTACCTTCGATTGCACGTCTTACAAATCCGTCTGCTTTCTCAAGCCTTACTTTTGCCTCTTCAGCTGTAACATTGGCTTTAATCATAACGAGGGCAGTCTTTACGTGACCTCCAGCTTTCTGGAGGTATTCAGATGCCTCATCGTAGTCAAGTCCAGTAATTGTCATTACAATTCTCTTTGAGCGTTCAACGAGTTTCTTGTTTGTCATCTGAAGGTCGATCATCATGTTCTCGTAAACCTTGCCCATGCGTATCATAGCTGTAGTAGTAAGCATGTTAAGAACGAGCTTCTGTGCCGTACCGCTTTTCATGCGGGTTGAACCCATAATGACTTCAGGACCGACGTAAGGGCACATGGCAACGTCAACTTCACTGATATTAAAATTTTCTCTCGGGTTGCAGGTTACAAAAAGAGTCTTTGCTCCAATTTCCTTTGCTTTTTTTACAGCGCCTACAACATAAGGTGTTCTTCTGCTTGCTGCAATTCCGCAGACAACGTCTTTATCCGTTACGTTAGCTTTCATGACGTCGTTGGCTCCGTTTTCCTCGTAGTCCTCGGCTCCTTCCTGCGCGCGGAACATTGCTTCTTTTCCGCCTGCGATAAAGCCGTCAATCATACCATAGGGGGTTCCGAAAGTAGGGGGGCATTCCGAGGCATCCACAACGCCAAGGCGTCCGCTCGTACCGGCGCCGAAGTATAAAAGTCTTCCGCCGTTTTTGAAGGCCTTAACGATTAACTCAACTGCCTGCTCGATATAAGGAATTTCTTTTTCTACTGCCAGGGGCACCTGCTTATCTTCATTGTTAATTATTCTCAGGATCTCGCCTGTGGAACGGGCGTCTATATCCATTGAATTCGGGTTTCTCTGTTCTGTTGTAAGGCTGGCAATTTCAGCAAACAACTTCTTGGTATCTGCACTCATTTGTTCAATTCCAGTAAAATTAATTTTTTTTCTTTTTCATTCCTGACATTAGTCGGTTTATAATTTAATTCAAAGACTGTCAGCTTTCTTATATGCGGTTTGTACTTTAATTCCGCCGCCCTGATCTCCTCTTTAAGATCACCGCCTTTTAAGGAGGCAAGAATTGTTTTTTCCTTTATCACAGGCATAGCGTATCTTAAAAGCATTGCAAGGGGCACTGTAGCGCGGCTTACAATCAGGTCGAAACAACCTGCATATTTTTCCGTAAATTCAGGAGCCTCAACCCTGCTGTTAACAGCCGAGGCATTGCTTAATTTAAGCCTGCTAATAAATTCGTGGACGGCATCGATCTTCTTTGTTGTCGAATCAACCATTACGCCCTTCATCATCGGACGCATGATAGCCAGAGGGATGCCGGGAAATCCGCCCCCGGTACCGATGTCCAGAAATCTCGTACATTTTTCCGGTATGAAGTGCGAAATAAAAGCCGAGATGAAAACGTGGTTTTCAACTACAGAAGCAGTATCCTTTCTGGAAATCAGGTTAACCACCTGATTTTTTTCAACAATCAGAGAGGCGTACATTGACAAGCGTTCCAGCTGATAAGGGTCGGCATTCAGGCCGTTATCCCGGAAATAGGAGCTTAATTGGTTATAATACAGCTCTTGATTTTCCACTGAACTCCACAACTTTAAAAATTAATGCCTCAAATATACTAATAAAATAGAAATATCTGAAGGGGTAACTCCTGAAATTCTGGAGGCCTGGCCGATTGAACGCGGTTTTACGCGGCTTAACTTCTCGCGACCCTCGGAAGAAAGTGATTTAATTTGTAAATAATTAAAGTTTAAAGGAATTTGCATCTCCTCATACCGCTCGAGTTTTTCCACCAGTTCCTGCTGGCGCTTTATGTAGCCCTCGTACTTAAGCTCAATTTCCACCTGCTCGAGTGCTGTTGCATCCTCCAGAAGTTCTCCGATTCCGTTACGCTTTTCCTCCTCAACAAGCTCCAGTATCTCCTGAAGTTTCAGCTCGGGGCGCTTGCAGAGCTTGGCTACTGTTTCTGTGGATTCAATTGGGTCGGTATTTAATTTTTCCAGGTAAGGGTTTACTACTCTTGCGTGGAGCTTGAACTCCCTTAAGAAATCCATATTTTTGCTTATCAAAGCCTGGCGTTTTTTCATTTCGTTTAAGGTTTCGGCTGGTATCAGGCCCAGCCTGGCGCCATACTCCAGGAGGCGCCTGTCGGCGTTATCCTGCCTTAAGAGTAGCCTGTGCTCAGCTCTCGAGGTGAACATGCGGTAAGGCTCCTCGGTTGACTTGGTTACGAGGTCATCAATGAGGACTCCTATGTAGGCTTCACTTCTTTTAAGAGTAAATTCACCTTCGCCCTTAATTTTAAGAGCCGCGTTAATTCCTGCTATAAGCCCTTGAGCCGCAGCTTCCTCATAGCCTGAAGTGCCGTTGATCTGTCCCGCGAAGTAGAGACCTTCAACAAGTTTTGTCTCGAGCGTCAGATCCACCTGATAGGGAGGGAAGTAGTCGTACTCCACGGCATAACCCGGGCGCACCATCACGGCTTCTTCAAGCCCCTTAACCGAGTGGATTGCCTCCAGCTGAATCTCCTCAGGAAGGGAGGTGGAGAATCCGTTTACATATATGAGGTCGCTGTCCAGTCCTTCCGGCTCCAGGAAGAGGTGGTGTGAAGGCTTGTCCTTGAATCTTACAATCTTATCCTCTATGGAAGGGCAGTATCTTGGCCCCACTCCATGAATGACTCCCGTAAAAAGCGGGGAGCGCGAGAAGCCTTTTTCCAAAATCTTGTGTGTACCCTCATGGGTGTTTGTTATGTGGCAGCTTACCTGGGGAAGGCTGGGAAAGTTTGAAATGTCCGTCCTTAAGGAGAAAGGCTTCGGCACCTGATCACCCGGCTGCTCAGAAAGTATGCTGTAGTTTATAGAGCTCCTATGGAGTCTTGGGGGTGTACCGGTCTTTAAGCGTCCTGCCTTAAAGCCGAGCTTAATCATGCTCTCGGTCAGTCCCGTTGCCGGCTTTTCACCAAATCGCCCGCCGCTTGTAGATGTTAGCCCCGTATGCATGAGGCCGTTTAAGAATGTACCGGAACATACCACAAGAGCGCGGCACTCGATCTCTTCACCTTTGCCGGTTACGACCCCTACGATCTTTTTATTTTCTGTCAGGGCCTCGACAACCGTATCTTCCACTATGGTAATCCCGGGCAGGGAAGTAATCAACCTGTAGGCTTCTTCAGAGTAGAGCTTACGGTCCGACTGGCAGCGGTGTGCCCATACGGCCGGCCCCTTGGAGAGGTTTAGTGTACGGAACTGAATTCCAGTCCTGTCAGCTATTAAGCCCATGACGCCTCCCAGGGCATCTATCTCATGTACAAGGTGCCCCTTGGCGCTTCCTCCAATGGCTGGGTTGCAGGACATTCTTCCCATGCCATACCTGTCCATGGTAAGAAGTCCCACCTCAAGGCCCATGTTTGCCCCTGCGGCCGCGGCCTCTAAGCCCGCGTGGCCACCTCCAACTACTATTATATCAAATCTTCTCAAAAATTTGTCCTTTATGATGTTTCACGTGAAACATTTATTTTGTGGAAACATTATTCTGCTGTAGGGGCGAGCGGCGGCTCGCCCGGACGGTTAATTACAACCATAAATGTTTAGAAAAATCAAACCCCGATAATCATGGAAAAATTCCTTTTCCTGGATGTATCTTATTGTCAATTCACGTGGGCGAGCGCCGCTCGCCCCTACATTTAATTTCAGGTTTATTTCCCTATGCAGAACTTTGAAAATATATTGTTCAGAATATCTTCTGTAGTAACCTTACCTATGATCTCCCCAAGACTCGCCTCTGCCTTCCTCAGGTCCACAGAAACGAACTCACCGCTCAGGTTTTCCCTTAAGGATTCTTTTGCCGAGAGAAGACCTTCCACGGCATCCTGAAGAGCCTTATAATGCCTCAGGTTTGAGACAACGGCAGCGTTTTCCGTATAGACTTCAGAACCTATAGCCCTTTCCTTCATAAGACGGAGGAGCTCATGGATCCCTTCACCCGTTTTGGAGGAGATAAAAACATCCGCCTTATGGCCGCGCTCAGGGTAGAGGTCAACCTTATTGGTGACCTTTATAATCCTTTTATCCTCCGTAATAGTTCCAAGCTCTGAGTAAAGCTCCTCTGAAAAACCAGATTCCTCATCACTAAGGAAAAGGACAAAGTCGGCATCCTTTACCGCCTGGCGGCTGCGTCTTACGCCTTCTTTTTCTATTACATCCTCAGTCAGGCGGATACCAGCCGTATCTGAGAGCCTGAACAAAATTCCTTCGACAAAAATTTCCTCGCTTATAACGTCTCTGGTCGTACCCGGAATCTCGCTTACAATAGCGCGCGACTCCTTAAGAAGGTAGTTAAGAAGGGAAGACTTTCCGACGTTAGGCTTTCCAACCAGAGCGACGTTAATGCCGTCTCTTATCACCTTGCCGAAGGAGTAAGTACCAAGGAGCTTCCTTATCTCAAGCACAATCTCGTCGATCTTCCTGATGATCTGGCTCGTGTTCATGAACTGAATATCTTCCTCGGCAAAGTCGAGCTCCAGCTCGATTAAAGAGGAAATGTTCAGGAGGGAGGTTCTGATGAGTTCCACCCGGGAGGAAAGGATACCATCCAACTGGTTGCGTGCCCCTCTTAAGGCGGCATCGGTCCTGGAATTAATAACATCTGCTACAGCCTCAGCCTGCGCCAGGTCAATCCTTCCGTTTAAGAAAGCCCTTTTTGTAAACTCTCCCGGCTCAGCAAGCCTTATACCCTGATTTAAGAGGGTTTCAATTATGCGGCTTGCAACAAGGGGGCTCCCGTGGGAACTGATTTCCACACTGTCTTCGCCCGTATAGGAATTTGGGTTGCAGAATACTGAAACGAGCACGTCATCTATCGCCTCACCCTTCGAGTCCACAACTTTTCCATAATGGATCGTGTGCGACGGGGAGCCCGTAATCGGCTTTTTACCCTGAAACACCTTGTCGGCAATTTCAAAGCTTTTAGCACCGCTAACCCTTATAACCGCAATGGCGCCAACGCCCATAGGGGTGGCAATTGCGGTAATAGTGTCTTCATTCAAGTGGTTTAACATAGGTATTAAAATTAAAGATAAGGGCGTATAAACTCAACGCTAATTTTACCCCATGTCCTATATTTCACAGTTTTTAAATGTTTCACGTGAAACATTTTCCTTTTAGTTTCATATAATTTTTACTTTTCTAAACACTTCTATATTTTAAGCCGCGGCAGCGGTGCCATATTGATAGCCCAGGGTGAGGGAATTCCCGGAGGGAATGACTGAACCCCGGGAAACGAGAATTCCCCCCCAATCACAGGCGCCGCGGTCAGCCGCGCCATGTATTGGAACGGTGTAAATTCATTTGGTAAATACCAACGCGTCATTGATAAATATTTTGTCATTTTTATTACACGCATGGAATGGGAACATGTCGCGGCTGCCGCGGCTCCGGGAGATTTTTTGGAATCTTTTTTCCCCGGGGTTCCCGCATCCCCTATCGGGGATTTGGTCACCCTGGGCTATCAACAGGGCACCGCTGCCGCGGTGCGGAAATAGTTTGTACAATTGGTTTACCGAGCTTCTCAGGCAGATGTTGATGGTGATTTTGGCAGACAATCCGGGATTTATTTGGGGCTAATTTTTGTTTTTAATATGGAATTAAATTCAAAGAGTAATTGTAAGGTAACGGAAACTCATTGATTTTATTTTGGTATAATGGTTAATTTATTTATTGAAATAAGAGCGGATAAAAAATATATGGCATTTAATTTTAGCAAACTAACAGTTAAAGCGCAGGAGATAATCCAAAACGCGCTTGAGATCGCTCAGAATTATAATAATCAGATTATTGAACCTGAGCATCTGCTTGCTGCAATGATTCAGGATGAATCGGGTATTGCAGTATCCTTCATGCGTAAAGCAGAAGTAAACATAAACCACCTTAAGCTTAAGGTAAATGAGCTCCTTGAAAGACTTCCCAAGGTCTCAGGAGCCGGCGCTGGAAACCAGCAGCTATCGGGACAGACAGCACGCCTCCTGGACCAGGCGGCCGAAGAAGCGAAGAACTTAAAGGATGAATTTGTTTCAACAGAACATCTGCTCCTGGCAATTGCGGACAGCGACGGGAAAGCAGGACAGCTGCTTCGCGATTACGGCGTAAATCACGACACGCTTCTTGCAGCCTTAAAAGATATCAGGGGAAACCAGAGGGTTACTTCACAAAACCCCGAGGACACTTATCAGGCACTATCGAAATATGCACGCGATCTGAATGAACTTGCCAAATCAGGGAAACTTGATCCTGTTATCGGGCGCGACGAGGAAATAAGACGCGTGCTTCAGGTCTTATCACGCAGAACAAAAAATAACCCGGTGCTTATTGGTGATCCCGGTGTGGGCAAAACAGCAATAGCCGAAGGCATTGCACACAGAATCGTAAGCGGCGACGTACCGGAGAACCTGAAGACAAAAAAAATTATGGCGCTTGATCTCGGCGCACTCGTAGCAGGAACACAGTTCCGCGGACAGTTTGAAGAAAGACTTAAAGCAGTTATAAAAGAAGTACAGGATTCGAATGGTGAAATAATACTATTTATTGATGAGCTCCATACGCTTGTTGGAGCAGGCGCCGTGCAGGGCTCAATGGATGCGGCAAATATTCTTAAGCCCGCGCTTGCCAGAGGAGAACTGCATGCAATCGGAGCAACAACACTGAATGAATATAAAAAGTATATTGAAAAAGACGCGGCTTTAGAAAGACGCTTCCAGCCTGTATTTGTAGGCGAACCTTCAGAGGAAGACGCTATATCAATTTTAAGAGGCCTTAAGGAACGCTACGAAGTACACCACGGCGTAAGAATAACCGACGCTGCAATTGTTGCTGCGGTACAGCTTTCAAACAGGTATATAACAGACCGCTTCCTGCCTGATAAGGCGATAGACTTAATTGACGAGGCGGCTTCAAAACTCAGAATTGAAATTGATTCAATGCCCGAAGAGCTCGATAATGTTGAACGCAAAATCAAACAACTCGAAATTGAAAAGGTTGCGCTCGAAAGGGAGAAAGATGAAGAGTCCCCGCGCAGAATAACAGAGATCAACCGCGAAATGAGCGAGCTTACAGAAGAACGCAATACACTCAAAAGCCACTGGCAGCTGGAAAAAGATAAGATTCAGCAGATACAAAAGATGAAGAGCGATATTGAAAACGCAAAGCTTCAGGCAGAGCAGTACGAGCGCGAAGGCGACCTGGGGAAAGTGGCTGAATTAAGATACGGCACAATTGCATCACTCGAGAAAAAACTGAAAGATGAATCTGCACGCCTGTCCGAAATTCAGCAGCAGCACAAAATGCTTAAGGAGGAAGTTGAGCCTGAAGACATCGCAGAAGTTGTTGCAAAGTGGACGGGCATTCCGGTTCAGCGCATGCTTGAAAGCGAAAGGAGCAAACTGATCAGAATGGAAGATGAACTCCACAGGAGGGTTGTTGGTCAGGAGGCTGCGGTCATTGCTGTATCAAATGCCATCAGGCGTTCACGCACGGGACTACAGGACGTTAACCGCCCGATCGGATCTTTTATATTCCTTGGTACTACGGGCGTCGGTAAAACCGAACTCGCACGCGCTCTTGCCGAATTCTTATTCGACGACGAGCACGCAATGATAAGAATTGACATGTCTGAATATATGGAGAAGTTCTCTGTCTCGCGCCTGATCGGTGCGCCTCCGGGATATGTAGGATATGAAGAGGGAGGTCAGCTTACTGAAGCCGTAAGAAGACGCCCGTACTCAGTAATACTCCTGGACGAAATAGAAAAGGCGCATCCTGATGTGTTTAATATTCTTCTTCAGGTCTTAGATGACGGACGCCTTACAGACAACCAGGGAAGAACAGTCAACTTCAAGAATACGATTATCATCATGACTTCCAACCTGGGAAGCCACCTGATACAGGAGAAGCTGGAGACGATGACTGAGGAGAATGCATCGTATGTGCTCGACGACCTGAGGGTAAAACTTATCGACATGCTGAGAAAAACCATAAGGCCTGAGTTCCTAAACCGCATAGATGAAGTGGTACTCTTCAAGCCTCTACTTAGACCTGAACTCCGCAGGATTGTGGATATACAGCTTGAAAGAGTTCAGAAGATGCTTCAGGATAAAGACATTCATATAACTGTTGATGATGAAGCAAAAGACTGGCTTTCTACAATAGGCTACGACGTCACCTACGGCGCAAGGCCCCTTAAAAGGACAATACAGAACTATCTCATCAACCCGCTTTCAACACAGCTCCTGATGGGTAACTTTCAGGCAGGGGATACAATAAATGTAACTCTGGGTGACAAAGGCAAACTGGAATTCCACAAGCAGGAACCGGTAAAAGAAGTATAAAGTAAGAAAAGATATAAATAAAAAAGGCCGCTAAATGAAGCGGCCTTTTTAGTATTTTATTTCAACTTAAATAAATTTAACTTAAAGACTCTTCCTCAGCCAGCTCTTTACTTTTATTGTGCTTATTCAGCAGAAGCGACCAGATAAACCCGCCCCCGATTTTAGCCGCAAACTGCCCTAAAATAACCCACGGCATAATGTGGCCGAAAGCCAGAGTGGGGAATAAGAAGGAATCCATAAGCGCTCCGGCCAGGTTCGATCCGTTGGATTTAACCATGAAAGACTTGCTTAAGAGTTTCGAATATATAAACGCATCTGCAAAGGCAGCAACAGCAAATGACACCACGCTTGCAAGTGCAATGGGGCCGGCGTTCCTGTTAATTATGTAAGTAATAACAGAACCTCCTGCAATTAAAAGAAACATCTTAAGCCACAGATTGTTACCCATCCACTTCTCATGAAGCCTGTCGCGAAGCGTAAGATCCAGGCCGATTAAGAAAAAGGCATTTATAGGGGTTGAAATAGGACCGAACCAGAGTACGGTCATATTAGCCAGAACTATCGCAAATAAATAAGCTAAAATTGAAAACATATATAATATTACTTTTTTAAAATTAAAGAGCTAAACTTATGAATTCTCAAAGATAATTAAAAGCCTCAAAATATTAATACACCAAAACTAATCCATAAGTTTTAGTCTATTCCGTATAATGTTTAATTACATTTATAACCGCCTCATCGCAGGCTTTGCAGAAAGGCTTGTTACCCTTGCTGAACATAAGACAGTCGAGCATCGAGCGGTAAAGTCCTTTTGAAGCGTAGCCAGCGCCTTCGAAGGCACCAACTTTTCCCCAGTATTTACTCGACTGAAGGTACTTATCGGTTTTCTCCGCAGCAGTCTTTGAAAGCTTCTCCGATTCATCTTCAACTTTAGAAACCTCTTTTTCCGGAGCCCCGTTGCGTTTCATTTCAGCAATTTTACTGTTCAGTTCGCGCCTTACTTTCTGGTATGAAAGGTCCAGGCTATCATATCCTGCTTTCTCCCACGGAGTTGGAATTTCAATTCCGGGGGTAATTAAAGATTTCCACTTTAAGTCCTGCGGGTTTAAGAGCGCCGTAATATTAGGCTCAACCGGTTCGACTCCCTTCGGGTAGAACTCGTTATATGCAACGTCGGAAGTATAGTACTCATCGGCAAGACCCGAAAATGAGTGCCCGAACTCATGAAGGAACACGTATTCATGCCACTGGTTGTCTGTAGTGAATGTGCAGAAAAGGTTGTATATGCCTCCGCCGCCGTATCGCTTATGGTTAACCATAATATAGATGGCGTCATAAGGAACGTGGGCTGCCAGGTCGCGCATCGTCTTATTATCTTCAGTCAAAAGATAGCGTTCAGAGCCAAGGGAGTAGAATGTAGTGTTAAGCACGGTATTCTTAAATGAAAGATGATCCGGCTCGTCAGAGCCGCTTTCTTCAGAAGGCTTAAAGACTCCGTAAAAATTGAAGTCGCTTTTATGCGTTTTATAAGGCTCCTTATTAAAGAAAATGTCTGAGAACTTCTTAAGGTCCTGTCTGAATTTCTTCTCCTCCCTGGCCGTATAACCCTCGGCCAGGACAACAACGTCCACCTTTGTGTGGGGATCGCCATTATAGACCTGCTTTACAACTTTAACCGATTTATCCTTCGGCTCCTCCCTTAAGATCGTCCAGTCCTTTGGGTCAATTACCTGTTCAAAGAAAGGTTTCAGTTCATTCTGCCTGTTTCTAACCTCAACGGTAAACCTGACCTTATTTTTAGGGTAAGGGAGGAGGGCCGATTCATGATAAGTTTTTTGGATTCCTTTTATGGCAGCGTCGCTCGTTTTATACTCGCCAAAGTAGCTGTCGAATCCTTTAGAGAACAGGAGTACGCCCGAGGAAGCGTCATATACCTTAAAATAGTATTTCCCGTTATTAAAGTTGTCAATCAGGTTTTCCCTGCTTCCGGCCCAGATACCCTGCTGATAAATTCTGTCTATGGTAACAATTTCACTTTTGGAATCGCCAATATGAAAGTAGTCAACCCTCATCGTCTTATCGATAAAATAGTCGTCAAACTTAACCCCCGGCTGCGCCTTGAGAAGAAGAGGGAGAAAAAGAAACATAAAGGACAAAAAGTAAAAAGACTTCATTGTGAGCTCCTCTTAAAAATTTGAATTACTTAAATTAAAGAAAAGAATTAAGAATAGGGAATAGTTAAGAGGCTTAGAAAATAATTTTAACCAGATATTCTTCTCTTGTATTTAACACCGGAGTTTTTATTTTCTATTCTAAAATGGTGTAAGTAATAGAAGAAAATAATTGATGTGGGAACTTTAAATGTTACAACATTTGTTTTAACTATAACTAAGTCATTTAACAAAGGAGGAAAAAAATGGAAACTACTCAGAAAGAATCGATCGTTGGAACGTGGAACGTGGACAAGGCACATACCAGAATTCAGTTCTCCGCCAGGCATATGATTATTGCACACGTACAGGGCGAGTTTAAGGATTACGACCTCAAAATGAAGGTCAATGGCGATGACTTTCAGACGAGTGACATAGAATTTACAATTAATGCCCAAAGCATAGATACCGGAATAGCTGACCGCGACGCACACCTGAAAAGTGAGGATTTCTTCGGAGCCGAGAACTATAAGGAGATCCGGTTCGTTAAAAAGTCAATTGAGAAAATTGACGACGAAAACTATAAAATGAGAGGTGACCTGACAATAAGGGACATAACAAAAACCATTGACCTGGATGTCACCTTCGGCGGACTTATAACAGATCCTTATGGAAACCTTAGGGCCGGCTTTAACGTTAAGGGAAGCTTAAACCGCTTTGATTACGGACTTAAATGGAACGCTTTAATTGAAACGGGCGGCGCAGTAGTGGGTAAAACAATAACAATCAACTGCGACGTTGAAATCGTAAAACAGAAGTAATTCAGGAAATTATAACTGATCTTCACGCGGGATAGGAAGGCACCTATCCCGCAGAACTTTAAGAAAGGCAACATGGTACACGATTTAATCACAAAAAGATACAGCACTAGAACTTTTTCTGAGGAACAGATAGATAGCGACGTCGTTCTTTCACTTTTTGAAGCAGCCCGCTGGGCACCCTCCGGAGGCAATGAACAACCCTGGAGATTCATTGTGGCAGGAAAAAATGACCCGGAAAACTACTGGAAAATATTCAGCTCGCTTGCCGAGGGGAATAAGCTCTGGGCTAAAAACGCACCTCTTTTAGTTGTGGGCGTTGCAAAGCTGGACCGCGGAATAGATAAAAAATTAAATAAATACGCTTTTTACGACCTTTCAAGCGCAGTGACAAACCTGACCCTTCAGGCTACTTCCCAAAACCTTTTTGTCAGACAGATGGGGGGATTTAATCCATTAATTATAAGAGAGCTCTTTGACATCCCGGAAAATTTTGAACCCGCAGTTGTTCTTGCTATAGGATACAAATCGGAAGAAAGCGACGTGCCGGAAAACCTTAAGATGAGGGAAAACGCCCCAAGGCAAAGAAAACCTCTAACGGAAATTGTCTTTAGCGGGAAATTCGGAATCCCGGCAAACCTGGAGCCGGAAAAAATTGAAGTTCCACAGAAGGAGGAATAATGAAACTTAACGTTCAGAGATCTGAAGACAGGGGACAGGCCGAGCATGGCTGGCTTCATACAAGATACAGCTACAGTTTCGCGGACTATTATAATCCGGAGAAGATCGGTTTTGGTGCCCTCCGCGTATTAAATGACGACATTGTAGAGGCTGGCGAGGGCTTCGGCACACACCCCCACCGTAACATGGAAATAATTACAATTATGCTTAAAGGCGTCCTGGGACATAAGGATTCAGCAGGAAACGCAAAAGAATTAAATGAAAATGAAATTCAGGTCATGTCCGCCGGTTGGGGCATAGAGCACAGTGAGTACAATAATTCCGAAACAGATCCGTTGAACCTCCTGCAGATCTGGATCCATACAAAAGAAAGAAACATTAAACCCCGTTACGACCAGAGATATTTCCCGCCGGAGGAAAGGCATAATAAGCTTCAGAGAGTAGTTTCAGGAAGTGACCTCCCGGGCACGCTCTACATTCACCAGGATGCATCCCTTTTTCTTGGTGACTTTGACAAGGGGAAACACTTCAGCTACAAGACAGAAGGGCAACAAAGGGGAATTTATTTATTTGTAATTGAAGGAAGCATAAGCTTTAACGGAGAAACCCTCTTTAGGCGCGACTCAGCAGAAATAAGCGCTACAGAAGAACTGAGCGTAAATGTGGAAGAGGACTCGCGCATACTGCTTATTGATATTCCTCTGTAATTTAAGAAGATTTAATTATGATGAATGAGTTTTTAGAAATAAACGACATCCGGCTAGAAAATCAAATGCGTTTGGAAGAAGAAATAAAACAAAAACACTTTTCCAGCCAGTACCATAAGGCTCTGGTAAACATTATATATACAAACAACTGGATCGCTTCCCAGCAGACGGATATCCTAAAGCCGCATGGCATTACAATGCAGCAGTATAATGTACTTCGGATTTTAAGGGGGCAGCACCCGAAACCCGCAACCATAAAGCTGATCAAGGAACGCATGCTCGACAAAATGTCCGACGCCTCAAGAATTGTGGAAAAGCTGAGGGCAAAGGGGCTCGTGGAAAGAAACATCTGCCCTGAGGACAGAAGGAACGTGGACGTTATAATCACTAAAAAAGGCCTGGACCTTCTCTCAAAAATTGACACCCCGGAGCACCTGCTCGAACACAGGCTCACCACCCTGAACACTGAGGAGGTGAAAAACCTGAACCACCTCCTGGATAAACTGAGGGGATAAAACATTCCCCTTAAATTGCATTCCGTCTAACTATAAAGGTATTTCAGATAGCAAGTATTTTAATTAGATTTGCATCAAATTATTGGAGCACTTAATGAAATACCTTGCACTTCTTCTTACACTGGCACTGATGGTTAACTCTTCAGACAGGTGCGCACAAAAAGAAGATCCTAAAAAACAAAACGACCCATTTAATTCACAGACCTTTAACGGCCTGAAGTTCCGCTCAATCGGACCGGCACTGACTTCAGGACGCATCTCTGACTTTGCCGTTAACCCCAAAGACCGCAGTGAGTATTTTGCTGCCGCGGCCTCCGGCGGCATCTGGAAGACAACAAACGCCGGAACGAGCTGGACGCCTGTATTTGACAACGAAGGCTCCTATTCTATAGGATGCCTGGCTATGGACCCGAATAACCCGAATGTTATATGGGCCGGCACAGGGGAGAACAACAGCCAGAGAAGCGTCTCATATGGAGATGGCATCTACCGCTCGGATGACGGCGGGAAAAGCTGGAAAAACGTGGGACTTAAAAGTTCAGAACACATCGGCAAAATTTTAATAGACCCCAGAAATTCAAACGTCGTTTACGTGGCCTCTCAGGGACCCCTGTGGGGACCGGGCGGCGAGCGCGGGCTTTATAAATCAACTGATAACGGCACAAGCTGGAAAGCCGTTTTAACCATAAGTGAAAACACCGGCATTAACGACATGGCCTTCGACCCTAAAAATCCTGACGTGATCTACGCATCATCATATCAGAGAAGGCGCCACGTCTATACCGTTATTGACGGCGGCCCTGAGTCAGCCATATATAAATCCACCGATGCCGGAGCTACGTGGACAAAACTCTCCTCGGGACTCCCGAACGTCGATATGGGAAAAATCGGCCTTACAGTCTCCCCCGTAAACACAGACATAGTTTACGCCGTAATTGAGGCCGCAAAGGGAAAGGGGGGCTTCTATCGCTCAACGGATAAAGGAGCCACCTGGGATAAGATGAGCAGCTATGTATCGGGAAGCGCACAGTATTACAACGAAATTTATGCCGACCCTAAAGATCCCGACCGCGTTTATGCAATGGATACATATTTGATGGTTACAGATGACGGCGGTAAGACCTTCAGGCAGTTAGGGGAAAGATTTAAGCACGTGGATAACCACGCCATGTGGATCGATCCGAATAATACAAACTATTATCTTGTCGGCTGCGACGGTGGAATCTATGAATCTTTCGACCGCGGCCAGATGTGGAACTTTAAGAGCAATCTTCCCGTAACGCAGTTCTACAGAGTTGCCGTCGATAACACGCTCCCTTTCTATTATGTATATGGAGGCACACAGGATAATTTCAGCCTTGGAGGACCTTCGGCTACAACTAACATCTCAGGAATCCCGAATTCCGACTGGTATGTAACCCAGGGGGGCGACGGCTTCTATTCCAGAGTTGATCCCGAGGATCCCACGACAGTCTACTCAGAGTCTCAGTACGGAGGACTCGTTCGATACGATAAAAAGACGGGTGAAATTATGGGAATTAAGCCCGTTGAAGCTAAAGGAGAAGAAGCTCTGCGCTGGAACTGGGACGCACCTTTAATCATAAGCCCTCACTCGCATACAAGGCTCTACTTTGCCGCCAATAAACTCTTCAGGAGCGACGACAGGGGAAACTCCTGGAAAGAAATAAGCCAGGACCTTTCACGAGGTCTGGACCGCAACAAGCTTCCTGTAATGGGAAAAGTGTGGGGAGTAGATGCTGTGGCTAAAAATGCTTCTACATCTTTCTTCGGAAACGTTGTTGCGCTCTCAGAATCCCCCGTAAAAGAGGGGCTCATATATGCAGGTACAGATGACGGGCTTATAAATGTTACGGATAATGCCGGAGAAAGCTGGAAGAAAATAGAGAAGTTCCCGGGCGTACCCGAAATGACGTACGTAAGCTGCATTCTGACAAGTCAGCATGAGGTAAATACAGTCTACGCATCGTTTGACAACCATAAAAACTCTGACTTTAAGCCCTACGTATTAAAAAGCAGCGACGGGGGCAAAAGCTGGAAATCCATTAAAGGTAACCTGCCCGAAAGGGGAACGGTCTATACTTTAGCCGAGGACCATGTAAATCCAAACCTTCTTTTTGCGGGAACAGAGTTCGGTCTGTTCTTTACAATTGACGGCGGGGAAAAGTGGATTCAGTTAAAAGGGGGGCTTCCAACAATTGCTGTTAAGGATATGGCTATCCAGAAAAGGGAAAATGACCTCGTACTTGCCACCTTCGGAAGGGGATTTTACATTCTGGACGACTACACGCCTTTAAGAACGCTTAAGGCTGAAACACTTTCTAAGGAGGCGGAGATTTTCCCGGTTAAAGAGGGGAAGATGTTCATACAGTCACGCCCTCTCGGGAATAAGAGCAAAGGCTTCTTAGGGGAATCCTATTATCTGGGTGACAACCCTCCGCTCGGGGCAACTTTTACCATATACTTAAAAGACGCCATAAAAACGGAAAAACAAACGCGTGAGGAGAAAGAAAAAGAGGCTCTTAAAAACGGAGGCACCTCCGAATACCCGACGGCGCAGGAGTTAAGAAGCGAGGAAAGGGAAGAAAGCCCCTACCTTTTGCTTACAATTCTTGATGACGGAGGAAACGTGGTAAATAAACTGAGAGCTCCGGCACACTCAGGCATTCAGAGAGTAACATGGGATTTCAGGTACCCGGCAACAACGCCGATAAAAAAAATTGAGACTGAAGAGGAAGATGATCCTTTCTATGAGGCCGATATGGGTGCCCTGGCACTTCCGGGGAAATACAGCGTAACGCTTTCAAAAGTTGTAAAAGGAAATATGAGCCTTCTTGCGGGTCCTGTGTCCTTCAATACCACCCCTTTGCACAGTTCACAGCTTTCAAAGGAGGACCGCCTGGCGCTTTCAGAATTCCAGCACAGGCTTGCAGAGTTAAGGCGTGCAGTAAGAGGCACAATTGAGTCGGCAAATGAAGTCTCAGGCCAGATAAAGTTAATAAGGCAGGCCCTGAAAAATTCGACAAAGGCAAACGGCACAATGACAGAAGAAGTAAACAGGCTTGATAATGAACTTTATGATATAGTAGTCAGGCTTTCAGGCGACAAGATTCTTCAGAGAAGAAACGAGAATACCCCGCCATCCATAAGCGACAGGGTGGAAGGGATTGTCTACGACCAGTGGCAGTCTTCACAGGCCCCCACGCAGACGCAGAAAGATCAGATGAGAATAGCATCCGGGGAGTTCGCGCCTTTACTCTCAAGGTTCAGACAGCTCGTTGAAGTCGACCTGAAGAAACTGGAAGGTTCACTTGAGGTAACAGGAACACCCTGGACGCCCGGAAGGCTCCCTTCCTGGCAGAACAACTGATTTTACAGCAGGAGCCGCTCCTCTGCCTCTTGACAGGGACGTAATTTTATACCTAAAATAGGTAAGATGTTTTAATTTCTTTTTTGTATCTTAACGCCGGAATTTAATAATAATTATTAAAATGGAGAATAGATGAAACGCTCTTTAGTCTTATTCCTTGCTGTAGCGCTTTTAAGCCTTGCGGCATGCAGTAAAAAAGAAGAATCAAAGCCTGTAAACCCACAGGGGGTCCACACAGGTAAAGTCATAGATAAAATTAACGCTTCAAACTACAGTTACCTTCAGCTTGAAGAAAACGGAAACACCTACTGGATTGCCGCCCCGCAGATGCAGATTGAAAAAGGGGAGACCGTACAGTTTGCCAAAGCTATGGAAATGAAGAATTTCCACAGTGAAACATTAAACCGCACCTGGGAATCGATACTCTTTGTTTCCGATATTGCTAAAAACGGACAGCTTACACAGCCCACAATGGGCGCTCACCCGCAGGTAAAAACAGATCAGGAACAGGTTAAGGTTGAACCCGTAAAGGGAGGAAAAACTGTTGCCGAAGTTTACTCGGATAAAAGCTCCTTAAGTGGTAAAACAGTTACGGTACGCGGCAAGGTTGTAAAATACAATGCAGGCATCATGGGCAAGAACTGGATACACATTCAGGATGGAACTAACAGCCAGGGTAATTATGACCTCCTGGTTACCAGCACCGATGAAGCCCAGGTGGGAAGCGTTGTTACAGTAGAGGGAAAAGTTTCTGTAAACAAGGATTTCGGGTCAGGATACTCTTACTCAGTACTCCTTGAAGACGCTAAAGTAAAGAAATAATTTAGGTTTTATTAAAAGCGCCTATAGCGGGAATTTCCTGCCTCAGGCGCTTTTTTGTTTTAAGTCTTCAGCGGGAACGGTAAAGCGGAATGTGCTTCCTTTTCCAATTTCACTTTCAACGCTGATTGCGCCCCCGTTCATCTCCACAAACTCGCGGCAGAGGACAAGTCCCAGGCCCGTCCCTTTTTCATTTTCTGTTCCCTCGCGCGTCATAGTTTCATCTATCCTGAACATCCGCTCTATATCTTCTTTTTCTATTCCTATGCCTGTATCCGATACACTTACTTCAACATATGGCGAAGCCTTCTTTACCGAAATTCTTATTTCTCCGCCGGAAGCCGTAAACTTTATGGCATTTGAAAGAAGGTTTCTTAAGACGCTGTCTATCATGTCTTTGTCGGCAAAGACATGATACGCCTGATTGAGGCTGCAGAGTATTTTTATATTTTTTCTTACGGCATTCATATTGTAAATGTTCAGTATCTCGTCAATAAGCTCGTTAAGATTGAACTGCCCGGGGGCAAACTCGATCTTGCCGGTATGTATCCTTGCCCACTGAAGCAGGTTCTCTATGAGCTTAAGAAGTGTGTTAAGCGATTTATAAATTCTGAAAGAAAAGTCCTTTATTTCATCGGCAGTGAGCTCCTCAATATGGTTGTACATGAATTCTGAAAACCCCAGGAGAGCCGAAAACGGGCTTCTTAAGTCGTGCGCCACAATGGAGAAGAACTTGTCCTTGCTCGCATTTAATTCCCTGAGCTTCTCATTGAGTTCATTCATCTCGCGCGCATTATGCTCTAAAGTAATTTTATTTGCCTGCAGTTCATCTACATACTGCTGGATCTGAATCATGGCCCTCCTGCGCTCCGAAATGTCGGTTACAACAGAAAGCATCTGCGGCTCGTTTTCAATATTCAATAGTGTGGCCTGCAGGAGCCCTGTAGCCAGTTCTCCCGACTTAAGGCGGAATTCAAACTCCAGGTTGCGGACTTCTCCCGTTTTTTCAACGGTCCTTAGGAGGTTCAGCCTGTCAGAAGGATTTGCAAAGATATCGGCCTCTGAAATTTTCCTGCCAATTATTTCTCTTCGGCTGTATCCCGTAATGCGAAGGAAAGCCTCATTAACGTCTATGTAGCGCCCCTCCCTAATCGAAGTGATCACGATAGCCGAAGGGGACTCCCTGAAAATGGTTCTAAGCCTCTGCTCGGAATTCAGGAGCGCCAGCTCTGTCTGTTTTCTTTTAGAAATGTCTTCAACTACCGAAAGGAAGTATTTGGGAGCCTCGGGGCTTTCCTCGACAAGCGAGCGTGTCAGCTGGCACCAGACGTAAGAGCCATTTTTATGCTTATAGCGTTTTTCAATAGTATAGGTTTTTGTCTTATACCTGAGCAGAAGTTCTATATTCCTTGCGTCTTCAGGCAGGTCATCCGGATGCGTCATCTTAAGGCAGTTCTTTCCAAGTAATTCATTGGGGCTGTAGCCCAGTATATCGCTTAACTTCTCATTTACCCTCAGCCAGTCGCCTTCGAGTGAAACGTGTGCCAGCCCCACGGCCGCCTGATCGAAGGTTGAGCGGAAGCGTTCTTCGCTGCGCCTCAGCTTTTCGTCAATTCTTTTTCTTTCAATTGCATAACGGATAGAGCGGATTAAAATATTAGTGTCTATCTCTGACTTGATCAGATAATCCTGAGCCCCGGTCTTTACGGCCATAAGTCCGAGTTCCTCATCGTCAAGGCCGGTCATAATAACAACAGGGATCATAGAATTAATGGAATGGACTTTCTCCAGCGTTGCAAGCCCCATGCTGTCGGGCAGCCCAAGGTCCAGAAGTATAAGGTCGCAATCATGACTATTCAGGAATTCTATTCCGGAAGCCAGGTCTGAGGCATACTTAAGTGAGCAGCCCGGGGATTTAACTTCCTTCAGCATTTCCTTTATAAGACGCACGTCACCCGGATTATCCTCTATCTGGAGGATACGTATTTGCTTAGGTTCCATAAGATCTTCGTTTTATGTATAAACGATGTCTATTTTAACCAAATCCTGAAATAAACCGGAAGCGCTTAAAAGCTGGAGAAAATGGAAGATGGCAGCCTCTAGGCCGGCATCTTCCATCGTTGGTTTTCCGTTTTCCGGAAAATCCGTTCTTTATTATAAATAAAGAAGATTTTCCGAAATAATAAAAGACATTTATATCCGGAGGGATAAACTTCAGGCCTTTTCCTGGCTGAATTCATTTACAAAGTAGGAAATGGTTTCCTTTAAGCCGTCTATAAGGTTGAACTTGGGCTTAAAGCCCAGGCCTTCGATGGTATCTTTAATTGAAGCAAGGCTGTGCTTTATGTCGCCGGGCCTTTCCGGTTCAAAAATAATCTTGCTCTGGCTGTTGGTTTCCTTAATTATCAGTTCAGCAAGTTCCTTTATTGTAATGGAAGAGCCGTTTGCAACGTTAAAGACCCCGTGGGCCTGAGTGTTTGTTGCCGCAATGACGTTTGCATTTACAACATCCTTAACAAAAACAAAGTCGCGTGTCTGACTGCCGTCGCCATAGATTGTAATCGGTTCATTTTTAAGGGCCTTGCTGACAAATATGGGAATAGCCGCGGCATACTGGCTCTGCGGGTCCTGCCTGGGTCCGAATACATTAAAGTATCTTAAAGAAACCGTTCCCACGTTAAAGCTTTCCCTGTACATATCCAGGTAGTACTCGCCGTCGAGCTTTGTAATGCCGTAGGGGCTCTTTGGCATAGGGCGCATTGTAGTAAACTTAGGGCTTTCGGGATTATCGCCGTAAACGGCCGCAGAGCTCGAGTGGACGACTTTCCTTACATTATGATGCTTTGAGGCCTCAAGCACGTTTATAAGTCCCATTACGTTGATCTCAACGCATTCCATGGGCTTCGTTACAGATTCAGGCACCGAGATCATTGCGGCCAGGTGGTGAACGTAGTGTGCGCCTTCAAGAACAGAGAAAACAAGATCCCTGTCTGTTATGCTGCCGCGGTGAAAGTTAATTTTTGGAAACAGCGTCACATTCCTAAGGTGACCGCTTCTCAGGTTATCTATTACGTGTACATCGGCACCTTTACTTATCCAGTACTCGGCAATATGACTTCCGATGAAGCCGGCACCGCCGGTAATAACCACCTTTAAGCTACCTGCACCCAAGTTATCCACATTCGAGTTATCCACATTTTACCCCGGTTTTTTTGTAAAAGAAATTCTTCCGCCTTCAAAAAGATCAAAGACTGAAATATATAAAATTTTATCTTATTCCGGCATAATGACTTAGAGAATTTTCTTAATAATTAATTTGCACAGGCAGAAAAATCTATCTATTTTTCATTCCCCCAAAGAATGTTAATAAGTGTGGATAACTTGTGAATAACTTTTTAACGTGAAACCGTTTCACATGCTCAATGATACACAGATCACATTTTAAAAATGTGGATAACTGTGGGTGAAACTAAAAGAGTGCCTGTAAATGTTTATTTTTCAATAACTTAACTTTTCCACATTAATGTGGATAACTTGTTGACAATTTGTGGGGGATTGTGGAAAAACGTCAGAATCTTTAGATTTTTCAATTTTTAACCCATTTTAAATGTTAATAACTATGAACAATGCCGAAAACTTTGCTACAGAAGCCGTAAGTAGCGATCCTAAAATAATTTGGAAAGAGTGTTTAAAAGTCATCAGGGAAAACGTCCCTCTTATAACCTACAATACATGGTTCCTGCCCATCAAACCTCTTCATCTGGACAACCTGACACTAAAGATTCAGGTGCCAAACAACTTCTTTATAGAGTGGATTGATGAGCACTATAACACCCTGATAAATAAGACGATACGGCAGATAATAGGCTCTGAGGCAAAGCTTGCTTATGTGATCTCTGAGGAGAACGAAGTGCCCGAGATAGAACTCGGCAGGGAAACAACCCCCGAAAAACCGGAACCGGCTACTCATGCCGCACCCGAGCAGGATAAAAAACCTCCTTTTGAATCTTATTTGAACAGCCGATATACTTTTGAGAACTTTATTAAAGGGGAAGGTAACCAGCTTGCCCGCGCTGCAGCCATAGCAATTGGGGATAACCCGGGGGAAACTTCATTTAACCCCTTATTTATTTACGGGGGTGTGGGACTTGGCAAAACACACCTCATGCAGGCTATCGGAAACAAGATACTCAGCAATTTCCCTCAAAAAAGGGTTATTTACCTCTCCAGCGACATATTTACGGTTGAATTCGTTGAAGCCATCCAGTCAAACAAGGTAAATGAATTTTCAAACTTCTATAAAAGCATGGATGCCCTCATTATAGATGATATCCAGTTCCTCATAAATAAAGAAAAAACACAGGACTTATTCTTCCATATCTTTAACACACTGCACCAGTCGGGAAAGCAGATCATACTTTCGAGCGATAAGCCGCCGAAAGACTTAAAAGGCCTGAATGAAAGGCTAATTTCGCGCTTCCAGTGGGGTCTTACAGCTGACGTTCAGCCGCCTGACTTTGAAACCAGAATAGCCATTTTGAAGAAGAAAAGCGAAAACTACGGAATCAGCCTTTCTCCTGAAATACTTGAATATATAGCTATAAATATCACGTCCAACATTCGTGAACTTGAAGGCTGCCTGATAAAGCTCCTGGCAAACGCCTCCTTAAGCTCTAAAGAGATTAATATAGAGCTGGCAAAGAAAACCGTGCGTGAGATTGCAACCGACAGGAAGGTGAATATTTCCATAGAATATATAACCAAGATAGTCTGCGAGACACTGAACGTGGAAGAGGACAAGCTCAGGGACAAAAACCGTAAAAAAGAGGTCGTACAGGCGAGAATGATTGCAATGTACCTGTCCAAAAAGCTCACAAAGTCGTCACTTAAAACAATAGGGCTCCACTTTGGCGGCAGGGACCATTCAACTGTAATACACGCATTTACCAGCATGGAGCAGATGATGGATGAAGACCAGGCTATAAAGGAGACCGTGGATTCTATAAAGAACAAAATAGAAATGAGCGTTTCTTAAAAAAGCCATGTAATGCTGCTAAAAACGGGGTAGTGGAGGCCTTGAGAAGCCCAAAAACATCCCACAAAAATGGCCCTTAAATATGTGTTCTTTCAATGTGAATTTCCACAAAATTGATGTGGATAAGCTGTGGATAAACAGTGGAAAGTGTGTGGATAAAACAGCCCTTATTCACACAGTGTTGATTACTGAAAGTTAGCCTGAAGTTATACACATTTAAAAACCTTTAAAAAGGCGGAATTCAGGCTGGATTTGCGGCGTTTTGAGTTATCCACATATTAACACTATTATTAAAATTATTAAGTATTTAAAATACATAAATAGTAATAAATATAAGCCTGTGGATTGTTGATAAACCGGCTTAATACCTCACGATTCGCATTGAAAGTGAGCTTAAAAAATGATATTTTTACACTTTAATTTGGAGAAAAAAATGGAATTTAAGGTAAACAGTAAGTCACTGGAAAAACTGCTGACAAAAATAATTCCGGCCGTCCCAAACCGCACTCCGATGCCTATCCTGGAGAACTTTTTATTCGACTTAAAGGACGGATTGCTTACCATTTATGCTACCGATCTGGAGATAGCCTTAAAATCATCATTAAACGTAGTAACCGAAGAAAATATGAGGCTGGTTGTACCTGCGCGCCTCCTTTATGATATAGTCCGTTCTCTGCAGGAAACCACCATAATTTTTGACATTTCAGGCAACGGAAAAATAAACTTAAAGACCGATAATGGTGTTTACACTATTAGTTATCTCATGCCCGAGGAATTCCCCGATATACCCGCTTTCCCGGCCGGAGATATTGATACCGAACGCATTGGAGAAGTGGACATTACGGGCGCGGAACTGAAAAAAGCAATTGAACAGACCTCATTTGCAATGAGCAAGGAGGATATGCGTCCGGCAATGATGGGAACCCTTTTAGAATTTCAGGATGACGGCCTCAGATTTGTTACCACCGATGGCCACAGGCTGGTTAACCTCTTCAAGAAGAGTATCAGCCTCCGCTTTAACGAGCAGTATATAATTCCTGAAAGGGCTATTTCGGTTCTTGTAAAAATTCTGGATGAAAAAGACGTAAAAATGCTCTTAAGCAAGACTCATATCTCTTTCCGTGTAGGCGACCTGGAGTTTATAACAAGGCTCATCGGGCAGAAGTACCCCGACTACAGGAGCGTTATTCCTCTTGAAAATGAAAACAAGATGAAGATTAAGAGTCAGGATCTGCTTTCAACGGTAAAAAGAATGCTTTTGTTTTCACCCTCAAATTCCAGAAAGGTAAAATTCTCCATCACAAAGGATAACCTTGAGGTTTCAGCCGAGGATCTGGACCTTGGTGCCTTTGCAAAGGAAAATATACAGTGCGAATACTCGGGTGAACCGATGGATATAGGTTTTAATTCGACATATGTTAACGACGTCATTAGCCACCTTTCAGGCGAGGACGAAATTACCTTCAGGCTTCATTCTCCAACAAAGGCCGTTATTATAGAGCCCGTTAAGAACAGGGAGAACGAGGAACTGATGATGCTTTTGATGCCTGTTCGCTTAAACAATTAAA
>JBLMYS010000199.1:0-10888 GCA_050258415.1 Acidobacteriota bacterium | reverse complement strand
TGCGGGTGAGGTCATTGGCGCCGCCATGAAGCAGGCAACGAAGCTTCCTCTTCAAGCGGGTTATTCAATTTCCGTAGTAGGACAGGGGCAGCAGCAGGCAGAATCATTCATGAACATTCTTATTTCTCTCGCACTTGCAATTGTGTTTGTTTACATCGTGCTAGCAATGCAGTTTGAAAGTTTTGTTTATCCCTTCTCGATCATGCTTTCGCTTCCGATGGCAATTGTTGGAGCTGTATTGGCACTGATTGTATTTGGAAGTTCGCTTTCAGTAATGTCGATGATCGGTATAATCATGCTTATGGGTCTTGTGACCAAGAACGCAATTCTGCTCATTGATTTTACTAACACTCTGCGTGAGCGTGGTCTGTCAAGGACGGAAGCACTTCTTCAGGCAGGTCCAACAAGACTTCGTCCTATACTTATGACAACGCTGGCCATGATTTTTGGTATGGTGCCTGTAGCACTTGGATTGGGTGAAGGAAGTGAGTTCCGTTCGCCTATGGGTCAGGCGGTAATCGGTGGTCTTATTACTTCCACCATGCTGACGCTTCTTGTTGTGCCGGTTGTTTATACGCTTATAGACGACTTCTCATTGAGGAAAGCTTTCGGGTGGGTATTTAAGCTCTTCCCATTCCTCAGGCGCAAAGCAAAGTACGAAGTTGAGCCCAACCCTGCATCTTTCGAAAAATAGTATTATCTTACCAACAAGTTCCGCCACGGCAAAAAAAACCGTGGCGGACTCACTTTTACTTCTTAACTTAAAACTCAAAACTTAAAACTCAAATCTCTTCACCGGAGGTGTCATTATGAAGATGGCATTTATAGTCTACCGTGATATTTATGAGGACAGAATTTCTGCCGTTCTTGAGAAGGCGTGCGTGGATTTTTACACAGAGTGGGAGAACGTTAAAGGCAAGGGGCACAAGACGATTCCGCATCTTGGGACGCGGGCCTATCCGGGCTACAACTGTGTGCGCATGATTGCCTTTGAGGATGAGTGTCAGATTGATAAGGTGGCTGAGCTCTTAAAGGAGATGAATGCCGGCATTGCGATGAAAGACGATCTGGCGCGAATGTTTCAGATCCCGCTGGAGAAAATAATATAGCAGTTTCCTCTTAATCCGGCTGTATCAAGATTGCAGCCGGATTTATTTTGCCGCAATAAAACTGATAACAGAATTGTCTCCTCCCTACTTTATTTAACAGGCTTGTTGCTTGCTAAAATTATTTGAATTAACTTTCTAAGTAAGAAGTTATACTTGTTGTGATACCTGATTGAGTGTCATTTTTTACCGGTTCGGATATAAGTAATTATCCCCATCCGGCTATGTTCCCGGCGTCCTTTAACGTTAAATTAGAAACAATTAAAGGAGAGTGTAATGGAAACCGTAGAAAATGCAGAACACGTAGGAAATGCAGCACTAGATAAGGAAACAAAGCTCTGGGGCATGCTCTGCCACCTATCGGCCCTTTTGATGTTTGTTATCCCTTTTGGAAACATTATCGGCCCTCTGGTCGTCTGGATGCTTAAGAAAGACGTTTCCCCTTTCGTGAATGATCAGGGAAAGGAATCGCTGAACTTCCAGATATCAATGACAATTTACATCTTTGTTGCTCTGGTTTTAATACTGGTGGCAATAGGGATACTGCTGCTGATAATTCTGGGTATTGTTGAGCTAATACTGATCATAGTTGCCTCAGTTCAGGCTAACGATGGCAGAGCCTACAGGTATCCTTTAACTATGAGGTTTATAAAATAAGAGTGCTCTTAAAAGAGCCCTTAAGGGGGAAAAACTTTTCCCCTCTTAAAAAATCCGTTCCTTAGAAAGGAAACCGGCAAAATAGCGCCTTCTGAAGCCTCATAGTACAAAACAGTTCAAATTGTGTATAAATGCTTAGTGACCATTTTCAATGGAAAGGAGTAAATCCGCCTTTTCCTATATGGAAGAATATTTTTAACAGTATTCCCTGAAGGAAAAGATAAATATATAGTTGAATATAGCATGATTTTGCTGCATGCAAAAAACAGGAGTTATTGAATGGACAGCGCTCAGAAGCCCGGTTCAAGTGTACCCGGTAAGGAAACGGTATCTTTTAATGGATCCGAAGCAATTGACGAACTCATCAGACTTGAAGAATCATTTAACCTGCACGACCGCATTTACGGAATCGACCGCAGTGTGCCTCTTTTAGACGGCCGCTTGATCCCTTATGTGAATCTGGATAATGCCGCCAGCACACCCCCTTTAGTTGATGTAATGAAGGCACTTGAGGAATTTATGCCTTATTACTCGAGCGTTCACAGGGGCACTGGCTTCAAAAGCCGCCTCAGCACGGCAGCCTATGATAAGGCTCATGAAATAATAGGGCACTTTGTAGGGGCCGATCTTAATACAAATACAGTTATTTTCGGCAAGAACACCACAGAGGTCTTAAATAAGCTCTCCTACCGCCTGGAAATACCTTCAGACAAGGTTGTTATAACAACGCGCCTTGAGCATCACTCGAACGACCTTCCGTGGCGTGACCGCGCAAAAGTGGTTCACGTCAAGGCAACTCCTGAGGGAAGGTTTGATGAAGAGGATTTTGACCGGATTCTGGAAGAATACAAAGGGCGCATTGGGCTTGTAACTGTAACCGGGGCGGCAAACGTAACGGGATTTATTCAGCCGATTCACCGCCTGGCCCGTAAGACTCATCTGGCGGGCGCCAGGATACTGATTGACGCCGCTCAGCTTGCTCCTCACCGCAAGGTGGATATGAGGCCTGATAATGATCCGGAACATCTGGATTTTGTTGTGCTTGCAGGGCATAAGATGTACGCCCCCTTCGGCACCGGTGCTCTTGTTGGTCCGAAGGAAGTATTCTTAAAAGGAAAGCCTGAATACTCAGGCGGCGGAACGGTAAATGTTGTTACGGAAGATGAGGTTTACTGGGGCGGCACACCCGACCGTGATGAGGCGGGAAGCCCGAATGTTCCCGGTGCGGTTGCCATGGCTGCCGCTGCCAAGGCTCTTATGGCTATAGGGATGGATAATATTGCCGAACATGAAAGGGTGCTTACGGCATACTGCCTGGAGCGCCTGAGGTCAATTCCGGGTGTAACAATTTATGGGGAGACCGACCCAGCCAGGGCGGAAGAAAAAGTTGGCGTTATTCCATTTAATTTAGAAGGCGTCCCGCATTTCCTTTTGTCCGCAATTTTAGGCTACGAAGGAGGCATTGGCGTTAGAAGCGGCTGCTTCTGCGCGCATCCATATGTAGTTCACCTTTTGAACTTAAGCGGCGAGGAAGCCGAAAGCTGGAGGACGCAGCTTTTAGATGGTGACAAGTCGAACATGCCCGGCATGGTGAGGATCAGCTTCGGGTGCTACAATACGATGGAAGACATCGATAAGCTGATAGAAATGGTTGAAAAGATCTCGCGCGGAGAGTATAAGGGCAAGTACCGCCTGGTCAAGAAAAGCGGCGAATACATACCAGAAAATTATGAGGATGTTTTCGATTCCTATTTCTCACTGGAGGATAAGGTATAAGGGGAAATAAATATAGCCTTTCATCAGGCGTAAATTTTCATAAAATTATAAAAAAGCGAATTAAATGGAGATTAAGATGTCCAAGATGAAAGTTAGTGTTCCGCATAATCTGGGTGAAGGTGAAGCCGTAAGAAGGGTCAGCGGTCTTATTCAGGATCTGAAGAACCAGTTCGGCAGCCAGGTAACAGACGTAAGGGAGAGCTGGAACGGGAACCGCGGGGTTTTCTCATTCCGTGCCATGGGAATGGCTGTTGACGGAGAATTAGCGGTGCACCCTGAAAAAGTTGAAGTGGAAGGGAATCTTCCCCTTGCGGCCCTGCCTTTCAAGGGTACAATTGAAAGCACAATAAGAAATAAGCTTGAGAATCTCTTAAGCTGAAGGGCTCTTAGCTGAAAAAATCCGGAAAATGAAATTAAGCCGCCTAATTTGGGCGGCTTTTTTTGTTTTTAGTACCCGCTAAGTTTTGAATGATAATCTGCAGGAAAACTATCCTGAAAAGTATTATATTTAATTGACATTCTATTCTTACCAGGAATATCTTTACGCGAAAGAATGAAGACTAAAAACGATATTACCGTAAAAAACTGGCTCGAACTGCAGAAACTCTTGTTCGAGAATTCCTGGGATGAGAATATACTGCGCTACCGCTCCCCTTATGCATTCAGGGGGCTTTCAGACAAGGAGTATGACTTAAAGACGAGTCTCATGAGGCTTGGGGGCAAGTACGAGGATATGGAGCGCCACCTGCTAAGGAATTTCAGGAAGTATGCACCTAAAGGAACATTAATCAGCGATCTCATCTGGGACTGGCTGGCCGTAGCACAGCACCACGGGCTTCCGACAAGGCTTTTGGACTGGACCTATTCGCCATACATAGCATTGCATTTTGTTACCGATGACCTTGGAAAGTATGAAGAGGACGGGGCCATATGGTGCATGGATTACATGAAGTCAAATGAGCTTCTTCCGGGTCCCTTAAAGAGTATATTGAGGCAGGAAAGCTCGCTCGTCTTTACGGGTGAGATGCTTGAGCGGGTATGCAAGGGGCTTTCTGAGCTGGAAAAGCTTAAAAGTTCAGCCGATGAGTATGTTGTTTTTCTGGAGCCCCCGTCGTTTGATGAGCGCATAATAAACCAGTATGCCCTCTTTTCCTTTATGTCGAGCGCCAGGTCGATATTAAATGAATGGCTGGAGAACCATCCGGATCTTTTCTTCCGGATTATCATTCCATCAAAGCTTAAGTGGGAGATCAGGGATAAGCTGGATGAGGTGAATATCACAGAAAGGGTTCTTTTCCCGGGTCTTGACGGGCTGAGCGCCTGGCTGAGAAGATACTACAGGCCTCCAAGACAGTAAGGCCTTAAGAGACATGCGAACCTGATTTTGGCTTTATAAATAGAGTTTTTTCTTTTATAATATTATTCCGAGTAACAACAAACACCGGGGCAATTCAATGAAAAAGAAATTCGCGGTCGTAAGCATTATACTCTTGGTTGTAATTCTTCTTATGATGTTCGTTCCAATGCTTTTTAAGGATCAGATTGCTGAAATGGTGAAAAAACAGGCTAATAAACAGCTCAACGCGGTTCTGAACTTCGAGAGTGCCGGGCTTAATATGTTTAAGAGCTTCCCTGACCTTACGCTCAGCATAAACAATCTGACAATTGTAAACAAGCCTCCTTTCAAGGGGGATACGCTTCTTAGCGCCGCGTCCTTTAACGCTACAATAGACCTGTGGAGCCTTATAAAGGGCAACGCAATCAGAATTGAAGAGGTCAATCTCCACAAGCCGAATATTAAGCTCATTGTGCTGGAAGACAGCACGGCAAACTACAACATAATGAAGCCCGACACGGTAAAACCCAAGCCATCGCAGAAACAGGTGAATGTAAACCTGAAATATTACTCGGTTGACGGCGCCAACATTGCATATATAGACCAGAGTTCGGGGATGAAGGCAATAATTAAAAACCTCGACCATGAGGGAAGCGGCGACTTGTCAAAGGATAAGTTCGACTTAAAGACGGTGACAAAAATTGACGAGCTTACTTTTGAGTATAACGGCCTTACTTATCTCAACAAAGTAAACGCGTACCTGGATATGGCTCTTTTTGCCAACATGAACGAGAAGAAATTTACGCTGAATAAAAATGAGATGAGGCTTAATAATCTTACGGTTAAGTTCGACGGATTTGTTGCAAGGCCCGATACCAGTAATATTACAATGGACCTGACATTTGCCTCAAACCGTACGGACTTTAAGGATATAGTTTCCCTTATACCGGCGGCATATTCTGAAAACTTCCAGGATATGAAGTCTTCGGGCAAAATGCTTCTTAACGGTTCTGTAAAGGGAGTTTACAACAAAACGCGCATACCTTCTTTCAACATAAAGCTTTTCGTGCAGAACGGGAGTTTCCAGTATCCTAAGCTTCCAAATGCGGTAAGGAACGTTAATGTAGATCTGAATGTGAACAATCCCGGGGGCACTCCGGATAATACGGTTATAAACCTGAAGCAGATGCACTTTGAACTTGGCAGTGATCCTTTTGACGCCTCGCTGGTTGTGACAACGCCAAGATCAAATCCTTATATAGATACAAAAGTAAAAGGGCGCCTGAACTTAGGGCAGCTGAAAAACGCCATGCCATTAAAGGGTGTCCAGAGGCTTGACGGGCTCGTTCAGGCCGATTTCCAGGCAAAAGGGAATATAGGAGGGCTTAAGAGTAAAAATATTGGTAACCTGGCGGCCTCGGGGTCAGTCCAGGCAAGCAACATTGTCTACGGAAGCGATGAGCTTACGCAGGAGATAAAGATCAACCAGGCTTCTCTAACGCTTTCTAACCAGGCATTTAACCTGAACAGTTTCAGCATGAATATCGGGCAAAACAACATTAACGCCAGCGGAGGGCTATATAACGCTCTCGGGTATCTGTTAAATAAAGGGATAATCAACGGAAATCTTTCTCTAAATTCCAATTATCTGGATGTAAACCAGCTCATGAAGCTAAGCAAGAAAGAGCAGACGAAGACGACTCCCTCGGGGACAAAAATTCAGGCCGTGGAGCTTCCCGAAAGAATAAACTTTACCATGAACTCAAGTATCGGAAGGATGATCTATGATAACCTGACGCTTGATAATGTAAGAGGTATTATAGCGATAAGCGACAGGAAGTTTTCGATGCAGAGCCTGAGCATGAATTTACTGGGAGGAAATCTTGTTGCCACGGGTTACTATGCAACTCCCGCCGGAGCGAATCCGAATATGGCATTCAACTTTACAATTAATAATTTCGACATAGGCAAAACGTACGAGAGCTTTGTAAGCGTAAGGCAGATTGCTCCTATGGCGCAGTACATTCACGGCTCATTTGGCGCAAAGATGAACATTACGTCCGCTCTTGATAAGAGTATGACGCCCGTCTGGAACAGCTTTAACGGAAGCGGCATACTTAACCTTCAGAGAGCGGAAGTGAAGGGATTTAAGCCCTTTGAAGCCGTTGGAAGTGCCCTGAAGCTTGAAGAGTTGAAAAATCCTGTCCTTACAAATGTTAATCCCTCTTTCCAGATCCGTAACGGGCGTTTTTTCATTCAGCCTTTTACTTATAAGGTGTTTAATTATGACGTAACTCTTTCCGGCTCAAACGGAATGGATAAGAGTATAGATTACACGATGAATGTGCAGATACCGGCAGGGCAGCTAAAGCAGCAGGCAAACCAGGCAATAAACAGGCTTCTGAAAAAAGATGTCAATCTGGTCTCGGCAGATAAGATTGACGTGAAGGCGTTCTTAAAGGGCAACATTAATAATCCTTCAGTTACCACAAGTGCCGCAGACATTGTTGGCGGCACGGCAAAGAACGTTCAGCAGCAGGTTCAGGAGACTGTAAAGCAGCAGGCGCAGCAGCAGATAGAGCAGAAAAAAGCCGAGATACAGAAGCAGGCACAGCAAAGGGCGGACACCGTAAAGCAGCAGCTGCAGAAAAAGGCCCAGGAGAAGCTGAAGGATATATTTAAGAAATTCTAAATATTTAATTTTGACTAGCCGCGGCCTTCAGGCAGTGGATTCCGGGATATCCCCTATCGTTTGGGTTTTAGCCTCCGATTTTCCGTGCGGGAATCCGGGACTAAAGTCCAGGGGTGTTTGGGATCATTGTTCCACGACTCTCCGCGGAGAGTCGTGGCTAGTCAGACTGCGATAATTCATTTATATTGTGCGATCCGGAGACAATAATTACTAATTTATCCAAAGAAATCGTACATTTGCATGTAGGAAATTAAAATATACGAGATCTTTTAATGAAAGCTTTATTACTTGAAAATATACATCCCTGTGCAAATGAGGTTCTGCAGAAAAAAGGTGTGGAAGTGGAAACCCATAAAGGGAGCCTTTCCGAAGACGAACTGATTGAGGCATTGAAAGGAGTTTCACTGCTCGGCATCCGTTCGAGAACCTATTTAACCAAAAAAGTATTTGAAAATGCACCAGATCTTCTGGCTGTAGGCGCATACTGCATTGGAACTAACCAGATTGACCTTGACTCAGCCTCAAAAAAAGGCGTTGCGGTCTTTAACGCTCCTTACAGCAATACGCGCAGCGTGGCTGAAATAGTCATTGCTGAAATCATATTCTTAATCCGCCGCCTGCACGACAAGATTGTAAAGGCCCACGAGGGGGTCTGGGACAAGTCGGCTGAAAATGCCCGTGAGGTAAGAGGCAAGAAGCTGGGAATTATAGGCTACGGAAACATTGGAAGCCAGGTTTCAATGCTTGCTGAGACGATGGGTATGGATGTTTATTACTATGATGTGGTTGATAAGCTGACAATAGGGAACGCAACGAGGATGTCTTTCTTAGAGGATATGCTGAGAATTGTGGATGTGGTTACGGTACACGTGGACGGCAACCCTGGAAATAAAAACCTTATCGGCAGAAAAGAATTTGAAATTATGAAAGACGGGGTAATCCTTCTTAACTTAAGCCGCGGCTTTGTGGTGGATGTGGAAGCGCTGAAGGAAAACATTTTAAGCGGGAAAGTTACAGGAGCCTCACTGGACGTTTTTCCTGAGGAGCCGAAAGACGCCAATGAAAGGTTTGTCTCCCCTTTGCAGAACCTGCCGAACGTGCTTTTAACTCCTCATATAGGAGGGAGCACCGAGGAGGCACAGTACAACATAGGGGAATTTGTTTCAAGCAAGCTTCTTGAATATTATTACACCGGAAGCACCTATACGAGCGTCAACTTCCCGAAAATTCAGCTCCCGTCTGTAAGTGATGCGCACAGGCTTTTGCACGTGCATGAGAACGTTCCGGGTGTGCTCTCGCAGATCAACGCTATTTTTGCGCGCAACGACGTTAACGTGGTCTCACAGTACTTAAGAACCAATGAAAAAATAGGTTACGTTATTGCGGACGTGGATACAAAGTATAAAGAGTCTTTGTTCGAGGACCTGAAGCAGGTTGTCCGCACAATTAAAGTAAGAATACTTTAACAGGTAGAATATGCCTGAAGCATATTACATATCCCCTTTCGGTTGTCTTAAGATTAAAGCCAGTGATGAGGCTCTTCTGGCAGTTGACTTCATAGAGGAAGGTGAGTATACTTCAGGCAGCAGCCATCCGGTCCTAAAGGAAACCATACGGCAGCTGGATGAATATTTTAAGCATAAAAGGAATATTTTCGAAATAAGACTTGAGACTGAAGGGACTCCTTTTCAGAAGAGGGTCTGGAATGAGCTCCTGAAAATTCCTTTCGGAAGTACAATAAGCTATCTCGAACTTGCACGGCGCCTGGGTGATGAGAAAGTAATACGGGCAGCCGGTACGGCAAACGGGAAAAATCCGATTCCCATTATAATCCCCTGCCACCGTGTAATCGGCAGCAACGGCAAGCTCGTTGGCTATGCGGGAGGGCTTCATATAAAAGAATGGCTCCTCAGGCATGAAGGGAGCTTTATGGAACTGGCTTTATAAACTAAACCTGAACTCTTTCTCAGTAGTAATCCCTTCTTCTGTAATATCTTCTTCCGCCGGGCGACATATCGATCAGGAGTGCTATTACAAGGCCTATAATGGGAACAGTGGTCCATGAATTATCGAAAAAGTGAAATACCACGCTATACCACAGAAGTGTTACCGGAAGGAAAATAAAACCCAGAAGGGGCCAGAGTATAGTGTGAAACATCCCCTGGAACCAGGTAGTAAAAAACCACAAGAGGGCTATTGAAACTCTCGGTATCAGGACGGCAAAGATCAGTATTAAGTAGATCATATCTTTCTTCCTCAGGTTCTTTATAGTAATCTATAATAAAACCAGCTAATAATAAAACTTAAAATTCATGCAAAACTTTGCGGAAAATACGCCCTTATATACAATTAATTTAACAATGACGGCAAAAATGCTTTGAAATACAGGATTAATTTTCATAGATTTGATTAATAAGTTATGAAAAACATTAATTTTAATATGACCCGTTCAAACGGCTGCCTTAAAGCGGCTTTACATCATCATGCTCATCATCTTAACTGCATAGCCGGTGTCGGATTGTATTAAACTCTATAAAAGTTTGAATTTTAATAACCCCGACACTTTTGCCGGGGTTTTTTGTTTTTAAAGAAAAAGGACTAAAAATAGTAATGGAAAACGGAAACTTAAAACTGGCTATTCAAAAGAAAGGAAGACTTTCTGAAAAATCGCTCGAACTGATGAAACTCTGCGGGCTGGATATAGAAAACTATTCTGACAGGTTAATCGTCTCTGCCAAGAACCACAAGCTGGATCTTTTATTCTTAAGAGATGACGACATACCGGAATACGTTCAGGACGGCGTTGCAGATATCGGTATTGTTGGCGAGGATGTGGTTTATGAAAAACAGGCGAACATTACCGTAAGCGAGAAGCTGGGTTTTGGAAAATGCAGGCTCATGATTGCCGCGCCGCAAAACGGGCTCCCCCAGACGCTCGAAGACATCAACGGCAAGACAATCGCAACCTCCTACCCCAACATCTTAAAACTCTTCCTTAGCGCAAATAACCTGCAGGCTAAAATAATTGAAATCAGCGGATCTGTTGAAATCGCCCCTTCGCTCGGCGTTGCAGACCTTATATGCGACATCGTCTCAACGGGCAACACACTCATGATGAATAAGCTCGCGAAATCCTTTAACGTTTTTGACTCGGAAGCCGTTTTAATTTCCAATAACGCCTTAAGGAAAAATGAGGAGAAGTATGCGATACTTCAGGACCTGATAGCAAGAATGAGAAGCGTGCTCTCGGCAAAGAAATCAAAGTATCTTATGATGAATATACCGAAGGATTCTCTGGAGACAATAACGGAAATCATTCCT
>JBLMYS010000198.1:0-3434 GCA_050258415.1 Acidobacteriota bacterium | reverse complement strand
CTATTTTTAATAGCCAACCAAACTTTAGAATTAATAAGGTACTAATGATGGAAAATGAGCAAATAAAGAAAACAAGTCCGAAAAAATATATAATTGCCGGCGCTGTGGCCATAATTCTGATCTTTATAGGGATAAAAGTCTTTGACGCACTGACGCATGAGGAGACAGATAACGCCCAGATTGAAATGAGGCTTGTCCCCATAATGGCACGAGTGCCGGGATATATAGACAAAATTATGGTTGAAGATTTTGCCAGGGTCAAAAAAGGGGAGCTGCTCATGGTTATAGACACAACAGAGCACACTCTTCAGCTTAAGGAAATGGAAGCCGATTATCAGCAGGCGCAGGCCGACCTCGAGAACGCCAAGGCCTCACTAGTAAATGCCGAGGCTGCCCTCGCGCTTTCAAAAGGAAATACTGAGGTGATGTCGCTCCGCAAGGAAAAAGCTGTAAATGACTTTAGCCGCGATAAGGAGCTCTTTCAGTCAAACGCAATTACAAAAAAACAGTTCGACGACAGTAAATCCAATTGTGATATTACACTAAAACAGCTTGAGACGGGCTTTAAGGACGTTAAGGTTGCTGAAACTCGCCTTGGCATTCTCCGCTCACAGGTCGAGCGCGCACAGGCACAGCTTGAAATCAAAAAGTCCAGGATCGACCAGCAGAAGCTGAAGATTTCATACTGCTATATTTACGCTCCCTCGGACGGAAACGTCGGAAAGCGCAACGTCGACCAGGGGCAGTACATACAGCCCGGAACACCCGTCTTTACACTCGTAAACGACCAGGAACTCTGGATTGTGGCTAACTTCAAGGAAAACCAGATAAAAAATATTAAGGAAGGAAAAGCCGTATCAATTTCTGTGGACGGATTCCCGAAGCTGCCCCTAAAAGGAAAAGTGGTCTCGCTTTCAGGTGCAACAGGCGCCCGCTTTTCTCTTCTGCCTCCTGATAACGCAACGGGAAATTTCATTAAGGTCACCCAGCGCGTACCGGTCAGAATAGAAATAGATGACGTTGAAAAGTATAAAAGTATTCTTCGCGCGGGCATGAGCGTTGATGTATCAGTTCCTGTAGATTGAGCGGTTATATATGGCATTAAACAGATTAGCGAAAATTATAATCGCAATTACTACCATATCGGCGGCCATTATGGAGCTGATAGACACGTCTATTGTTAACGTGGCACTCAACCAGATGGCGGGCTCCCTTGGAGCCTCAATTGAGGATATTTCATGGGTGATCACTTCATACGCAATTGCAAACGTAATTATTATTCCTATGACCGGATTCCTTCAGGGCTTCTTCGGCAGGAAGAAATATTACATGTGGTCAATTGTAATCTTTACAGTTTCATCTGTAATGTGCGGTATGTCGGGCTCCATTTATACACTGGTCTTCTGGCGCTTCGTTCAGGGACTTGGAGGAGGAGGACTTCTTTCAACTTCTCAGTCGATCCTCTTCGATACCTTTTCACAAAAGCAGCGCGGACTTGCCGGGGCGCTCTTCGGAATGGGCATTGTTATTGGACCCACACTTGGGCCTACGGTAGGCGGACTGATTGTAGACAACTATTCCTGGCCGCTCATATTCAATATCAATGTGCCTTTTGGAATTCTGGCAACATATATGTGCTACAGGTTCATTGAGCCCGATTCGGAAAACCTTCACCGTCCGAAAATTGACTGGCTTGGCATTGCACTGCTGGCCATTGGCATCGGAAGTCTGCAGTATGTCCTTGAGCGCGGTGAACCAGAGGACTGGTTCGATTCAGGGAGGATCGTGTGGTTTACAATAATTGCATGTCTGGGGCTAATTTCTTTTGTTGTTTGGGAGCTGAAACAAAAGCACCCGGTTGTAAACTTAAGAATACTAAAAGACCTGAACCTGGCATTTACAACGGTCCTTACATTCATTGTAGGCTTCTCGCTCTTTACTTCTGTATTTGTTTTTCCTCTTATGCTTCAGAGGGTACTGGGCTATACCGCCTTTGCTACCGGAATAACGCTCCTTCCGGCCTCTGCACTCTCAATGTTCGTTATGCCCTTTGTCGGCAAAAGGCTTCAGGCCGGGACCCCTCCGAAGGTATTTGTGGTAATAGGATTTTCAGCCCTCATGCTCTTCGGCATCATGATGTCAAGAGCCGACATTAACGTTTCGAGCGCGTTTTTTACAATCCCCTTGATGATACGCGGCGCGGGCCTTGCGCTTCTTATGGTGCCTCTTACGCTCCTTGCCGTGCAGGGACTGGCACCCAAAGACATGCCTCAGGGTATTGCTCTAAACAATATGATGAGGCAGCTGGGCGGCTCCTTCGGCATTGCCATTATCAATAACTATGTGGCAAACCGCTTTATGGTCCACCGCACAGACCTTATTTCGAACGTCTACCAGGGCAGCCTCCAGCTCTATGAAAGAAGCACTATGCTGATGCAGGGACTTCAGTCCAAACTCCCCGTAACGGCAAACGTGCAAAAGCAGGTCAACCAGATACTTGATCTTACGGTTATGAAACAGTCATACCTGCTTTCGTACCTGGACGCCTTTATGTTCTCAGCTGTCTGCATACTTGTGGTATTTCCTCTTCTGTTTTTTACAAGAAAAAAGAAGAATTCCGCTCAGAATGGTTTTGCAGATAACAAAAAAATGGCAGCAGAAATTTCTGAGGCCGCACATTAATTTGATAATTATAACCTGATATAATATGAAGAAAAATATAATAGTAACATTTTTAGTTTTATTCAGCTTCCTGTGCATCCGTAACCTGGAAGCCCAGCAAGTGCAGCCGGCTCCCGGGTACCTGAAGACACTCGTCGAAGAAGGCTTCCGGAATTTTCCGCGCATACAATCACTTGATGAAGCGGTAAATATAAGCTCAATAAAAGTCAGCATTAGTAAGTCGGGCTACCTGCCTATTGTAAGCGCAGATGCCTCGTACCTTTATCTGAACCCGACAAATAAGGTAACAATTCCAATGGGACCGGGCGTTGTAAAAAGCCTTCAGATGAACCCTGCGGATAATTATAGCGCAATGCTGAGCATTGTTCAGCCTGTAGTTGACTTTAAGACCCCGGCAAATACTGAGAGGGCACTAAGCGACCTGGAGGTTTCAAAGGCAAACAGGGAGGCGATGCAGTCTCAACTGGCATCCCAGATCGCACAGGTTTATTACGGCATAATATTCCTTAACAAGACCATCACTGTCCAGCAGATGCAGCTGAACCTGGTGCGTTCCACCATGAATCTGATCGAGGCACGTCTTAAGAACGGCGACGCCTTGAAGTATGATCTTGTTTCAGCCCAGGTGCGATATACCAATATTGAAAACTACATAACTGAATTAAAGAACCAGCTTTCTAAACAATATAACTTGCTTACTATGCTTACGGGGGAGGACACAAGGCGGAATTTCCCGGCTGATTCCACATTTG
>JBLMYS010000197.1:0-4791 GCA_050258415.1 Acidobacteriota bacterium | reverse complement strand
AGCAAGGACACCACATATCTTTATCTTGTGCAGGTGGATGGACGTCAGGCGGGCTGGAGCGCCGGAATGAACGTATGGGAATTAGTGGATTACCTGAAAAGCCTGGGCGTATATCAGGCGATGCATTTGGACAGCGGCGGATCGGCTACCATGGTTGTTAGAAATCAGCTGATGAATAACCCCTCCGACGGGCCCGGCAACGAGCGCTCTGTAGCCAATTCACTTATGGTGATTTCAACACTTAAGACGGAAGCCCTCAGCAAACTCATTGTTTATCCTCAGAAAGTATCTGTCTTCAGGGGAGGCAAACTGAAATTCAGGGCTACAGGATCGGATAAAAACAGTAACCCCGTGGTGGTGGATGCCTCACAGATCCAGTACAGCTGTAATCCTTTGATCGGAACGATAGATAACAGCGGAAACTTTACCTCTTCAAATCTTAACACGGGATCGGGATACGTTTACGTTAAATATAACGGCTTTACTGATTCAGCCCTCGTCAGTTTCAAACCGATAACAAATATTATTTTAAGCCCCAGGAGTTTTACGACCGATACAGTGAGGACCGTTGCAATAAGGATGAATGCATATGACAACGAGAACGTACAGCAGACAATAGCCATGAGTGATCTGAAGTGGAGCTATTCGGATGGGAATATTGGATCGGTAGACATAAGCGGAGTATTCAGAGCAAAGAAAGAAGGGTTAGCAAAGCTCATAGCCGACTATTCGGGCATAAAGGATACTCTTGAGGTAAATGTGGTTATTGGAAAGGATATCCGCCTGATAAGCGAAATGGAGGATACAACGAGGTGGACCATTTCAGGAGAGAATATAGACCTGAAGAATACAAAACTCAGCATTTCAAACGATGTAAAATCCTCCGGAAAAGGCTCACTTAAGGTAGACTACAGTTTTACATTCAGTAAGTATTTTGCCAGCAGGGTATTTCTGGATGCCAATCCCCCATTGGAGGTCTACGGAGTTCCTGATACGCTTTATATAGATGGAAGGAGCGACAGCACGGCGCAGAGGATAATATGCGTAGTTTCGGATGATAACGCCGAGGCTTTCAGGGTAAATGCCAATATGTATATGAACAGCAGTGGATCATTCAGCCGTGTGACAATTCCATTTAAGAACTTTGCGCAGGTAAATCAGGGATCAGTCTTCAACTTCCCGGTGAGCATAAAAAGAATACAGGTGGAACTGGGCAGCAGCAGGATAGACGGGGAAACATACAGCGGTACATTTTACCTGGACAACCTGAGGGCGCGTTATCCGCTGCAGACAACCGGGTTTGAGGAGAATTTTTCCAAGGGCGGCCCCGAAAGTTTCGCTCTTAAGCAGAACTATCCAAATCCATTTAATCCTTCAACGATGATTGAGTTTACGACGAAGGAATTTTCCCACGTGAGCCTGAAGGTTTACGACATACTTGGCCGCGAGATCTCGGTCCTTATGGACAAGGATCTTCAGGCAGGGAGTTACAAAGTAAGCTTCAATGCCCAAATGTTTTCAAGCGGGGTTTACTTCTACAGGCTGCAGTCGGGAAGCATGGTTCAGATAAGAAAGATGATGCTGGTGAGGTGAGGAAAACGTCCAACGTGCGACGTCCAACGTCCGACGTCCAACGGAAAGAGGTTCGAATTTTTCCAAACTGAGAGAAAGCTTAAAAATATATGGCCGGGATTAAGAGGGATTATTCTTCAAAAGTGAAGGGTAATCCTTTTCCGGTATTAATCGGTTAATCAAATCAAATAAGGAACACCGCAGGATGAAAAAATATTTACTATTAATACTGGTTCTTTTATCGTTTATGGAACTTAGAGCTCAATATAAACTGGATACACTCCTTAGCTACAAGGCAGGTCCGGGAGTTACATACACAAAGATGCGTGTTGAATCAATTCCGCTGAACGTGGATATGATGGTAGTGGATCTGAAAAATCCTTTTATTAAGGTTGAAAGCGTGAAAGCAAATGAAAAACTGGATGGAAGGGAAGCCTTAAGTTCGATGATAAAGAGGCGTAATGTGCCTCAGCATAATGTTGTGGGAGGCGTAAACTCCGACTTTTTTGACATGAGTAACGGAAGGCCGATTAACATACAGATTGAGAACGGGGAAATTTTAAGAGGCCCGATCGGTCTTTCGACCGTAGGTTTTGACGTTGATAACAAGCCGATGCTGGGCAGGGTAAATTTCGGAGGGCAGCTGATACTGAAAGACACGACGGTTACGGTTTCAGGCGTAAACCAGGGGCGCAATAGCAATCAGATGATTTTATTCAACAGTTTTAATGGGCAATCGACCGGAACAAATTCTTACGGCACAGAGGCAAGGATTCATCCTTTAGGCATGTGGCTTGCAAACGATACGGTTAAATGCGTAGTGGACACGGTTGTATCAGGCGTTGGCAATATGGCGCTTACGGAGGGCCATGCCGTACTTTCAGGTCACGGTGTTATGGATGCCATTCTTAAAGGCAGGGTTAAGGCCGCAGATACCATAAAGGTAAATCTTGGAATTACGCCCGGACTGAAAAAGCTAAAGGAGATGCTGGGAGGATATCCGAAAATTGTTTATAACGGCAAGAACTGGGCAGATCAGGGATACCTGGAAGAAGGGGGGCCGGATCACACCTATCAGTCGGAGCCCCGCACGGCAATAGGCTTTAGTCAGGACAGCACGAAGATGTATCTTTTCATTGTTGACGGAAGGAGCGATCAATCGGCTGGCCTTACGCTTCCGAAGCTGGCAGATCTTATGATACAGGAGGGAGTATATCTGGGGATGAACTTTGACGGGGGTGGTTCATCTGAAATGATTGTCAGGAACAGCATTATGAACTCTCCTTCAGACGGAGGCGAGCGTACGCTTTCAAACGCGCTTATTGTAGTTTCAACGGCTCCCATTGAAGCATTAAACAGCATTACGATATTGCCACAGAAGAAGGCGGTTTTCAGGGACGATAAGGTTACCTTCAGCGCAATTGGAAGCGATAAGTATTTTAACGCCGTTACGCTGGATCCCGCAAAGGTGACATACAGCTGCGACGCTAAGATCGGGACAATTGACAATAAAGGGCTTTTTACGGCTTCAAAGTTAAACGGCGGGCAGGGATATGTTTATGTAAGTTATGACAACGTAAAGGATTCGGCGCTTGTTACATTAAAGCCGATAGTAAAGATAAGTCTGATTCCGAATAATTTTACCACAGACACGTTAAGGTCGGTGCGTCTGAGCCTGAAGGCATACGATAGTCAGAACGCCGTCAGGTCGATACCGGTAAGTGAAATAAAATGGACTCTTTCAGATTCGCTTTTAGGGACTCTGGATGCGCTGGGCAGTTTCAGGGCAAAGAAGGAAGGAAAGGGCAGTATTATTGCCGAGTATCAGGGAATAATAGACACAGTAGAGGTAAGTGTTGTAGTTGGAAAAGACGTTAAAGTGATAAATGAAATGGAAAATGTTGAGGAGTGGACAATTTCGGGATCTGCAGTTGACATGGCGAACACGAAGCTCAGTGTAGTTCAGGACCTTAAATCCTCAGGAACCGGGTCACTCAAAGTGGATTACACATTTACATATGACGGTCTTCAGGATAATATAATATATCTTGATCCCAAAAAACCGATAGAGGTTTACGGTGTTCCCGATACGCTCTTTATAGATGGCAGGGTAGATACGGCAGTAAATCACAGGGTTTACCTTGTACTTATGAATGACAACGGTGATCTTTTCCGTGCAAATCCAAGCAATGGCATGAACAGCGCCGGTGTATTTGGAAGAGTGGACATTCCAGCCAGAGCATCGCAGGTTATAACACCGGGCGCGTTCTTCATATTTCCGATAAAGGTTCAGGAGATAGAGATCAGGCTAGGCAGCAGCAAGGAAACGGGAAAAACATATAAGGGAACATTATATCTTGATAACTTAAGAGCGCGTTATCCGCTTCAGACTACAGGAGTGGAGGAGAGTGCTTCATCGTTAAGGCCGGACAAATTTGCTCTCATGCAGAATTATCCTAATCCATTTAATCCGGCGACAGTAATTGAGTTTACGACGAAGGAGTTATCGCATGTAAGTCTGAGAGTTTACGACATGCTGGGCCGTGAGGTAGAAGTATTACTGGACAAGGAGCTTCCGTCGGGAAGTCACAGGGTAAATTTCAGCGCGCAGGGGCTTTCGAGCGGTGTATATTTTTACAGGCTTCAGTCGGGCAGCATGGTAGAGGTAAAGAAGATGATGCTGGTGAGGTGAATCAATTAAAAATTAAAAATTAAAAAGTGAAGGCAGGTCCAATGTCCAACGTCCAACGTGGAGAGTTCGACGTTCGACGTTCGACGGCAGGAAAGAAGCAAGGTGTGGGGGAACTTGTGCCTGTCCGTCTTGCGGCAAGTAGAAAAAAGAAAGCTGACCAGTTGGAATTACGCACATTGCAAGCCGCGAAGCGGCGCTCTGTCTATAGCAAACGGCACGATCCCCCACACCCCGGAGCTGCGAAGCTGCGACATGTTGATGGGAGGGCAGGCTGCGACACCCTGAGGGGAATTAAAAATTAAAAAGTGAAGGCAAGGGCAGGGGGTTGGGGTTAATTGATAGAGATAAGATTTGAAAAAAAAAGATAAGAAATTTTGAAGGAGAGGCAAAAAAAAGTTTTGAGTTTTTAGAGAAAATACTTATATTTGTTAACCTATTTAAGGGCAGATAGCTCAGTCGGTAGAGCAAAGGACTGAAAATCCTTGTGTCGGCGGTTCGATTCCGTCTCTGCCCACAGGTAACTACAA
>JBLMYS010000196.1:0-4041 GCA_050258415.1 Acidobacteriota bacterium | reverse complement strand
TCATCGGAATAATTCATTCTAACTCCAGTTTACCTTAGGTGAAAATCTATTATTCTGTCTGCTCAAAATCAAGTTGAAATATAACATAATGCATATCTAAACTGCAAGATAACTTTCCGTAATATTTAGTAATTAATTATGCCCGGAATGTAATATGATAAATCAAAAAGAAAGGCGGATAGTTCCGCCTTTTGTGAAGATTTTGAAATATTTTTTGTAGAATATTTCCGCGTTTTCAGCCTGTTTTAGGGCTTTTTAGCGTAGTACCGAGGTTACTTTCTCAGCGGCTTCCTTAAGGCTCTTAGCCACTTCAAAGTTCAGGCCTGATTTCTGAAGCAGTTCGCCAGCCTCGCGGGCGTTTGTGCCCTCAAGGCGCACAACGATAGGGACTTCCACGTGAATTTCGTTTACGGCGTCAATTACGCCCTGAGCCACGCGGTCGCACCTGACAATTCCGCCGAAGATGTTAATCAGTATGGCCTTAACGTTAGGATCAGACAAAATGATCTTGAAGCCGTTTGCAACGGTCTCCTTGTTTGCCGTACCGCCAACGTCGAGGAAATTAGCCGGTTCGCCGCCAGCAAGCTTAATAATATCCATTGTAGCCATTGCAAGGCCGGCTCCGTTAACCATGCAGCCAACGTTGCCGTCGAGCTTGATATAGTTGAGGTTGAACTTTGAAGCCTCAATTTCAAGAGGGTCTTCCTCGTCGAGGTCTCTGTATTCAACGATATCCGGGTGACGGAAGAGGGCATTGTCGTCAAAATTCATCTTGGCGTCGAGTGCAATAACATCTCCTTCTTTTGTTACAACCAGAGGGTTGATTTCAGCCAGGGAAGCATCAGTAGCCTGGTAGACCTTATAGAGCGAGGTAAGGAATTTAACTGCATTTTTGTGCTGATTGCCTGAAAGTCCGAGTCCGAAGGCGAGTTTTCTTGCCTGGTAAGGCTGAATTCCGACTTCAGGATCGATGGTTTCTTTCAGTATTTTTTCCGGAGTTTCGGCTGCAACCTTCTCAATTTCAACACCACCTTCGGTTGAAACCATAATTGTATCTTTTGATTTTGCGCGGTCGAGCGTAATACCTACGTAAAGTTCTTTTTCTATGTTAACGCCCTGTTCAATTAAAAGGCGCTTTACCACTTTGCCTTCAGGACCTGTCTGGTGTGTAACGAGTGTCATTCCAAGGATCTGACCGGCGAGTTCCTTAACCTCGTCCAGGCTTTTAGCCAGTTTTACGCCGCCTCCTTTGCCACGTCCGCCAGCGTGAATCTGTGCCTTAACGACCCAGACACTGCCGCCAATTTCCCTTGCAGCCTCTACGGCTTCTTCTACTGAAAAAGCAACTTTTCCTTTTGGAACAGGAACGTTGAACTTACGAAAAATTTCTTTTGCCTGATACTCATGAATTTTCATCTCTGTTTTCCCTCTGTTGAATAAGATTTTTTTCTATAGCGGCTTCCCCTAAGTAAATACCCTCTTTAGGGAGAAGCCGCCGCATAATCCGTTATTTCAATTGTAAAAGAGAACTAATGTAAAAGAACAAAACACCAAGTGACTAAACTTTTTCGCTTACAGCCTTAGCCTGCATGAAAAGGAGGAGATAATCTCTTCCGCCAGCCTTACTGTCGGTGCCCGACATATTAAAGCCTCCGAAAGGATGGCCGCCAACCATGGCGCCGGTGCATTTCCTGTTAAAATACAGGTTGCCTACGAAGAAGTGCTTTCTTGCTTTCTCAAGCTTTTCGCGGTTATCTGTGTAAACTGCGCCCGTAAGGCCGTACTGTGTGTTGTTTGCAATTTCCAGGGCGTTATCGAAGTTCCGGGCTTTAATTACAGCCAGAACCGGTCCGAATATCTCTTCTAAAGAGATTTTAGCGTTTGGCTTTACATCAACAAACACTGTTGGTTTAATAAAGAACCCGTTTCCGTCTGAAGCTTCACCGCCAGTAAGGAGCTTGCTTTCTTTTTTGCCGGCTTCAATGTATGAAAGTATGTTTTTTCTTGCTGATTCATTTATTACAGGACCCATAGCAACGTTATCCGAGGCAGGACCTACCTGGATTTTGGAAACTGCGTCTTTGAGCTTTGAAACAAATTCATTGTAAACTTTAGTGTCAACAATAGCTCTTGAGCATGCAGAGCATTTCTGTCCCTGGAAGCCGAAGGCTGAGGCTACGACGCCCTTAACTGCCTCGTCAACATTGGTTTCGCTGTCGACAATTATGGAATCCTTTCCGCCCATTTCAGCAACAACTCTCTTAAGCCACTTCTGGCCCGGCTGAACCTCAGCGGCAAGTTTGTTGATATGAATACCAACTTCCATTGAACCTGTAAAAGAAACGAAGCGTGTTAAGGGGTGTGCAACAAGGGTGTCGCCAACTTCGCCGCCCGAGCCGGGGAGGAAGTTAAGCACACCTGCCGGAAGGCCAGCTTCCTGCATGATTTCGTAGTAAAGTCTTCCCATCATTGGAGTATCGCTTGAAGGCTTGAGGACAACTGTGTTTCCTGTTACAATTGCGGCCGAGGACATGCCGACTAAGATTGCGAAGGGGAAGTTCCATGGCGGAACTACAACGCCTACGCCAAGCGGTATGTAAACCAGTTCATTTTCTTCACCCTTAATTGGAGTAATAGGCTGTTTTTCAGCATAGCGGAGCATTTCGCGGGCATAGAATTCCATGAAGTCGATAGCCTCTGCCGTATCAGCGTCAGCCTCAACAAAGTTCTTGCCGGCTTCATAAATCATCCATGCGTTTATTTCAAATCTTCTTCTTTTAGCTATTTCAGCTGCCCTGAAAAGTATTGCTGCTCTTTCTTCGGCCGGGGTAAGTTTCCAGGTTTCAAATTTCTTTGCGGCCTCACGGATTGCCCTGTCGGCAAGTTCCTTTGTGCCCTTGTAGAATGAAGCTACAATTTCGTCTTTATTTGAAGGGTTATAGGAATTGAGCTTGCTTTCAGTTTTTACCTTCTTTCCTCCAATCATTATCTCATAGGTTTTGCCTAATTTTTTGCAAACGGCCTCAAGAGCCTCCACCTGTTTGGCGTGGATCTTTTTGTCGTTAAAGTTCTGAATGGGTTCGTTTTTGAACGGCTTAACTTTCATCAGAATTACTCCTGTTTGTGGATTAAGAAACATTAAAAATTATACTCAAATTACGTCTTTTGATTCTAATAAGCAATTTTAGATTATTCATGAAAAAGCGCCTGAATTAAGGTAGGATAAGGAAAAAGTTGAAATTATTTAAATTTAATTTACTAAATTTCCGGATCTGGCTTCCGTCATCAATATACTGAAGCCTTAAGCTCAAAGTGGATTATGAATATTAACGGGAGATAATTTGACAAAACCAGTTTTTGCAGCTTTTCTTTTAATTCTGACAATGTCAGGCTGCGCACGTACGGCTATGATTGAAAAGGGGCAATCAGCAGAAGAGTACTACAGGAGCATCAACGAAAAGTGCAAGGGTAAGTATGCCCTGCTGACGCTAATGGACAAGAAAGCCGTGAGGGTTTATAATATTTGCCTGGGGACTGACAGCACTTCCTGGACTGATTTAGCAGACGAAAAGACGAAATTTGTTCAGACCGGAAGTGTTTATTCTGTACAGGTAACAGACAGGGCAGGAGGGGCCATTAACGGATTAGGCTACGGTATTCTCGGCGGTGCTCTAGCAGGAGCTGCCCTTACAGCATTAATCGATGAGCCCACGGCACATCCAAAGTTTCCTGTTATCTTCGGTGTAATCGGGGGAGCTTTAGTCGGAGCTGTTGCCGGACCTATTTTGGGAGTTACAGCAGGCGAGCAATATTATTTCATCATTAATGAAAAGACTCAATAAAAACAGGGGGGGCTTAGGCTTACTGTTCTTTTTCAGTTTGACATTAAAAGAATAAATTTATAACGTAAGAGCATGTCTTCAAATTTGAGGGGATAGAGGTCATGCTCTCGAAAATACTCTCCAGCGCCACCTACGGAATTGACGCCTTCTTAGTTGAAGTAGAAACCCATATTGAAAAAAAGATTCCGGCATTTACCAT